>NZ_PPQN01000041.1 GCF_002901995.1 Staphylococcus coagulans | reverse complement strand
ATTTAATAAAATACTACACTTACGCAATCATGACTGTAAGACATATGTTTATTAACTACATTTAAGAAACTAAAGTTACCAAGTAGGTCAAAATGCACTAGACTCGGAAATTAACCGTTATACTACAGTTAAGAAATACAAAGGAGGTGAAGACAATGTTTATCATCAACCTAATCAAAAAAGCCATCGAATTCATCAAAGGTTTATTTGGTGGCGACAACAAATAATCTTGCTTTTAACACGAACCGCTCGTATGTATGATGTATGTACCTAAAAAGCCGCTCATCCATAAAATAGTATGGAAAAGCGGCTTTTTTATTTTTTAAATGATAATTCACTTTGACTGAGCCAAAACAAGACTTTCTTCAAATATCTATAAATACAGATGGTACATTAATTAATATAATTCTGTCGCAATATCCTCGCTTTATAAAATAAGCGATTTAAAAATGCTACTTTATAGCTCGAAAGGGATCGTTTCTATTATCTTGTGATCACGATTTCTAAATCGAACTTCACTGTCTTTTCCATCGATTATCAGTTCTGCATATGTTTCTTCAATATCACTTCTAGATTGTGATATGCTTCCTGGATTAATCACGTGTACATCATTGATTTTTTCGTAACGTGCCACATGGGTATGTCCATATAATGCAATCGTTGCTTGGTGTTGTGCTGCAACATGTGCCAATTCTACACGTGAACGATTGACTCCAAATAAATGACCATGTGTGTAAAAAACATTTGCTTCTTCAAAATTGTCTGCTTGTGATTCTGGAAATTCAGGATAAAAGTCCATGTTGCCTTTTACGCGATGATATAAGCTTAACTCCGTATCTTGATAGGCAAATTCAGAATCGCCCAAATGATAAAATGCATCTGCATCTTGGTGTTCTTCATAAATTTGATACAAGATACCTGATTCTGAATGGTTATCACTAGCGACTATTAGCTTTTTCATTTTGCCTCACCTTCAATATAGGCTTGCAGTTGATCAATTGCTTTTCGTCGATGACTGATATCCGCTTTCTCTTCAGCTGTTAATTGCGCCATTGTTTTTTGTTGGTCAGGTACTAAGAAAATAGGATCATATCCAAATCCATTTTCACCAATTTTGTTCAACGTAATTTCCCCTTCAACCGTACCTCTAAATGTTTTCGTTACGCCTTCTGCAGTGGTCATACTGATGACACAAACAAAACGAGCCGTGCGATCGCTTTTATCTTCTAAACCTTCGAGTACTTTTTGAATGTTAGCTTCATCATTTTTTTCTAGCCCTGCATATCGTGCTGAATAAACGCCAGGTTCGCCATTCAAAGCGGTTACTTCTAAACCACTATCATCAGCAATCACGGTCTTATTTAAAGCTTTAGCTGCCGCTTCAGATTTCAAACGTGCATTTTCTTCAAATGTAGTCCCTGTTTCTTCTACATCAAAGTCTTCAATGATTTCATTGATTCCCATTACATTATAATCTGAAAAAATAACTTTAAAATCGTTTATTTTACCTTTGTTTGACGATGCAATAACAATATCCGTCATTTTTATTCCTCCTCACCTAAATGTATCCGTTCTACTTGTGTGTCTATGTTGAGCCATTCTTTAATAATATAAGTCATGTATCTCACTTCTCCATTTGCGAAAAAACGATGTTTCGGATGTGGATCATAGTTTGCATGCTCTTGACTAAATGTTAAAAGTGCACTCACTTCTCTCGCTGTTTCTAGACCGGATGAAATGACTGTTTTCGTTTTACCAAAGTAGTCAAATATCGGTTGATAAAGCAGTGGATAATGGGTACAACCTAAAATCACTGTATCCGCATCTGTTTGTCTCCAACTCTTAAGCGTTTGGTGAATAATAATATTTGTAATGGTTGGATCTTTATACTTCATTTCTTCTACCAATGGGACAAATCCTGGACATGCCACACCGTATACATCTACTTTAGGATTGATACGCTTAATATGCTCTCTGTAAGCTTCAGATTTAATTGTTCCTTCTGTCCCTAGAACAAGTACGTTTTGATTTTTAGTCGTCATAATCGCTGTACGGGCTCCGGGCTCAATCACTCCGATAACCGGAATTCTTAATTGCTTTTGTAAAGGTTCTAAAGCAACGGCTGTCGCTGTATTACAAGCTATTACAAGCATTTTTATATCAAACTGTGTTAAATACATCGCCATTTCAATCGTAAACTGTTTAACTTCTTCTTGGTTTCTCGGCCCATATGGACAACGTCCAACATCCCCTAAGTAATAAATCGTTTCATTAGGAAGTTGTCTCATAATCTCTTTCGCAACAGTAAGGCCCCCAACGCCCGAATCCATAACTCCAATCGGTTTATCCATCACATTCATCCTGTTCATTTTCATTATGTATTTTATTTTATCATATCCGTTATATTATTGGACACTGAAAGCGTACGTGTCGTCCAGTCGTTCCTGTACTTTTTTCTTTTATCTTGAAATAGAAAAAGCGGTGAACAGACTCACATTTAAGTCCATTCACCGCTTATATTTCAATTATTCAACTTCATGGTCTGAACCAAAGAATGATTTGAACATATGGAATGATGTTTCACGATTAAGTGCAGCAATTGATGTTGTTAATGGAATACCTTTAGGACAAGCTTGCACACAGTTTTGTGAATTACCACATGCTTGTAAGCCACCTTGATCCATAAGCGCATTTAAACGTTCATCTTTAGTCATAGCGCCTGTTGGATGCAAGTTGAATAAACGTACTTGCGAAATAGCTTGAGCGCCTACAAAATTGTTAGTGCTTGTCACGTTTGGACATACTTCTAAGCATACCCCACAAGTCATACATTTAGATAATTCATATGCTGTTTGACGTTTTTTCTCTGGCATACGAGGTCCTGGTCCTAAGTCATATGTTCCATCGATAGGTACCCATGCTTTCATACGTTTAAGGTTATCGAACATCCGTGTACGGTCTACTTGTAAATCACGGATAACAGGGAAAGTATTCATAGGCTCAAGTCGAATCGGTTGTTCTAGTTGATCAACAATAGCGGAACATGATTGACGTGCACGCCCGTTAATCACCATTGAACACGCACCACAAACCTCTTCTAAGCAACTCATATCCCATGTGACAGGTGTTGTTTTTTCCCCTTTATCATTAATCGGATTACGTCGAATTTCCATTAATGCAGCAATCACATTCATGTTTTCTCGATAAGGAATAACAAATGTTTCTTCATAAGGTTTAGAATTTTGATCTTTTTGACGTTTAATAATTAACGTAACTGTTTTGTTAGAAGTTTTTGTTTCAGTTGGTTGTTTTTCTGCCGTTTCTGCCATTATTTTTTACCCCCTTTTGACTTACTTGTGTAGTCACGTTTACGAGGTGGAATTAAGCTTACATCAACTGGTTTATACGTGAATGCTGGTTTTTCTTCTGGTCCTTTATACTCAGCTAATGTATGTTTCAACCACTCATCGTCATTTCTGTTCGGGAATTCAGGTTTATAATGTGCACCACGTGATTCGTTACGATTGTATGCACCAATTGTAATTACACGTGCTAGTACAAGCATATTCCACAATTGACGTGTAAAGAAGACCGCTTGGTTACTCCATTGTGATGTATCTTCCATGTCAATATCGTGGTAACGTTTCATTAATTCAACAATCTTTTTATCCGTCTCTAAAAGATTATCGTTATGACGTACTACCGTTACATTCGCTGTCATAATTTCACCAAGTTCACGGTGCAGTTTATATGCGTTTTCTGTTCCTTTCATATTCAACAACTTATCAAAACGTGCTTGCTCTTCTTCTACACGACGTTGATACATACTTTCATCCATGTCGACATATGATTTTTCAACATTTTCAACATATTTAACTGCGTTTGGTCCAGCTACTGTTCCGCCATATATTGCGGATAAGAGTGAGTTGGCACCTAAGCGGTTACCCCCATGTTGTGAAAAGTCACACTCTCCTGCTGCAAATAACCCATCTATATTTGTCATTTGATCATAATCTACATAAAGGCCACCCATCGAATAGTGAACCGCTGGGAAAATTTTCATTGGTACTTTACGTGGATCATCACCAGTAAATTTTTCATAAATTTCAATGATACCACCGAGTTTAACATCTAATTCATGTGGATCTTTATGTGATAAATCAAGGTATACCATGTTTTCACCATTGATACCAAGTTTTTGATTGACGCAGACATCAAAAATTTCACGTGTCGCAATATCACGTGGTACGAGGTTACCATAGTCAGGATATTTTTCTTCCAAGAAATACCATGGCTTACCATCTTTGTATGTCCAAATACGTCCACCTTCACCACGTGCGGATTCACTCATAAGACGAAGTTTATCGTCGCCTGGAATTGCAGTTGGATGGATTTGAATAAACTCGCCATTAGCATATTTAACCCCTTGTTGATAAACAATCGAAGCTGCAGAACCTGTATTGATCATAGAGTTCGTTGTTTTACCGAAGATAATACCCGGGCCACCTGTTGCCATAATAACAGCATCTGAACCGAAAGATTGAATTTCTGAAGTTGTGATATTTTGAGCTACAATACCACGTGCGGCATTGTCCTCGTCTTTAACGATACCTAAAAATTCCCAACCTTCATATTTTGTTACATAGCCATCGACTTCAAAGCTACGAACTTGTTCATCTAGTGCATATAGCAACTGTTGACCTGTTGTGGCACCTGCGAAAGCAGTTCTGTGATGTAGCGTTCCACCAAAACGTCGGAAGTCTAATAAACCTTCATTTGTTCTGTTAAACATGACGCCCATACGATCTAATAAGTGGATTATCTTCGGCGCTGCTTCAGTCATGGCTTTAACTGGAGGTTGATCCGCTAAAAAGTCGCCCCCATAAACTGTATCGTCGAAGTGTATCCATGGAGAATCACCTTCACCTTTAGTGTTGACTGCTCCATTAATACCACCCTGTGCACAAACAGAGTGAGAGCGTTTTACTGGAACAATTGAGAATAAATCTACATGCGCTCCCTGTTCCGCTGCTTTAATTGTTGACATGAGACCGGCAAGTCCGCCCCCGACAACAATAATTTTCTTCTCTGCCATAGAATTGTCACTCCCCTGAAATGATTAAACGTTATACGAAAGCTAAAATTGCGCTAACACCGATGTAAGAAACAATCACGAACACAATAAGTGAAATCCAAGTAAATACGCGTTGTGATTTTGGTGATTGTAGGAAACCCCATGTAACTAAGAATGACCAAAGACCATTCGAAAAATGGAATACTACCGCAATAATACATACAATATAGAAAATGAGCCAAGCTGGATTAGAAACAATTTGATGGACCATATCAAAATTGACTTCTTGCCCGAAGAATTTTTGAATACGTGTTTGCCATAAGTGAATCATAATAAAGACAAATGTTAATAATCCAGATGCACGTTGAAGTAAGAATAACCAGTTTCGCATATACGAGTAATGCCCGATATTTTGACTCGCCGTAAATGCAATATGTACACCGTAGACTGCATGATATAAAATTGGAATATAAATCATGATAATCTCTAAGGCGTATAGAAATGGTAGCGACTCCATAAAGTGCGCCGCTTTATTAAATGCTTCTACCCCTTGTGTTGCTTGATGGTTTACCATTAAATGAACAAGTAAAAATGCGCCTAATGGAATCACACCAAGTAAAGAATGTAAACGTCGAAGGTAGAATTGATTCTTCGATTGTGCCAAAGGAAGTCCCCCCTGCAATACTTTTAAATTTTTGATTTCTTTTTAACTGTCGGATTTTAGAAAACGTTTGCATATGAATATAAAAAAAGAAATCAACTCTCCTTCATTGTAACACTAAATGTGACAAATTTGGGTATGAGAATGATTCTCATACCAAATTCATTCATTTTTCTCTTTTAGTGTTTCATAGAGTAAAGTGGCCGTATTTTTAGGCAGTCCTGCTTCTTGAAGTTGCTCCACACTTGCTTCACGCATTTTTCTAATCGAACCAAATGTTCTTAATAATTTTGTTTTACGTTTTGGACCGATACCTTCGACTTGATCTAGTACCGATTGCATTCCTGTTTTTTGTCTCGTTTGACGATGGAAAGTAATCGCAAAACGATGCACTTCATCTTGAATACGATGCAATAAATAGAAAGCTTGGCTGTTTTTCTTCAAAGGAATAACTTGTGCGGTCTCTCCATACAATAATTCTGATGTCTGGTGCTTGTCATTTTTAGCAAGACCCGCAATTGGAATGTCTAAGCCTAACTCATTTTCTAATACACTTGCGACACTCGACATGTGGCCTTTCCCTCCGTCAACAATAATCAAGTCTGGAAGAGGCAAACCTTCATTTAACACACGTGTATAGCGACGACGCACTGCTTCTTGCATAGATTTATAATCATCTGGACCTTCAACAGATTTTATTTTGTATTTACGATAGCCTTTTTTATCTGGCTTTCCATCGACAAAACTGACCATTGCAGAAACGGGATCAACACCTTGTATGTTCGAATTATCAAAAGCCTCTATACGAATAGGTGTTTGAATCCCCATCGCATCGCCCAATTGTTCGATTGCTTTGACTGTTCGAGATTCATCTCTAGCAATGAGTTCAAATTTATTGTCTAATGCAATATGTGCATTTTTATTTGCCATATCAACAAGTTGCTTTTTTTGACCACGCTGAGGCGAAACGATTTTTGTATCTACTACTGAACCAATCATAGTCGTATCAAGATTTGAAGGAACATGAACTTCCCTAGGTAAGAAATGTTGATTTAATTGATAGAACTGACCAATAAATGTATAGAATTCTTCTTCAGGGGTTTGTTGCAATGGAAACATCGTTGCTTCTCTTTCAATCAGATTACCTTGTCTAATGAAAAAGACTTGGATACACATCCATCCTTTATTCACGCTATAACCGAAAACGTCTCTAACCGTTTGATCGGCTGACATAATTTTTTGCTTTTTGGTTAGATTATGAATGTGTTGAATTAAATCACGATATTCTTTCGCTTGTTCAAATTCTAGATTCTCACTTGCTTTTTGCATTTTTTCTTCAAGATTTCTTAAAATCGTTTTATCTTCCCCGTTTAAAAATTCGGTAATTTCCCTTGTCATTCTTTCATATTCAGATTGGTCTACCGGATACACACAAGGTCCTAAACATTGCCCAATATGATAATAGAGGCATAAACGATCTGGCATTTTATCACATTTACGAAATGGATAGATACGATCTAATAATTTTTTTGTCTCATGTGCAGAATAAGCATTAGGATAAGGCCCAAAATATTTTCCGCTTCCTTTACGAACTGTTCGGGTTACGATTAGTTTAGGATGTCGCTCTTTTGTTATTTTAATAAAGGGGTAGCTTTTATCATCTTTTAATAATACGTTATAACGAGGTTGATACTTTTTAATCAAATTTAGTTCCAATAGCAATGACTCTGTCTCGCTCGATGTGACAATATACTCGAAATCAACTATTTCTCTTACAAGTCGCGTTGTTTTCGTATCATGTGCACCTGTAAAATAAGAACGGACACGATTTCTTAATTTCTTCGCTTTGCCTACATAAATCACTTGGTCTTGCCGATCTTTCATTAAGTAACAACCCGGCTCCATAGGCAACACAGACAATTTTTGCTTAATATGCTGCTTTGTATCCTCCATCATTCATTCACCTTCTTTATTTCCCCAGCTCTAACAATGAAAAGGGAGTGAAATAGAATTATAATCAATTACAATTATAATCTATCTCACCCCCGCAATGGCGATTTTATAGATATTAGCTTCTTTTAAGCGCATCAATCATGTCATCACCTATTGCGCTTTTAATTTTCCATAATAATGCGATAACGTCTTTCGTTTAAATTAAAAAAAGAGGCACTCACATTAAATGTGTTTATCTAGAACTTGAGCTAAATTTTCTTTTGGTTGGAAACCAACAACTTTATCAACTGGTTCACCGTCTTTAAATACGATAAGTGTTGGAATACTCATCACTTCGTATTTTGCAGCTGTTGCTTGGTTTTGGTCGACATCTAATTTTAAGATATCTACTTTACCGTCATAATCTTGCGCTAAGTCTTCTAAAACAGGCGCAATCATTTTACATGGACCACACCAAGTTGCCCAAAAGTCTACTAATTTAACACCTTCATTAATTTGTTCTTCAAAATTTGAATCTTTTACTTCTATTAATGCCATAGGAAGTTGCCTCCTTAATTATCATGTGATGGTCAAATTATAACAAATTGTATTTAGCATTTCACTACAATTGCTCATTATTTAATTGTAGCAACCGTCACACCAAAACCACCTTCACTTGGCATCCCCGTTCTAAAAGTGGAGACGCTTTTGTGTTTTTTCAAATGTTGTTGCACACCTTTTTGAAGTGCACCCGTTCCTTTTCCGTGAATAATATAAACGTCTTCGTAATTGCTCAATACCGCTTGATCAAGATATTGGTCTAAAGCAATCATAGCTTCATCATAGCGATATCCTCTTAAATCTAACTCCATTTTCACTGGCGAACGGTTTGTTCTTGTGACCATTTTTGTCGTTTTTTCTTTCGTCTTTTCTTTTTTCTCTAAATCTTTTAACGGGATTTTCATTTTAATAATCCCCATTTGTACAACGGCTTCTTCATTATCCAATAGCTCTAAAACTTCACCTTTTTGACCGTACGATAATACTTTAACTTCATCGCCAGCCACAATATCATCCCATTTTTGCTTTTTAACATTTTGTTTGATTGAGGATGCTTCATACTGGTCTTCAAGTCGTTTCTTTTGTTCGATAAGTTCATGTTCTTTAACTTCTGCACCTTTTTGATCGCGCATCTCTCGCAACGATTTCAAAATATCATCTGCTTCTTCCATTGCCGATTTCACACGCTGATTCGCTTTTTCTTTAGCCTCTTCCATTAACCGCGCTTCATAATTTTGATATTTCTCATATGCTTCTGATAATGCTTTATGCGTTTGAGAAGCTTCACGAACAAGACGATCTAATTCAATTCGTTGATTGTCTACACGTTTTGCATTGTTTTCTAATGCTGCAATCATTTCATTAATTTCTTGTTCATCTTGACCGAGCATTGATTTTGCGTGATGAATAATTTTAGATTTTAATCCAAGACGCTTAGAAATATCAAACGCATTTGAACGCCCGGGTACACCCATTAATAATTTGTAAGTCGGACTTAACGTATTGACATCAAATTCAACACTTGCATTCATCACACCTGCGCGATTATAACTATAAGCCTTTAATTCAGGATAATGCGTTGTTGCCATCACAAGCGCGCCTAACTCATGAACATCATCTAGAATGCTCATAGCTAATGCCGCACCTTCACTTGGATCAGTTCCAGCACCCAATTCGTCAAAAAGTATCAAGCTTTGTGCATTCGCTTCGTCTAAAATAGAAACGATGGTTTTCATATGTGAAGAAAACGTTGAAAGCGACTGCTCAATAGATTGTTCGTCACCAATATCGCAAAATACATGATCAAATACGCTCAATTGACTGCCATCTAAAGTTGGAATCAGTAAGCCAGATTGCGCCATGATAATAATTAATCCCAATGTTTTAAGCGTTACGGTCTTACCACCCGTATTCGGACCGGTAATAATTACGGTTTGAATAGAAGAAGCAAATTCTATAGTATTCGCCACAACCGTTTCACGATCCAAGAGTGGATGAAATGCTTTCGGCAAATAGACTTGTCGCTCTTTAAAAAATTCTGGTTTAGTCCCTTTGATTTTAGAGGCATATCTCGCTTTACCAATCAAAAAGTCTAAATGTCCCATGACCTTTTCAGAAAGCAAGCAAGCATCAGCTACTTCTGCAACTTCTTGTGTTAATTCAGTTAAAATCCGTTGACGCTCTGTTGCTTCTTCACTGCGTAGACGGCTAACTTGGTTGTTTAATTCTACGACTGATGCAGGCTCAATATAGAGTGTTTGACCTGAAGCCGATTGGTCATGAACAATACCATTAAAATCTTGTCGATATTCAGCTTTAACAGGAATAACATTACGTTCATTTCTCACTGTCACAATGGCATCAGAAAGCTTTTTTTGATTTCCGGTAGATTTTACAATGCGATCAAGTTGTGTTTTAACATTTTGATTTGTTTTAGAGATACGACTTCGAATCGACTGTAACTGCACACTTGCAGAATCATACAAATCATCACTATCACATTTTTGATGAATTGATTGATATAACTCTGTTAAGACCGGTAATTGTTGCATCTGTGTGTCCAAAATTTCATAATTAATCGTCTCTTCATCTTCAACGATTTGATTGTAAAATGTCTTAAACTGATTTTGAACTTGAATCAGCATCTTTATCGCATTTAATTCCTGTACATTTAAAGTACCGCCAATTGTTGCACGTTTAATGAAAGGCTCTACACGTGATAATCCGCTCATACTCGGGATACGATATTGATTATAAATTCTAGCAATTTCGTCCATTTCATTCATTTGATAAACGACCGTATCATAGTCAGAAGAGGGTGTCAGCTGCTTAACCTTTTCAACTGCTAAATCACTCATCACTTCTTGTTCTATCAATGATTTAATTTTATCAAACTCTAATATTTCTAAAGTTTTTTGTTTCATCCAATCCCTCAATTTCTATTTAGGTTGCTTTGGGTTCGTAAGAAATGATTTAAATGCTTCACGAGACATAGCATTCACTACACTTTCTTTTTTTACAAAACCTTTTTGGGCTGTTGCAATACCAAATTTCATAAAATCTAAATGTCTTGTATGATGCGCATCTGTATTAATTGATACCATTAAGTCTGGATTTTGGCGTAACACCTCGGCACTTAAATCTAACCGTTTTGGATTAGCATTGATTTCTAAAACTGTGCCAGTTTCTCGACATAATTTCACCAACTGGCTAATATCTGGTTTGTAGCCGTCTCTTCGCCCAATAAGGCGTCCAGTCGGGTGAGCAATGTGGCGAACGTAAGGATTTCGACACGCACTTTCTAAACGCTTCATAATTTCTTTTTCAGATTGATTAAAACTTTGATGGATCGATGCAATGACATAATCCAATTGTGATAATACGTCATCATCATAATCTAATCGTCCATCTGGAAGGATATCCATTTCTGTCCCTGAATAAATATCTATCTCTGAATATTCTTCATTTAATGCTTTAATCTCTTCATTTTGTTTTAATAAACGTTCGACTGACAAGCCATTAGCTACTCGTAAACTTTGAGAATGGTCAGTGATACACATAAAACCATAGCCTTTTTCAATATTCGCTTCAATCATCTCACGCAATTGATGTGCACCATCACTTGCGGTCGTATGCATATGAATATCACCATTAATATCTTCTAATCTGATAATCTTTGACAAGTCTCTATCAAATTCTGAACCATCTTCTCGCATACTTGGTTCTATCCATTGCACACCAAAATGTTCATAAATCGCCGCTTCACTATCCAATTGCAGTAGCTGACCATCTGGTTGCTCAATCCCATACTCACTCACTTTTTCTTGTGTTTCTTTAGCAATTTGACGAATTCTAATATTATGGGCTTTAGAACCTGTGAAGTGTTGTAGTGTATGATAGAAAGCTTTAGGCTCGATTAAACGGAAATCCACACCAATCGTCTCGTCATCATAACTCAACTCCAATGAGACTTTCGTTTCACCTACCGCGACATCTTCTACTTTATTGGGCATCTCTAACAGTTGCTTTTGCACTTTCAAAGGCGCATTCGTACTAATGATATAGTCTAAATCCTTACTCATTTCTTTCATACGACGAAAACTACCTGCAACTTCAAAACGCTCAATTTCGTCGATTGTTTGTAAATAGTCATCAATTGTGCGACTCAAACCCATCATCGTATCAATAGGATAACGATCTTTTTTTGCACCTAATGCTTTCACTTCTTCTAAATATTTCTCTTCGGTTTTTTTACCAAAACCACTGAGTGCACTGATTTCATGATTTTCACATGCCTTTTGAAAAGAAGCCTGATCTGTGATATTTAATTCATGATAAAGCTTAGCTATTCTTTTACTTCCTAATCCTTTTATTTTAAGTAAAGGAATAAGGCCACTCGGAACTTCAGCTTTCAGTGATTCTAACGTAGGAGATTTTCCGGTTTGTACAAACGTGTTGATCACTTCTCCTACACCTTTCCCAATATTTTTTAACTCTGTCACATCTTTAATTTGATCCATTGTACGTTCATCAGCTTCTAGACTCTGCACTGCTTTACGGTATGCTGATACTTTAAATGCATTTTCACCTTTTAATTCCATATATGTCGCAATATTTTCTAATAAACGAATTACATCTTTTTTTGTCATCATATCACCTCATTAAAAAAGAGGGTGAAACAGTATGAGATCCATTTACGTTTCAGCCTCGTTGATTTGGTCTATTTTAAATTCAATGTAAACTCTGATAATAGTGGAACCTCTTTTACGAACCATTGACCTGTCATAGAATGCGCCAATGCATTTTGAAGGGTCGCATCTGGAAATAACGCAAATAAAAAGCAGATATAATGCAGACAAATGAATGCAGAACAACATGCTACAAATGCACCCATTAAACGATTGAACACTGTCATCCGTTGCGTCTCAAACAGCTGGTCAAAACTGTTAATCACAAGATACATCATTGTTTTGACGACAATCACAATGAGGAGAAACACCACAATGTGATTGAACCTTGCCTCGTGATGATCTAACGCTACTACAAAATCCGTTTCATATGCACGCGTTCTTGGATAAGGTATAAATAATTTAGAGTAATGACTGAGTGGGTGATAAAAGCGACTTGCCACCCATAACGAAAAAAACGTACTTCCTAAATGTAGTGCACTTGCAACCCCGCCTCTATGAAACCCTGTCATCGCAAACAAAAAAATGACAATTAAAATGAATAATAATAACACATTAGTTGCCTCTTTGTTTTAAACGCTGTATCTCTTCTCGCAAACGCGCATTTTCTTCTTCTAAGAGTACGAGTTCATGCATAACATTGACTGCGGTTAGCACAGATTTCCTAACCGAATCCAAACCTGCATTTTTGCGTCCTAACTCTTTTATTTTACCATCTACTAAGTCAGCGACATAACGAATATGTTCAGGATCGTCTTCTCCTAAAATCGTATAATTCTGATCATTAATCGTTACATTGATTCGATTTTTGAACTCACCCATCTTCACTCACCTAGCCCTATTTTCATTTTTATTTATCATGGTTCATTATACACGAGATAGGTGCTTTTGTGTATCATTCAGAGTGCAATGCTTCGTTAGAACTACAAACTAAGAGAACGTCTTTTTTCATTTATACCTACATATCAAATTGACGTCACGTTGCTTATTATCTACAATTAATATTCTTCAAATAAAATAATATTCCATATAGAAAGTTGATTTCAAATGGTAAACTGCATGTTATAGACGAAACCTTTGAATTCTACTTTATCGTTTATATCTTCTCGTCGCTGTGTTACGATTTGAGAGGAAAAATAAGAAGCGAGGTTAAAACATGTCAAATATTGTTGTAAAACTGAGTTCAGCTGACATCGAGCAACTTTTAGCTCAACTGAAACCAGAAATGCAAAACCTTCCTACAGGGATGCAAGCACGTGCGAAATATAAAAGCGCTACGATTAGTATTTATCATTCAAAAAAAGTAATGTTTCAAGGGCAAAACGCTGAAGCAATCGCTAAGCAACTTCTTGGATCGAAAGCAAGTCCTTCTTCACCCCCATCACAAACGCAATCAAAGTCAACAACCTCGATTTCATATAACAATATGAGCTGTATAGGGAGCGACGAGGCTGGGAGTGGCGACTATTTCGGTCCACTTACGGTATGTGCTTGTTTTGTATCAAAACAAAATATCCACATCCTTAAAGAATTAGGGGTCGACGATTCAAAAAAATTAACGGATGCTAAAATTACAGAATTAGCAGAACAACTTGTCACTTTTTTACCTCACTCACTACTTGTACTCAATAATCCTAAATACAATGAACGCCAAAGTTTGGGCTGGTCACAAGTTAAAATGAAAGCTGTCTTACATAACGAATGCATTAAAAATGTATTAAAAAAAATCGATAGCACAATGCTCGATTACATTGTAATTGACCAATTCGCTCAACCTGCTGTTTATCAAAGATATGCATCAGGTAACGTCCCTGAATTGGACAAAACACAATTTGAAACGAAAGGTGAATCAAAATCACTAGCCATTGCAGCAGCAAGTATCATTTCACGCTACGCTTTTGTTAAACACATGGACTTATTATCAGAAAAATATCGTATGCCTATATTAAAAGGTGCGAGTCATAAAGTGGATCTTACCGCAGCAAAAATAATAGAAAAACACGGTATTCAAACGTTAGATCAAATAAGTAAAAAACATTTTAGCAACCGTAATAAAGCACTTAAACTCGTGGATGCAAAATATAACGCTTAATTATGTCATTAAACCCAATAAATTAAGAAGCATTACTTTTAACGATTGCGTAAAAGTAATGCTTTTTATATTCAGTACACATTTTAATTTAACGATTTGAAATTCTCGTAAGCACCTCTAGTTATTTTTGAAAAAACAATAGTCACAATAAGTATCGTTGATAAAGTCAGGATAGCATACCTAACGCCTATGATATTAACTATAAAAGCTGATATCGCTAGTCCTAAAGGGTAACCTACCGTACTAAAAGCATACAGCAAGGAAAATATTCTTCCTTGATTTTGCTCAGGTATATTTTCTTGGATATATGTTTTAGAAAATATCATTGCTGGAACAGAAATGATACCAAATAAAAATGCTAGTAATAGAAAGAAAAAATCATTATGAGTTGTACCTATAATAAAGAAGACGATACCATGCGCAATAATAGAAAAGTCTATAATCTTTCTGCTACTTTTAATTTTTAATTTAGAAATTAATATACTCCCTATAACAATCCCTAAAGATAAGAGAGATGAAAACACGGAAAATATAATTGGATTATTATCGATTTCATTCTTAATAAATATGGGTATCACAACAGGATAAACACCCCATATAAGCAGATTCCACAATGAGTTATTGACTAGCAAAGATAAAACGCCTGTTTCTTTTATAATGTTTTTTAAAGAGTGTTCTTTTAGAACCACTTTCTGCTCTATATCATTAGTTTTTTCATTATCTAGCTTATTTATAAGTTTTAAAAATAAAAAGAGCGAAATTAAAAATGTAATTGCGTTAACTATAAAACCAATACTATTATAATGAAGACTTAAGAAAACACCTGAAATAATTGGGCCTAAAATAAGCGCTACATCAAATTGGATATAATAAATACTATTGGCAGATATTAATTCATTTTTATTAACGACTTTAGGTATTAAGATATTAGATAATATATCATTAGCTGGTGAAAATGTACCTGAGATAAATAACAAAAAGAACACTATATAGAGTTTGTCACTGTATAAAATGATAGGTATAATTAGAAAAACAATCGCTCTCGATAAAAATGATGTATATGTTATTACTTTTATATTTTTATCAATCCAACGACCAATTAGCGGCGAAAACAAAATTGCAGGTACCTCTAAACAAAGTAATGAGATAGCGATATATAATGGCTGGTTTGTCATAGCATATATTAACCAAACTAAAAACAAATTAGCCATAGCATCTCCTAAATTTGATATAAAACTACCGCTGATTAAACTCAAGAAATTTTTTTGTTTCAAAATCGAAATCATTATACTAACCTCACAGGTATTTTACATTTAATTTGTCTTCAATTATAGTTTTTATCGCTGTAAATAATCTCAATCATCATGATTCATTTAATTTAAACGTTCTGATGAAAATTCTAATCTTTGATACCCATTCAATAAGTTAGATTATTATAAAAGGGATTTTTAGATTATTTTCACTCAATAATCGTTTTAGACTTATTAATCTTTTAGTCATAGAATTGGAGTGTCCATTTTCTTTCTCACGAAGCAATGCTTATTCTCTTCTACTTACTACTTATCACCTATGTTATTCAGTGCAATATATCCTAAAGAAGCATTGTTATTCTAAAATTAATAATATACTTAAAATTCTGAAAAGTAAATAAA
>NZ_PPQN01000040.1 GCF_002901995.1 Staphylococcus coagulans | reverse complement strand
CTTTTTTAGTCATTATCTCTTCTATATTTTGCACAATTATAGTCCGTCATCATCAAAACATTTAAGTTTACGATATTCATTCATATATAAATAAAAAAATTGATATTATATATTTTTCAACTTGCATCCCATTTATAACTCAGTATAATATAAATATCTATTTGATATGAGGTGCCCGGATGTCAAAAAAATTAATATTTATTGTCTTATTATTTATTTTGCTGCCCTTTTCTTTTATGACATTCTTTTTATTTTTTAATAACCAATCAGAAAACTCTGATTTAAAAATGGTGCGTGCCAGTGCTTCCCAGCCTTTAGTGTTAAATGGCATTGTGCAATCGGACTATCAAAAAGTAATTGTAAATCAAACAGCACTAGGAGAAATTAAAAAGATTGAGGTTGTCGATGGACAATCTGTAAAAATAAATGATTCACTTCTCACTTTCCACAACGCTTCTAAATCCCACCAAATCAACTTTCTTTCCCATCTTATTCAACAAAATCGAAACCCTTCCAACACCTTAAACTATCGTGCTCAGATTGCCCAACTCCAAGAGCAACAAGACACAACAATCAAATCCCCCTTTGAAGGAATCGTGCATTTGCACAAACATTTCCCAAGTCTCCAGAACGAAAAAATACTTGAGATTTATTCCAAAAAACAGCATCTTTCATTTAAAGTTCCAGAAAATTTGTATGCGAAAATCAAAGTTAATCAGCCTGTATCTGTCAAGAAAGTTTTTGATACCAAAACTTACAAAGGCACGGTGACTTCTATATCTCCAGTACCTACCACTTCTGACAATCCTTCAAGTTTTTCCACTTATTCATTCAATGTTAAAGTAGCCGAAAGCTTTCCTATTGGTACACACTTCACTTTACAAATCGAACAACCACGTATTGTCTTACCCCAAGACACTCTTTTTGACCGTAATTCTGTTGTTATAAATAAGAATGGAAAATTCATTAAACGAATAATAAATTATGATAGAATAAATGAGCAACTTTTAATTGATAAAGGGGTTTTTATTGGAGAAAAAGTTGTTAGAAATCCAAATGCAAATATTTTAGAACCAAGTTAAACATGATATTTATCATTTTTTTACATTTTATTGCAATTTTTAGTTATTTAAAGGGAATAGTGGGTAAAAGAGCATTATATAAGAAGTTATATTGCAGAGAATGAATAAGCATCATTTCGTTTAAGATTGTTCTACAGATATCTTTCTTATTTTACAATTTTACACCAATTAGATATGCTGTAATAAATAATTGCACGCGAAATAAATTAAATATAAATTATAATCGCATATTATTATGGTGTAAGATAGACTTTGTTTGCTATAATATAAAGTGAGCACTGGATTAATTCATTGATATTTATAGCATATATGCGTATTATGATTTGAGTTAATTTTTTAAGGGTTATACAAATGGGAGGTTATGAGAATGGCTGTTACAAGAGTCAAAGATTGTTTTGAATTATTATCCATGGTTACTTATGCTGATAGATTGAAAAGTGTGATTAAAAAGGAGTTCAAAATTAGTTTTGAAGAGTTCGCTGTTTTAACACATTTAAGCTATCGTATTGAAGAGGAATACTACTTGAAAGATATTATTAACAACTTGAATTACAAGCAACCTCAAGTTGTTAAAGCTGTTAAAAATTTATCTCAAGAAGGTTATTTCGATAAGCGTCGTAATGAAAATGACGAGCGTACAGTACTTATTTTGATTAATGATGAACAACGCGAAAAAATTAATGCTTTATTAGAACGTGTGAATGAAACGATCAAATCTACTGATATTAGACCGCAATAAGAATTTACATCAATGATTATTCATAAATCATTCATCTTAATATGGGGAAAGTCTCAACACAAATGAGATTAATTAAATTAAAAACCACTCACAAAATCGACCATTTCTCATATGGTTGTACTTAGGATGAGTGGTTTTTAGGATACCTATCATCTCGCACTGCTACACTCAATTTTCTAACTCTCTTTATTGCGTGCGGTGCTTATATATTTTCTACTTAAAGATCATTTAACCTTTAAATGATACTTCATAAAACCCTCGTTTTAATAAAAAAGTGAATAAAGCGAATGAACCATCACGTTCATTGTTTTACTCACTCTTTTTAATCACTTTTTTATGATTTTATATTTTCCATTTAATACGCCTTAAATATGTGAATCTTATGATTTCGTTCTTGAAGATAATTCAATGGTGTAAAAAATAATCAGGACAAGAATCATCACCCATATCGCTATGGAAATTAATTGTGCTGCTTGTCCATCAGAAATTATAACATCAATCGTCTTTTGCAATAGTAGTAAACCGATGCCAGTGTATTCAAGATGTTTTAAATACAGACCTATACTCATAATTATTAACCCAATAAATGCTACAGCCATATGTGCGTATTGTGTGACGACATGAATACCTAAATTAAAATCGAAGGCATTCATCATAATTAAAACAAACGCAATGAGTGCTAAAATGACACCGATATAACTTTCGAATTTGTTGCGATATAAATAATTTTTATGCATGATGCGTATATAAATAATAATTGAAATGGGTAAAATAATTAAAATATAAACTAATGATAAGCCTGTTGCAGCACCAAATGCAACGAGCTGTTTATCATATAGATATGAAATCAAGATAAAGTTGATAATAAAAAACACCACTGGATTAAACTGTAGTGTAAACAAATTCTTTTGAATAATTAATATAATTTCAGCAGGTGATTTATGGCGATACTCAATGTAATCTTTATCTTCCGCTTCTGATTTTTGAATATCTTTTCTTAAATTTTCTTTTACATCATCAATCAAATGCGGAGAAACACCTTTATGCTTCAAATAATCTTCTACATTCTCTAGCAAAGTACGATTATTGACTCTCATATAATCCTCCGTCTCACTTAATACATAATCATATTATATTAAAAACCTAACGCATACGCCACCAACAATTTAATGAAGTCTTATTTGAGTTACTATCTTTTGATTGATATTTGCAAAATAATATTGATTACAAAGTCTATAAAATAAAAAGGAGCGTGGCAGAAATCATTTTGATTTCATTGCCCCGCCCTATCAAGGTCATGCACAAAAGATATCTTTAAAGGATGCCTCTTACGTTTAAGCTTCTAAATCAATGCGATAAAGTTTTAAGTGATGATCTTTTGGATTTTTAGATGCAAATTGATAAGCTACTTTGCCATCTACCACGTAACCATTATTTCCTGTCACAGAATTATAATGTGCACGTGTAATCGCTTTTTGGCTAACTTCTTTTTTTACATCCTCATAACTTGGTCCGTTGAGTGCTTGATAACTCATACTAATTCTTTTTACTTTAGACTGCTCACTTTGTCCATTTGTAGTTACAATCATAAGCCCTTTTTTAGTATGATACTCATAATAATGATCGTGTCCATAGGCTTGTTGCGTATGAATCCCTTTTCCTTTTTCACGAAAAACATCTTTCAAACTTTGACCAATTGTTACCCCTTCAATTGTTTGATCACCATTTTGTAATGCTTTAACTGACTCCAAATCATTTCCTGTCATTGCGTTTGCTGTTCCTGTGTACGTAGTCAACAATGTCACACATGCGATAAGTATTGCACTGACTAGCTTTTTCATAAAGCGCACACTCCTTTTTTATGCCGTTATCTTTAGTTATCCATACCCGTAATCACCATAAAATAACAATTTGATTACAAAAACATTACAACTCCATATGATGCGTCGTTCTTTGCATAAAATCTTTGACTTGTTTAAGAAATTTTTCTTTTTCTTCTACAAATGGGTAAACACCTGACTTATTAAATAATTCATATGTTGCATTTGGCATTAACTCTGCAACATGCTTTGACTCATTCGGTGTCACACGTTCATTTGCCTGACCTGCAATAATGAGCGTTCTCACGTGAATTTCAGGTAAAATCTTTTCTAATCCATTTTCCGTAAATGAATGATCAACAGCTGTTTTTTCATAATCTGTTAATAACGCCTCAGAATCATTCACATTTTTAAGAAATTTACGCACTTTTCCTTTAGAATGATATAAATGCTTCTCTAAAAACTTTTCTTGTTCAGATTCATTACATGTTCGAATTGTTTCTGCGTATTTGCGAAATAATCGCTCATGTGGTAATAAAGTATCATCAGCAGTAGGATTAATCAGTATTAACTCAGAAACTTTATTTGACGCACTCAAAGTCAAATCTAACGCGACCGCGCTACCTAACTCATTACCTATTACTGTCGCACTTTCAATGTAAAGAAAGTCCATTAGCTCTTTTATATCTTGGCTATATTCATGAAAATCAATCGCCAAAGGTTTATCAGAATAACCATGTCCACGTAAATCGATTAATATAACTTGAAAATAACGTGCCAATCGTGTGGCAATGTCTTCAAAAACCGTATGGTTCATATATATCGAATGTATCATAACGATGGGATAACCTTTACCCATTGAGCGATAATTTAATGCCGTACCATCAGATGTCCTAAATAGTTCCATTACTTTTCAGCCTCCCGCTTTACATTTAAAATATCTAACAACTCTTCAAGTGTTGTGATTTCATAATCCATTTCTGAATCTAGAGGAACGACTTCATCTTCTTGTCCTTCATGACGATACCAAACACTTACCATTCCCATCGCATGTGCCGGCGCAACATCGTTTAATGCATCATCCCCGACATATATAACCTCTTCGGGTTGAACATCTAACTTTTCTAAAATATCCTCATAAATACGTGGGTGTGGTTTGCGGAAGCCGACCGTTTCTGAAGTGGATAAATGATTGACGTATTCTTCAATACCTAGCGCATAAACACGATACTGTTTAATTTTAGATTTACCATTCGCAATAACGCCAATCTTATATCCCGCTGCTTTCAATCTTTCTAACGTATAGTTCGTGTCGTAAAATGGGAATACATAACGATAAAAATGCATTTCAAAGTCATGAAATAAGTCCTTCCAACTTAATCGATCAACGTTGAACTGCTTAATAATTTCTTTGTATAAGTCCGGTTTATCATGGTCTTCATCGTCATCTAATTCAATGAATTTTTTACGAAAATCCGAGGCCTGTACACGTACTAAGTAATCATGAAATCGCTCATACTGCTCTTCGATAAATTTATCTCGAGACTTTTTACGATCCAATAAAGTACCTTCTAAATCAAATATTATTGCTTTAATTTGTGTTAAGTCCATTGATTTCCCCTCATTGTTATTCTTGAAAATTACATAACTCTATCATAGTCAATTGCCTATCGCCGTTCAACTATCATGAGATAAAACATTAAAGGAATACCTATTATTGCCAATACAATGCTTGCCGGTATTTGAATAGGCGCAAGCAATTGAGTGCCTAAGACGTCTGCTAATACCATCATGGTTCCCCCGATGACGAGATTAAGCAGCACTTTAATCGTAAGGGATTGTTGACTGATACGATGTACAAATTGAGGAATCACCATGCCAATAAATCCTATGACACCAACAAAGCCTATAATAACGGTTGAAATTGCCGTCGACAATAATAAAACTACGATTGATAAACGTTCTACATGAAGACCTAAAGCAGCACTTGATAACGTATTCATTTGTAATAGCTTAATTTTAGGAAGACATATCAAAATTGCGCCTAATGTTAGACCTAAAACGATACTGACATAGATGACCTCGCGATATTCCGAAGCTGAAAAACCACCGAACATATAGGCAACGATATTTCGTAATTTTGTAGGATTAAATTGCACCATTAAAAATAATATCGCGTTTAGCAGAGAACCAATTAATATTCCGGCTAGAATCAGTGAACGCGTGGGATAACCGCGTGTTATGAAATATGCGACAGCAATCACAATGAAAAGTGAGACCATCCCCATTATCATCGCAAACGGGGCAATCCAACTAAAAGATAGGCCTAAAAGAACAGCGCATGCTGCACCCACTGTCGCACCATTTGCCAGCCCTAGCGTAAAACTGTCTGCCAGTGGATTGTTCAAAATAATTTGGAACATTTGCCCCGCTAAAGTTAAACCCATGCCTGATAAAAGTGCTAATAATACGCGTGGGAGTCTGACCTCTAATATCAATGTTGCCGCCAAAGGAGTTCCCCATTCAATTTGGCTAAGAAGGCCATACGCACAGACAACAATCAGTGCAATTATCCAAAGCATTATGCTGATTAAGCCACGCAAGGCCTTATTTTTCATATATGGCATCTCTTAACAATTTCATGGCATCATCTAAGCGTGGTCCAGGTCGAGACAACATATCATCATTTAAAGCCACGACGCTCTCTTTTTTCACTGCGCGAATTTGTTCAAAACCACCACGTTGTTTCACGCTTTGTTGATAGTCCTTTGTTGAAACGCCTGCAGTCGACACCATGACATCAGGATCTTTCTTTATAATTTGCTCTTTACTCACTTTCGGCCATCCTTCTGTATCATCAAATACATTTTTAGCGTGCAGTTGTTTAAGCATGTCATTCATAAATGTGCCTTTTCCAGCGGTATAAATTTCTGGTTCTGAAGCAATTTCAATAAATACTTTAGGCTCTTTTTTCTGTTTTGGAACACTATCTGTTACTTTCTTAATATTTGCTTTTGTCTCATCGATTAAAGATTTTGCTTGTTTTTCTCTACCTGTAAGCTTTCCGATTTGTTCAAATGATTCATACATTTCATTAATTGATTGGGCATCTTTCACATATGCCACTTTAATACCACTTTCACTCAAATCTTTTAACACTTTTCCTTGTGTCGCTTTTTGAGATTCATGCGCTAAGATTAAATCTGGTTGCGCTTTAATCAAAGCTTCTTTATTTAAATGCATCGCATCAAATTTTTCCTTTTGTTTTACTTCCTTTGGATAATCATCCACTGTAGAAACGCCGGTAACTTTATCACCGATGCCTAATGCATATAATACCTCTGTGTTACTAGGCATCAAAGAAATAATGCGCTCTGGTACTTTATTCGTTGATTTTCCCGTATCCTTAGATTGATTTGCATTAAAATTACAGCCTGCAAGCACAACTACAATGAGTAGTAAGATGCTTATAAAACTTTTCCCCCTCATGGTTTCACTCCTATTTTAATTATTTCGTATATCTTATCATTTTCTAAAGTTTAATGGTGCATAAAAATTATTTTCTATAATAAATAATGTAAAATTCGAAGCCCTATCACAATCATCCCTTGACCCAAAATCAATTTTTACGCATATTCGAAGATTGAATAACCAAAAAGAAGGCAGAAACCTATGTTCGTTTGCTAGATTTCTACCTTACTTTACTTTTAATTTTATGATTTATAGTCTAATTTTACATTTGTTCTGGTGCAGAAACGCCGACTAAATGTAATGCATTTCGTAAAGTGATACGCACTGCATCAACTAATGCGATGTGGGCCCGAGTTTTTGCATCGTCTTCTGTTAACACTTTTTCTGCGTTATAAAATTTATGGAAATGCGCAGCTAAATCTTGAATATAATTTGTCACACGATGAGGGGCTCTCGCTTCTGCTGCACTTTCAATCATCGGTTCAAATTCGGCGATTTTCTTTAATAATTCAATCGCTTTTTCATTTGTGATTGTTTGATAATCTGCACCTTTTTCTACTTGATAACCTTGTGCTTTTGCTTGTCTTAAGATAGAGCAAATACGTGCATGTGCATACTGCGCATAATATACAGGGTTATCTTGTGATTGCTCTTTTGCAAGCGCCATATCAAAGTCAAAATGTGTGTCTGGGCTACGCATTGTTAAGAAATAACGTGCTGCATCTACACCCACTTCATCCATAATTTCTCGTAGTGTAATGGCATTTCCTGTACGTTTACTCATTTTGACTTCTTCGCCATCCTGCATTAAACGTACCATTTGCATAATTTGTATTTCTAAACGATTACTATCAACACCAAATGTCTCTAATGAAGCTTTCAGACGATTAATATAGCCATGATGATCTGCGCCGAACAAGTTGATTAGTTTTTGATTACCACGTTGAATTTTATCATAATGATACGCAATATCAGGTAGGAAGTACGTATAAGTACCATCCTTTTTGATTAATACACGATCTTTATCGTCTTTAAAATCAGTCGTACGTAACCAGGTTGCGCCATCTTTTTCATACGTGTAGCCTAATTCATCCATTTTAGCGAGAACCGCTTTAATTTCATTTTTCTCATAGAGCGATGTTTCGCTAAACCAATGATCAAAATGCGTATTAAAATCAGCAAGATCTTGCTTTAATTTTTCCATTTCATAGTCTACACCTAATTTTCTAAACGTTTTTAAACGTTCATCTTCTGCTAAATCAACTAAATGCGGCTGTTTTTCTGCTAAATCTGCACCTATATTTTTAATGTCTTGACCATGATAGCCATCTTGTGGCATTTCCGCATCATATCCTAATTGTTGTAAGTAGCGTGCTTCAATGGATTTGGCTAGGTTTGTGATTTGATTACCTGCATCATTGATATAATATTCACGTGTCACGTCATAGCCGGCTGCATCAAGTACATTACTCAACGTATCTCCGACTGCAGCGTTACGTGCGTGCCCAATATGTAAATCTCCAGTAGGATTGGCTGATACATATTCAACTAGAATCTTTTCATTTTTAGGTTCAGCTACACGACCAAATGCGAGATCTTGCTCTAACGCTTGATCAATCACAACATTGAGATAACTTGGGTCTAAATAAAAATTAATAAACCCTGGTCCAGCGATATCGATAGATTTTACATGTGCCGCTTCCGTATCTAAATGGTCAACAATAAGTTGTGCAATTTCTCTCGGATTGCGCTTTGCTAATTTTGTTAAAACCATAGCGATATTTGTTGAATAATCCCCGTTTTTACTATCTTTTGGGATTTCAATTTTAATATCAGGAATTGTGTCCACGATTTGCGCTTGTTGAATACTATTTTTAATTTCTTGAACTAAAGTGTCTTTAACTTGATCGATAATATTCATCTTATATCTCCTTATATTTAATTTCGTATTGATATTTTCCAATCTGTTCATTTCCTTGAAATAAGGCGTAATACACTTTAAGTTTTCCACCATTTTCGCTCACAAAATGTAATATACTCATTGTATGGACGGTTAACACCATTTTACCATGCGGAAACTCATAAAATGTGGTCGTATCTTGACCTTCAACAAAATGAAGTGTCATATTGATATCACCTTTACGAATAATCTTGATACTGTCATCCGCTAATTTTACGGTCACATTTACAGCAGCGTCATCCACTTTTTCATGATATCGAATGAAATCTGCATCTTTTTTCAACCATTGCCCAGTCGTTTGATGGGAGAAAATGTCCTTGTCTCCATCTTTTTTTACAATTTGACGCACATCAACTTTGATATTATGTTCCACAGTGTCATTCACCTTACTTTATAGAATAATACAAGCCATTATATCACACAATACAATAAAGAAAAGAGAGCAAGACATCATGTCCGGCTCCCTTTTTCTGGAAAATGTTAGTTTGCTTCATCGTTCAGCGCTTGATGCAACGTCACATCTGAGTTGCGCCACATTTCAGGATGATGCGATTTTAAAAATTCAGCGAGGACTTTACGATTGTCCGCACCAATATGGTCGACAATGACTTTGTGCTTCATCGATTTATCCATCATATTCACATGTTCAGGCATACTTTTATATCCCCGACGAATTGACTTATTAACAAGCATATAAGCTGCAGTCACGCCAGCGTAATAGGGTCCTTGCTCTCCTCTTTCTGTTGTGACCCAACATAACCAATAGGCTTTTGCGCCATCAACATCAACAATTTCCTTGTCTGTTATCCATTTCACACCACGCTCTACTTTAGCACGTGCATGCATCGCACCAATATCTATAAACGCTTCTTGTGCTTCGATATCAATAAAAACCGGTGCCACATTATCTAAACTAATGGAACCTAAATTCGTCCCTTTATGACCATCTAGCGGGTCTTTTTTAATAATATTAAAATTAAAGCCTTTTTTCTCCGCCATTGCATATCCCTCCATCAAACATGTTCTCTCAAATACAAGTGAAGGATAAAAATTGATTTGAAAGACGTCTTCCCAATCAGTAATAGTAATAAGAAGTAAGCCACGCCTCATTCAAAGCGTATGCCCAATCCCCATCCTTAACGGCAACATAATCTTTTGTGCCCCTTCATATGACGCAAAACGCATGGTTCTCTCAATCACTAATTGATTAATTCAACTCATTCAAAAGATTAATAATAGTACTTTTTATCTCGAGATCTTCAATATTAATAATAAGCTCTTTAGGATAATAGAGCTTATAGTCTTCACGTTTAATACCTGTAATACTTGAAATAATCAGCGATTGGCTACTGATTTCTCGAATACTACCATTATTTTGTAATAAATGTATCGGTTGTCTATTAGATCCAGGTCGGTCATAATCATAAGGTAAGTCTGAAAATGAATCACTGACAAAATAATAGTCAGGGTCGATACCCGCCTGTTGAAATAGATCGCGTAACTCAGTAATCGTAATAATTGAACCATCAAATGGTAAATACTTAAATAAATCACGATTAATAAAGCGACGCGACAAATCACTTAAAATCGGATCCGTTTCTTCCATCCATTCTTTCAAGTAATATGTAACATCTGTTTCATCTAATTTAATATATTCTTCAACTGTTGCTCTATTCTCAAAAAAAGGCACAAAATCTCTTGGAGAAATCTTAAAAGCATAGCCTTGCTCATATAAGTATTTCGCGCGTTTAAAACAATGATTAAGCAAAACCTCTCCACCACGACTCACAGGGTGAAAGTAGATTTGCCAATACATTTGATAGCGACTCATAATAAAGTTTTCAACGGCATGCATTCCGCTCTCTTTAATCAGTACCTCATCTTTCGAAGGGCGCATCAATCTTAAAATACGTTCCATATCAAACATACCATAAGACACACCTGTGAAATAAGCATCCCGTTGTAAGTAATCCATTCGATCTGCATCAATTTGTGATGAAATCATTGAAATGACTAACTTATTGTCATGCGTTTTATTAATCACTTCGGCGACTTCATTTGGAAACGTGTCACTGACACGTTTCAGTACCTTATTGACTTCCGTGTCTCCTACAATAATCGCCTGAGTATATGCTTCGTGGTCTGTATCAAAGATTTTTTCAAAACTATGGGAAAATGGGCCATGTCCTAAGTCGTGTAACAAGGCTGCGCACATCGCTAGTGGTCGATCTGCATCATTCCATTCTGGCCGTCCTCTAAACGATTCGTCAATCATGCGTCGAACAATCTCATAAACGCCAAGCGAATGACCAAAACGGCTATGTTCAGCAGTATGAAATGCTAAATTGAGCGTACCGAGTTGTTTAATTCGGCGTAACCTCTGGAATTCTTTTGTTTTGATTAAATCCCAAATCAATTGATCTTGTACGTGTATATAGCGATGAATCGGATCTTTGAAAACTTTTTCTTCTGGTAATTTACGTGCTGCATAAGTTGATTTCGTCAATCGAAAATCCTCCTTAATCGCAATTTTATCTCAGTCTTTTTTTCATAAGGGCGAGATGCATCGTTTCACCATACATCACATGTTCATATGTACGTAATACTTCAAAGCCTTCTTGTTCATAAAATGCGACACCTTTTTCATTTTGCGTATCGACTTCAAGGTAGACAGCATCATATTGACCATCGTAGTGTGAAAGTCCTTTTTCTAACAATAAACGTCCATAACCTTTATTTTGTGAGTGTGGACGCACATAATGCGCTGATAAATAAAGTTCGCTTCCTTGTATAAAGTTAGCGAAACCTACCACTTCTTTATCTTCAATTGCGACAATAAAGAGTTGGTCTTCTAATCTTTTACGCAAATGCTCTTCGTTATATGAAGCCGCGAGTAATTCATTCACAGTGGAAGCCGCATAAATATTCAAATACGTATTGTACCACGCTTTGGTCGCAACATCGCGGATACCAATGACATCATCAGGTGTAGCAATTCTTACTTCATACATTCAACATTTCGCTCCTTACTTGCATTATAGAATACATACTATTATACCATAAATGCACAATTAAATAGGATTGAAAATATTTATTTCGTCACGCGTAAAACTGGTTCCAACGCTTTGCTTCTTTCATTGCATAGCTATCATCACGAATATCTCCTGGGCGTTCTGCATAGCCAATTAAATAGTCTTGTAAATGCGCACCTAAATACTGCAAACTATATTCAATCTGTTGTACGCAAGGTAGCGCTTTAATTCTAGGACTATCGCCACCCACAATAATTAATCTAAAGTTGATTCTCGCCATTTTTTCTTTAAAATCAACGTAACGCGGATCTTGTAATGTTTCCGACCAATGGTCAATAAATGATTTTAATGTCGCACTCACACTGTACCAATAAACCGGTGAAGCAAATATCACTTCATCGCTTTGTAGCACTTTATCAATGACTTCTTGATAGTCGTCATTGTAATCTAGTATCGTTTCATGTTGATGTCTGACATCTCTCACTGGATTAAACTTTAATTTTGTCAAATTAATCCATTCATAGTCGTATCCGTTTAATGCTTCTTTAACCAGTGCAGCCGTATTGCCGTGATCTCGACTTCCCCCGAATAGCACCGTAATCATAAATTATCATCCCTCTTACTTTTTTGAATGTATGGATACTATTCCCATGTAAAGCGCTAAATATGCATGATTTCTTTTATCTTGCACCTGAACAAAGTTTTCAAAACCGACTATAGCGCATAAAAAAGGCTAAGACGTCATCACGTCTTAACCTTTTTAAGGATTTGAAATGACATCATTATTTCTAGGTGCGCCACACCGTAAAACAACGGCATATCCGTACATGTCTGTCGCCATTTCTCTCTTATTTATTTTGAATCAATTCAATGATTTAACCGTTTATTGACGTTTAGCGAGTTTTTCTTTCAGCTTCCGATCTTGTTCTTCTTTTCGACGCTTACGCTCCTCATTACGCTTTCTGAGACGTTCTTCTTCCTCTGGATCTCTTGGTTTTTGGAGTTGTTTCGTTACCTTTTCTATCAATTCTTCCTCAGTTTGCGCAGCGAGTGGTCGATTGTTAACAAACGCAAAAGTTTTACGTCTTCCTGGTCCACAGTATGATTGACAGCCCACTTCAATTTCCGCTTCAGGATCTAACTTTTTAAGCTTTTGCGTCAATGTTTTAATGTTAACCGCTTGGCAATCATCGCAAACCATGAATTTATTTTTCACTTTAGCGTCCCACCTCTCAATTTTTTAACTCTATCCATTTTACTCTTTTTTCAATATTTTTCAAGTTACAAATCTTTAGAGATATGAACGTCAACCCATATTTTTACGCCACTTAACAACTTATTAAGAACGTCCCTCGCCCAACATTAAAGAACCTAAAAAAGGAGTGGAACAGAAATCGGTTTAATTTCGTTATTCCACTCCAGCACAAATGACTAAAATTGAGTAAAGCTTGCTTCAAGCATATGTGCAATCCAGTCAGTTACTGCTTTTAATTTATTTAAAACTTTTTGTAGATTGAACCCTGTATCTCATTAATATCGTTCATTTAAATCAATACGGCACTATTTATTCCATTTTTGCATTCATTTTCGCGTTACGCGCTAACATTCGTTCGTAATACCCTTCATAGCGCTCCCATTCAAATGAAGTAATTGGATCCATATTCAGTGTACCACCTAAATCTTTAATCGCATAAAGCAATTTAAACATGACCTCTTGAACAGTTAAAGAATGACCTAAAAGTTCTTCCAAAGATGCCATACATTCTGGCTCAATGCTTGGATACGTAAACTTTGTCTTCTCACCGTGAAGCGCATGTTCGTAAAATGCACGCATTAATTCAGCACGTTCACTGCCTGAGCCTTCAACACAAAGATAAATTTGCACAGCTATTCCACCTCGTACACGCCGTTGTGAGATGCCAGCAAACTTTTTATTATTGATACTCAAATCAAACTTACCTGGGCAATAAGAGTGTTGAATTTCGTGTGTATCTATGTCTACATTTTCGTCTTCAAACATTTTGCTAATTAATAAGTACATCACTGTAAAAGCTTCATCGATAGAGGTTTCCGTTTTACCTTTAAACATCAGTGAAATATTTAATACACCTTGATCTAAAACAACACCTAAACCACCTGAATTACGGACAATCGCATTATAACCGCGTGTATCTGTCAAATAACGAATACCGTCTTGCAAATGAGGAAGTCGCGAATCGTGAATACCTAAAATCACTGTATGTTGATGAACCCATGTTCTTACTACATTCGGAGATAAATCTTTGCCCACACTTTCCGAAAACGTATCATCAAAAGCAAATGATTGCATAGGCGCTAAACCAGAAGAATGGTCAACATAGCGCCATGTGTGGCCATTAAAATACTTTGATGTTAAATCCATTATTGTAAACTTTGTGCAGCAGTAATAATAGATAAGTTATAAACGTCTTCAGTTGAACAGCCACGTGATAAATCGTTTACTGGTGAATTAAGTCCTTGAAGTACAGGTCCTACTGCATCGTATCCTCCTAAACGTTGAGCAATTTTGTAACCGATATTACCTGCTTCTAAGCTTGGGAATACGAACACGTTTGCATCACCTTGAATTTGTGCACCTGGTGCTTTTTTCTTCGCAACTTCTGGTACGATTGCAGCATCGAATTGGAATTCGCCATCAATGACAACGTCCGAGAGTCCTTCAGAAGCTATTTTTTCTTGAGCAAGTTGAACAGCTTCTACAACTTTTTCTGTATCATCTGATTTTGCTGAACCTTTTGTTGAAAAACTTAACATAGCTACGCGAGGATCCATTCCAAAGCTTTGTGCTGTTTTGGCACTTTCAACCGCAATTTCTGCTAAATCTGATGCACCTAATTCTGGATTAATGGCACAATCACCAAAAATAAATTGTTGATCTTCTTTAATCATAAAGAACACACCAGAAGTTTTAGACACACCTGGTTTTGTTTTAATGATTTGAAGCGCGGGACGTACTGTATCTGCAGTCGAATGTGCTGCACCGCTCACTAATCCATCTGCATAACCTGCGTAAACAAGCATTGTACCGAAGTAGTTCACATCGTTTAAGAACGATTGCGCTTGTTCTTCAGTTGCTTTACCTTTACGTCTTTCCACAAATTTCTCAACTAATTCGGCTTTTAAGTCACTGTTTTCAGGGTGAATGACTTTTAAGCCTTCAATATTTAAAGATTTGTCAGCTGCTAATGCATTAATTTTGTCTACATCCCCTAAAACGATTGGTGTGACGTAATCAGAACCTTGCAATTCTACAGCTGCTGTTAATACACGCTCATCTTCACCTTCTGGTAATACGATACGCACATTTTTACCTGAAAGTTTGTCTTTTAAAACATCTAATAAACTAGACATTGTTGTCCTCCTCTGCTTTACTTCTCAATAATTTCCATCTATTATTATACGTTATTTAAGCATAGATTTCCATGCCACTCACTGTAAATCTAGGGATAGGGGGATCTAGTCAAATCCATTTCTATCCTGCATGTATAATTTTTGCGTAAACTCTAGTGAGCGCAGTTGATGGCTGGATTGCGCCTTCGCTTTTTCAAGCTTTGCGCAACCCTAGTCATCCTTGCCGGGGCAGGACGACGAAATCAAATAGATTTCTGTCCTGCATCTTTTGTTATCCATATCTATTAGAAAGTGCAGTAGATGGCTGGATTGCGCCTTCGCTTTTTCAAGCTTTGCGCAACCCTAGTCATCCTTGCCGGGGCAGGACGACGAAATCAAATAGATTTCTGTCCTGCTCCCTTTATGATAAAATTTAATTATAATTCTATTTCTAAGGAGTGTTCTGAATGAGTCATGCAGCAGAGACTTTAGATGGTTGGTATAGTTTGCATTTATTTTATGCGATAGATTGGGCTTCTTGGCGTTTGGTTCCAGAAGCGGATCGTGAAGAAATGGTTGCTGCTTTCCATCAATTACTCGATCGTTTTGATCAAGCGAAGTCAGATCATAGTGGCGATCAAGTGATTTACAATGTAACAGGGCAAAAGGCTGATTTATTATTATGGTTTTTACGTCCAGAAATGAAGGATTTAACTGAAATTGAAAACGAGATTAATAAGTTAGCCATCGCTGACCATTTTATTCCTACATATTCATATGTTTCAGTGGTAGAGTTGAGTAATTATTTAGGTGGTGATTCAGAGGAAGATCCTTATGAAAATCCACATGTAAAAGCGAGATTATATCCTGAATTACCACATAAACAATATATTTGTTTCTATCCTATGAACAAACGTCGTAACGAAACATATAACTGGTATATGTTATCTATGGAAGAGCGTAAAAAGTTAATGTACAATCATGGTTTAATTGGTCGCAAATATGCCGGTAAAATCAAACAGTTTATTACAGGTTCTGTTGGCTTCGATGATTTCGAATGGGGCGTAACATTATTTTCTGATGATGTACTACAATTCAAAAAAATTGTTTATGAAATGCGTTTTGATGAAACAACAGCACGCTATGGTGAATTTGGTAGTTTCTTTGTCGGTCACCATTTAGATAAAGAAGGTATTAATACTTTAATGGCGATTCAATAATATAAGCTTAATAATAACGAGATGAATGTGCCGCGAGATACGCCTTATAGCCCGTCACCAATCACATTTTGTTTCGTGTACTCTTTAAAGCTGAGGCGTTGTAACGTCTTAGCTTTTTTATGATTGTCAAATACGCGACTCTCCATATCTTTAAAAATTGTTCTTTCTATTTTTAATGGCCTTTCATTCTTCAACAAAGTCGATATTTATTTCAACATCTCTTGTGCTATAATCGGTCTATATCAAAAAGGTGCTTTCCAATCAACTTCAGCTTAATGAAACACTTTGTTTTCGCTGGTTTTTATTTTCACAATATTAAGAAATTGATATCATTTAAATCTATACTATTCATTATAATTACTTTGACCCAGGATAGGAGTTAACTATGACAGATAAAAAAGCAGGTGACATTGATGACCCAAATTATACCTTCTGATCGAGAAGTCACAAACTTAGTCATTTTAGCAGGACGCATTCTACTTGAATGTGGCGCAGAAGCTACGCGTGTAGAAGATACAATGAAACGCATTGCACAAAGCTATGGCTATGATGAAGCGCAAGGTTATGCCCTCAATATTTTTATTAATTTTTCTTTGTCACCTGATCATGATACACGCATGGTTAAAATTAAGAAAAATGACACTAACTTAAGAAACGTTTATTTAGTCAATCATATTTCGAGACAAATCGCACAGCATGCGATTGACTTTGATCGTGCATATAACATATTAAAAGAAATCGAACAAAAACAACCGCGTTACGCTTTAGGACATAAAATGCTATTTGCTGGCATGATTTCGCTAGGCTTTTCATATTTACAAGGTGCTTTTTGGATCGATGTTTTTCCAGCTGTTTTAGCAGGTGCACTAGGTTATTTTGTGACAGAATGGATGAAAAACAAGCAACTGACGCTCTTCATTCCTGACTTTTTAGGTGCCATTACAATTGGACTTATCGCCATCCCGCTCAACCATTGGTTAGGCAGTCCAAATATTGGAGCCACCATCACCGCTGCAGTCATGCCTATTGTTCCCGGCGTTCTAATAACAACCGCAATTCAAGACTTATTTGGTCGCCACATGCTCATGTTTACAGCAAAATTTTTAGAAGCAATCGTTACATCTTTCGCAATTGGTGCAGGTGTAACAACCGCGTTTTTAATATTATAGGAGGTGCTCACATTGACAATTGTCTTTATCTTTATATGTAGTTTTTTAACTTCATTTTGTTTTGCTTTTGTATACGATGCACCTACTCGACTATTTTTACCCGCTGGTTTATGTGGTGGCTTCGGTTATTTAACTTTCTTTGTTGCTAATGACGTTTTTACTATGGACAGTATCTATGCCAGCCTTTATGGCAGCTTTATTTTAGGAATTATTTCTCACATGATGGCACGCACGTATAAATCTCCTGTGATTATCTTTATGGTTCCAGGTATTATTCCTTTAGTGCCAGGGAGTATCTTTTTTAAAGCCACTCAACAATTGCTCACATTAAATTTTAATGAAGCCAGCGACATCTTTGTTCGTGCAACATTAATCGCCGGTGCAATCGCAGTAGGTCTTCTTATATCTGATCAAGTAGCCAAATCTTTTATTCGTAAACCTATTCAAATCTTAAAATCACCTCAAAAATAAATCATGATTATACTTAGCCCTGAAATGAATTGAATGCTATTCGTTTACAGGGCTTTTCCAAGCGCTAATATCTTTTTATACTATCTCACCTTGTTACGGGCCTTCTGCTTGCATTAACGCCCTTTCTAAAATATTTTTCAATTCATACACACTAAAAATATAAAGCGTTTTCATCTTGTAGATTAACTTCGCTGTTTATTGCTGAAATCCTCTAGATACGCCATTAATGAATGTGCTATACTATTTTCAAATATGATACTACTTATGGGATGGTGTATTAAAAACAAAGGGGGCAACATCATGAATAACTCTAATGAGTCACGATTGTTGACGTTTTTTACAGAGAAAAAGAAGGATCCTTCGTATACGCTTGCACAGTTAATCGGGCTAGTATTAGGACCCCTTCTTTTTGCGTTAATTTTACTATTTGTAAGACCTGACGACTTATCTTTTAAAGGCATTTATGTACTCGCTATTACAGCTTGGATTGCCATTTGGTGGATTACTGAAGCAATCCCTATTCCCGCGACAAGTTTATTACCTTTAGTTTTATTACCTTTAGGTCATGTCATGGATAGTGCCACAGTTTCTGCTCAATACGGGAACGATATTATTTATCTCTTTTTAGGTGGCTTTATTCTCGCTATCGCAATGGAACGTTGGGATTTACATACACGGATTGCCTTAACGATTATTAATAGCATTGGGACAAGTACTGGGCGTATTTTACTTGGCTTTATGTTAGCAACTGGCGGTTTATCGATGTTTGTGTCGAATACAGCTGCCGTGATGATTATGATTCCTATTGGTTTAGCTATTATCAATGAAGCACATGCCTTAAAAACTGAAAATGACAATGAAGAAAGCATTTTAAAATTTGAGCGTGCGCTCGTTTTAGGTATCGGCTACGCAGGAACGATTGGTGGACTCGGAACACTTATCGGAACACCACCTCTTATTATTTTAAAAGGCCAATATGCCTCACATTTTGGACAAGAATTAAGTTTTGGGAAATGGATGATTATTGGGATTCCAACTGTCATCTTACTATTATTTCTAGCTTGGCTCTATTTTAAATTTATCGCTTTTCGTCATGATATGAAGTCATTGCCAGGAGGCCAAAAGGTAATTAAAGATAAACTTGCTGAATTAGGCAAAATTAAATATGAAGAAAAAGTTGTATTTATTGTTTTCTTAATTGCGAGCTTCTTATGGATTTCACGTGAGTTTTTACTCTCAAAATGGGGACCTACTCAACTGGTAGCAGATGGTACGATTGCGATGTTTGTGTCAATTTTACTCTTCTTAATTCCTGCAAAAAATAAGCATAAACGTATTTTAGATTGGTCTATCGCAAAAGAATTACCATGGGGCGTGCTCATTCTATTTGGAGGAGGCCTCGCGCTCGCAAAAGGAATACAAGCAAGTGGGCTTGCAAAATGGCTAGGAGAACAAATGACGTTATTGAAAGATGTAAGTCCTATCGTTATTGTTATCGTCATTACAGTGTTCATCTTATTTTTAACAGAGATTACATCGAATACGGCAACTGCGACGATGATCTTACCGATTCTCGCTACGTTATCCGTTGCTATTGATGTACATCCATTATTATTAATGGTACCTGCTGCAATGGCTGCGAACTGCGCCTATATGTTACCAGTAGGTACACCACCAAATGCCATTGTTTTTGGTACCGGCAAAATAGAAATTAAAGAAATGGCCGTCAAAGGCTTTATCATGAACTTACTCAGCATTGTCATGATTATTGTCGTTGTCTATTTCTTATTACCTATTGTATTAGGTATAGATATTACACAAAGTTTGCCTATTAAAAAATAAGACGGCTGTTTAATAGCTCATATTACTTATATTAAAATTAAAAATGCCCTACAAAGTGTGCACTATATCTGTGCGCCTTTGTAGGGCAATATTATATGTTTTATGAGCGTGTGTTTCACAAAAATCATTAAGTGAAACACACCTCATTGATACACAACCTATCAAATTTTATAAGATAGTAGTTGTGATTAATTTTATTCGTGTGAAATATAATGTGATTTCCCTTTTAGGAAAAAGCTTAAAAATAGTGCTAAACCACTTAATGCAGTCGCGATCCAAAACGCACTATTCACACCATCAACAGATGCTAATTGATTCATAAATCGAATAATCGCAGCCATTGCATGGTCTTGGCCACCCATTTGTTGCGCCATTTCTTGCAATTCGTCTTTGATTGCTGGGTTCGTACGGTCTAGGTCTTGTTGGAAAGTTGCAAGATGTTGGTCAGTTTGTTGCGTCATCACTGTAACCAAAATCGCAGTACCAATTGAACCTGCAAGTTGTCTCATTGTATTAACAAGTGCATTACCATGAGAAATGAGACGAGATGGAAGAGAGTTAATACCCGCAGTCATAATTGGCATCATTACAAAACTCATACCAAATGAACGAATAATGTAAATCATTAAAATACTACGATATGGTGTATCCATAGTCAGCTGTGTAAGCTCCCATGTCCCGTAGGTAGTAATCGCCAAACCAAGAATGGCAATAGGTTTAACCCCTATCGTATCTAATAACTTACCAGCGATCGGTCCCATAACCCCCATGATTAGCGCACCTGGTAATAAAAGTAACCCAGAATCTAGTGGTGAAAAACCACGTAAACTTTGGAGGTAAAGTGGTAATAAAATCATACCGCCAAATAGACTCATGGTAAGTATCATATTGATAATTGCTGTTAATGTGAAGCCAGAATATTTAAGGACTTCAAAACTTAGCATTGGTACTTTCATTGTCATCTCACGAACGACAAAGGCAATTGTAAACACTGTACCGATAATGAACATAATCACAATTTTAGGTGATGTCCAACCATCGTTACCCGCTTCACTAAAGCCATATAATAGCGCACCAAAACCGATTGTACTAAATATGATACCCGGAATATCTGCTCTTGGGTTTGTCGTTCTTTGATAAATACCAAACCAAAGAAAACCAACTAAAAGCGAAATAATACCAATCACAAACATACCTATAAACATAGAGTGCCAATCATAGTTTTCAACAACATAACCTGATAATGTAGGTCCAATTGCTGGTGCTAAGATCATTGCAATCCCTAATGTTCCCATAGCCATACCACGTTTTTCAGGCGGGAAGATGGTCATAAATACATTTGTACCAAGTGGCATTAAGACACCTGCACCCATCGCTTGAAGCACACGTCCAACCATCATAATTGGGAAGCCCCATGCAATACCACAGACGAATGAACCAATTGTAAATAAAAGCATCGCAATTAAGAATAATCGTCGATAAGAATATTTATTGAATAAAAAGGCACTGATTGGAATTAAAATCCCGTTCACCAACATAAAACCGGTCATTAACCATTGTCCTGTTGACGCAGAAATATTAAAGTCCGTATTAAGTTGTGGCAATGCTGTATTCAATAACGTTTGGTTTAAAATCGCTATAAACATACCAAATATCATTGCGACTAATACTTTGCTACGAGTGGTACCTTTTTTGAACACAAAGTCTTGCGTTGCATCTGCAACTTTTTCATTCACAGGTTGACGTGGAACACGCGTCTCATGAGAAGCTTGCGCATTTGAATGATCATCGTCTAGTGTGAAAGTATGCTGACTTTGATGGGGTTCATTTGATGTTGTCATCGACTGTGTTGACGATTTGCGATGTTGTTGTTGTGGTTTACGCTTTTTACCACGGACTAAAATCCAGTTAAGTATAATAGTCACAATAAGGGCAAGAATTGTATAAATCATCACAAACATTTGATGACCCCCTTTTAATTTTTGTGAATACTTACTTCAGCGTTCATACCTGGAACAACACCACTTGATGGTTGATTGTCTAATTTAATTTTAACTGGAACAACTTGCGTTACTTTTGTGTAATTACCGTCACTATTTGATGAAGGCATCAATGAAAAGCTTGATGCAGTTGCATGACCAATTCGGTCAACTTTACCTTTAATTTTAGAATGTTCGCCATCGATAGAAACATCGACATCTCGGCCTTCTTCTACATCTTTAATGTCTGTTTCATCAACATTTGCAGTGATGTATAAGTCGTCCATGTCATAAGCATAAGCGATAGGTTGACCTGCTTGAGCAATACCTTCGTTTTGCCCATCGAGTTTAGCGATTGTTGCAGTTTGTGGCATTTTAATTGATACAGATTGTGGAGAACCATTTTCTCCTTTTCCTTGTACTTTAGCCACTGTATCGCCTTTATCTAGTTTTTGTCCTTCATGCACGTCCAAACCATCGATTTTACCTGATACTGGACTTGCAATTTTAATTTGATCGCCATCGACTTTTGCATTATCTGTTTTGATATAACTTACAGATTGATTGTAAAAATAAAAGCCGACAACACCAATAATAATTAAAAGAACGATTGTTACAATGTTAATCGTTATTATTTTCTTCATTGTCTTTACTCCCTTTCTCCAATAAAGTAACTCTTGTATTATAAAATGATTTTTTCATAAAAAATAGAGACAATCTTTTTAAATGTGTCGGATTTGAAAATATATTATAATAACAATTGGTGATACTATGACAAAATCAAAATCAAAAGCAAGACGTCAAATTATTAAAGCAATGATTCGCTTATTGAAAACCGACCCTCTTGAGTCTATTACAATTAAACAAATTTGTGCAGAGAGCGGTGTCCATCGTTCTACTTTTTATGCGCAGTTCGAAGATAAATATCAATTATTCGAGAGACTGACGACATATCACATGACAAAATACGAGCGCCTTATTCATTACTCCGTCGAAGTTATTGAGAACCATTCACTTATTGAGGTTAAAACAACCATTTTAAAAATATTCAGATTGGTATTCCGCTATTTAAAACGTCATCGTACTTTTTTTACCGCGATTATTGTTACACAGCCACAACCCGAATTGATACGTAGTTATATACAATATACTTATGGCGCGTATAACAAAATGCTGAAGCATCTGCCCGAATTACAAGAAACACAATACTTCATCAACTATACACTGGGAGGACAATTTGCGATTGTTTACAGTTGGCTCTCTAATGGTTGTCAAGAATCAGCTGATACAATGGCTAATATCTTGTATTCAAACGTAATTAAAATGAATAGATAATTTAAGGCATTCATTAAGATGAAATTGGAGTAACCACAATCAAGCTTTCCAACCCTATTCATCCTTGCTTGAACGGGACGACGAAATCATGCCGATTTCTGTCGATCTCGATATATTTACGTGCATTATGGACGGGCGCAGTCAAATAGGCCTGACGCATCACTAATAGTCGCTACGCTATTAATGTGAGCCAGGCCCTTTATTGGAGAACTTTTTGAAAATGAAAAACACAAAATGATATGCTTATACTGTTCATATATTTTGCTTAACACTAATGTAACATGTTTTTAAACTTTTTGGGATAGAAATATTGAAATTTCATTAATTTTTTATGAAATTTTTAAACTTTTTATTTATGTTGTGTGTTTGAAATGTCGCGAATCGTTTTTCAACCATAATAATCAGATTTTAAAAGTTCATAGTAATTTATGTCTTCATATTGGTGATTGCTAAACTCATCCTCGTATTTTACCCCTATCCACCGAAAACCAACCTTCTCCGCTACTCGATTGCTCCCTTTATTGTTAACATTGGCACGTAATTCCAATTTATTGAGTGCCAAATCTTCAAATGCAATATCGCACAATAGTTTTACTGCATTTGTCGTAATCCCTCGCTTTGTATATGCTTCTGCAAGCCAATAGCCTACCTCTGCTTTTCGTGTTTCTTTATCAAATGCATGTAAATCTATCATTCCGATGAATTGCTCCTCATCAAAAATCAAATAAAGCAACGCTTCACCTTTTGCAACTTGTGTTAACACCCCTTCTAAAAAATTTCTTTCAGCTTCTACTGTTGTTATATCGTCCACCCATTTTAAATAGCGACTTAAATGTGCGCTGTTTTGTTGTATGGCTTCCAATATTTCTTCTGCATATGCGATATGAGGATAAACGAGCGCGACGTCTCCCTCGATAGGTAATCTAAAATGATGCATCAATTCACCTCTTATTTTTCTGAAAATTATAACATTAGACAAAAATCTTTACAATCTCTTTTAATATATAGTCATAAATAAATAGAGCAATGCAAACTTCTAAATCAATTTTTAAAAGTTATACATTGCTCTACTATTAATATTTATTCATTTAACATTTTATCAACATCACGTTTTTTTGTATCTAAAATTAATTGTGTTAACTCATCTTTATCCATACGTTTTAATTTTGGTAAACGAATTAAGAAGAAAATCAGTCCAAGTATTGTCCACCCACCAAGCGCAATATGAGATGGTAAAGACAATGAAGCTGGTGATATAGGAAGTAACAATAACATTAAGAAAATAAACGCAATCACCGAACCGACAATAGCAAATATTTTATAAACCGGACCGTAAGTTCGACTGTTTTTATCAAAACTAAACAATTTAGCAGCGGATAGACAAGTAACAAAATAAGCGATAGAAACACCAGTAGATGACATATCTACAATCCAAGTTAACGCTGTACGTCCTAACCAAGGTGCAATTAACGTAATCGCTACTAAGAAAATAATCGCCACATAAGGTGTTTTGTATCGATGATGTAATTTACTAAATACTGAAGGCATAATGCCTGAACGGCCCATCGAGAAGAGCAAGCGACTCGCGCTCAATAAGAAACCATTCAATCCAGTAAAAATCCCCATAACAATTGCAATCGTCAATACACCTAAGCCAATCGTACCGAAAGCTTCACGCGTTACAGATCCTGTTAACCAAAGATCACTGCTTCCCCCTGCTAACCAACCTGTGTATAATATCATCATAATGTAAGTCACACTTGCAGCAAGTAAGCTATAAACAATCAATTTGAATGTTTTATTTGGAGAAAAATTAAATTCCTCTGCGGTTTGTGGAATATTATCAAAACCAACAAAAGCCCATGGTGCAACTGCTACTATCATAATAATCGCTTTAAACCATCCATATTCAGGTCCATTGTATGGTTTTAAATTATCAAAAGAAAAATTAGAACCAAAGAAAGAACCTACGAATAATAATGCCACGACAATAACCATTGCGACGCAAAAGTAGTATTGAAGTGATCCTGAGACACTCGTCCCTTTAATCGCAATCAACATAAAAATAATCAATAATAATGAAGCAATGATTATTTCAGTAATATAGACGTCCCATCCCGCGATGGTATATAATTTTCCAAATTCAATAACATCTGGCAGTAAAAACTTAATTAATAAACTAAATGCCGTCGCATTCAACGCAACTACACATATGTAACCGAATGTTAAAAACCATGCCGAGAAAAAGCTCACATAGCGTCCAAATCCTAAAAAGCTGAACGCAAAGCCACCACCTGATACTGGGAATCGCTCTACTAATGCACCGTAACTGACCGCAATAATAATCATTAATAACGCACCGATAAAAATACCGATAGATGCTGCAATCGGTCCTGAAGCTTTAATCCAATCCCCTGGAAGAATGAATGAGCCCCATCCTATACACGACCCATAAGCAATCGCCCACACAAACTTTTCAGATAAGTTTTGCTGGAGGTCTCCACGATCAGGTTTTCCGTTCTTTGTATCCATTATCATTTCACCTCTGAGTGTTATTATACCCCTGTTATAAATTTTTATAACAATTATTTTTGGCATATTAAAAATAAATCATACCTTAAAATTAAAAAAAGTGCGATAAAAAAAGGCGCTCTATTTATTGTCAAACTTTTACAAAAATATGCATCATTATTTCGTATCATGGCACAAATCCTTTTGCGACAAACAAATTTAATGCCCATCTTTATATCTCGCAATAAAAAAACGTTACCTTAAATGTATAATAATTACACTCTAGGTAACGCTTTTATAAAATTGATTAAGTTATTCTTTTAATAAATATTAAAATGACTAAATAGCTCTGTACTTAAATATACATTGCCATCAAATGAATTGCTCTACTTGATACTTTTAAACATACCCACTTACAGTTTAAAAGCGGCAATAGCTAACATCAGCCAACTTATTACAAAGAGAACACCACCGATTGGAGTAATCGCACCGAGGATACTCACTTGCGTTAAGGATAAAATATAAAGAGATCCACTGAAGCATACAATACCGATGAACATTAACCAACCGGCCCAACCCACATTAAGATGTAAAGCACCGCCAATAATGCCTATCAATATTAAACCTAAACCATGATACATTTGATACATTGTTGCTTTTTCCCATACTGACATGTAGTGCTCTGATAACTTGCCATCCAATGCATGTGCACCAAATGCACCTGTACCTACTGCCATTAACGCGTTTAATGCGCCTAATATGATAAATACTTTCATTTTATTTCCTCCTCATTAAAAATCAAAAATAGATGCGCCGTTCCCCACTTCATCATCTGTTACCATGCGTTGATTTGAATCTAATTGTTGTGGAGACGAGGACACCTTACCGCCCATCATTTTGATTTCTTCGTCAGTCACCTCAGATGAACGTGACGTATGACGATTTTTGTTTGTTTCTGATAACTTATGCTTTGAAAGCTTTGGTGTTTCCTCATCAACATATAAAGATGTCAATGTGTGTATCGCATAAATGTGTTTATGAAATGCTTCATCTGTTGTTGCTGTATCCGCTTGCACTAATTCCTGTTCCAACAATTGAATCAGTTTTTCTTTATTCATCGAATTTCTCCTTACCTTCACACCAATGGATTGGCTTTAATCCTTGTGATTCTAGATATTGATTTGCTCTTGAATAGGGTTTTGAACCAAAGAAGCCTCGATGTGCAGACAATGGACTTGGATGGGGCGACTTGATAACATGATGTTTTGTAGTATCGATTAAACGTTCTTTTTGTTGCGCCGGTTTACCCCAAAGGATAAAAACAACACCTTTCTTACCTTCAGATACTGCTTTAATAATTTCATCTGTAAAGACTTCCCAACCAATATCACGATGTGAGTGTGCCTGTCCTTGTCGAACTGTTAAGACTGTGTTCAATAAGAGAACGCCCTCTCTTGCCCAATCTTGTAAATGAGGGGAAGTTCGTTGACACCCGATATCATCTGCAAGCTCTTGATACATATTACGCAGTGATGGTGGAAACTTTGCGTTAGGCTGTACAGAAAAAGCTAACCCATGGGCTTGATTTGGACCATGATAAGGATCTTGTCCTAATATCACAACTTTAACATTTTCAAAAGGCGTTAAATCAAAGGCTTGATAAATGTTTTTTCTATCTGGATATACAATTTGCGTAGAATATTCTTTTTCTAAAAAATCGTGCATAGCCTGAAAGTCATGTTTTGTTGTAATTTCATGAAATATTGTTGACCAATCCATCTTTTTCACCTCGTTGACATTTTACCATAATTCGTCATGAATCGTGTTCTTTCATTATTAGATTCAAACATTCCATATGCATACGATAGGTGACCATGATAAGATAGTATGTAACTAAATAACTATGGAGACGTATTGATATGCGGATTTTGTCGGTCCAATATCAATAAGTTAGATTTAAAGGAGTGCGTATATTATGGCTTTAAAAAAAGTATTAACAATTGCAGGTTCAGATACGAGTGCTGGTGCAGGCATGCAAGCAGATTTAAAAACTTTCCAAGAACTAGACACATATGGCATGGTCGCATTAGCTGCAATCGTAACAATGGATAAAGAAACATGGTCTCATGATGTCACACCGATTCCATTTGACGTTTTTAATAAACAACTAGAAACTGTGATTAGTATTGGACCTGACGCAATCAAAACAGGTATGCTCGGCACAGAAGAAATTATTCAGCGCGCAGGCGAAGCTTTTACTGAATCAGGTGCCAAATATTTTGTCGTCGACCCTGTGATGGTATGTAAAGGGGAAAATGAGGTCCTTAACCCGGGAAATACTGAAGCAATGATTCAATATTTATTGCCTAAAGCAACAGTAACAACACCTAACCTTTTTGAAGCGGGTCAATTGTCAGGTTTAGGCACATTGAAATCGATTGAAGATATGAAAAAAGCAGCACAAATCATTTACGATCAAGGTGCGCAACATGTCGTAATCAAAGGCGGTAAAGCATTAGATCAAGATAAATCTTATGACCTTTACTATGATGGTCAAACTTTCTATCAATTAACAACGGATATGTTCCAACAAAGTTATAACCATGGTGCAGGCTGTACTTTTGCAGCGGCGACAACTGCGAACTTAGCGAACGGTCAAACACCAAAAGAAGCAGTCGTTAATGCAAAAGCATTCGTCGCTTCTGCGATTAAAAACGGTTGGAAAATGAATGAATTTGTTGGCCCAGTCGATCACGGTGCTGCCAATCGTATCGAACAAATTGAAGTTGAAGTAACAGAAGTGTAACAGTAAGAGACACATCCATTTCATACAGCAGGACGGAAATCAAATTCATTTCGTCGCCCTGCACTGGCAAAGATGACTCGGACCATATAAACTCACAAGCCCGCCCTCATCTTTGCCTTTATTCGTTTAAAACTTTTTCATAGATTAAGAGAGCAATACCCCCATACCGCTTTATTGCTACATTCAGGTTTCTTCTACATTGAATTTCTCACATATAGCGAATCGTTAATTTAATCTCTTCATTTGCGCCTACAACTTGGATTAACTTTGTCGTTTGTCGTATCTCTAATGGTTCATCCACACGTATAGGCTGCTGATATTTTACTTTATACACTTTTGGCTGCCATTTCAACACATGCCAGATCCTTTCCACCACCATTTGACCGGGCACAATATGCACATGAATCGGATTATCATCTTTAACGATATTGACATAGTTTTGTATGACTTCTAATGAAAATTTCAATGTCCCACCCGCTTCACAAATGTCTGTTGTATTGTATTATCATGAGGTAAAGCAAGCTCAAATTGAAACAGTTCAAATCCTTTAATCTTTTTATACGCCATATAAGTCATTGTTGCTTCTATTGATGCCTCATATAAAATGGCCTGAGGCTGATTTACATTTGTCTCTACTAAAGTAATGGCTTCTCCAATAAAAGGTTGAAACAGTTCAAATTTTGACCAATAGCGCGCAAAAAATAATAAGGGGATTGTCGTTGTTGAAGCGTCATCAAATAACGCTTGATAATCCATTAATGCTTGTTGCTCAATATTTAAATAACGGGTTTCTTTACGCCCAACGTTCAAATAACGCTGCATTACCCATACCGCCTCCAATCCCCATCGTAGCAATGGTTCTGTGCGCATCCATCATATAAAATAATCGAGTGACTAAAATGGCCCCGCTTGCACTATAAGGGTGTCCCATCGCAATGGCACCGCCAAAACGATTGAGTTGGTCATTGCGAATGTCTAGCTCTCGCTGTGATGCAAGCACTTGTGAACTGAACGCTTCATTTAACTCTACAGCATCAATTTGTTCGATTGTCAGTTGTTGCTGTTCTAGAATGCGCTTTACTGCTGGAACTGGACCTATCCCTAATAGATTGGGATCAACACCGACCATCGCATAATCAACAAATGCTAATCCTTGTGTCAAACCGAGTTGGCGTGCTTTTTGTTCAGACATCACTACAACTAAACATGCTCCGTCATGTTTAAGACAACAATTACCGACTGTTACAGTACCGCCTTCACGTAGCGGTTTTAAACGTGCGGTACGTTCATATTGGATTTTCGGTTTTACACTTTCATCATGAAGCATCTGTTGTCCATTTACAGAAAGCGGTAATATTTCAGGTTCTATGACACCCTTCGCTATCGCTTGGCTCGTGCGGTGATGACTTTGAACCGCAAACCGATCTTGGTCTTCTCTTGTCACGTGGTATTGTTTTGCGACATTGTCGGCGGCTTCAATCATACTCGGATCTTGACCCTCTGGCGCAAATGGTACGCGTTCATAAAAAGTTGGGGGACTGGAAGGATATAATGATGTCGGTTTTTCCATTTTCCAGGGCGCACGACTCACACTCTCTACGCCACCAGCGATGTAAAAATCTCCCGCGCCACTTTCAATCAACCGACATGCTAAATGAATGGCTTCTAAACCCGAACCACATTGTCGATCAACTGTAAGTCCAGGAATCGACACATCGATGCCCGCTTCTAATAAACTTTTGCGTGCAATATTCCCTCCTTTGCCAACAATATTTCCAATGATTACATCATCAAGTTCATCGAGCGGACACGGTAAATTTTCCACAAAATACTCAAATAATGGTTTTAATAATGCTTCGGGTTCCCATCTCTTTAATAACCCTCCATAAACGCCAATAGGTGTCCGTTTCGCTGCTACAATGACTGCTTTCGTCATTGATAATCACCTCTTTCATAACAAATTTGCGCATCTTTACGCGAAACTTTACCACTTGCAGTTTGTGGTAACGATGCAACACGAATAAATTTTGATGGTATTTCGTATCTTGAGACACGTGATGAAAGCCATTGTCGCACCGCATGGACATCCAACGTTGCAGTTCCTACATAAAGCGCTACGGCCAACTCACCTAGCTTATCGTGTGGACGGCGCACAATGACGGCCTCTGCAATTTCAGGCCATTGTTTAAGGTACTGTTCAATGACTGCAGGATAGACATTTTTTCCACCAATGATGAGACGGTCTTTTACACGGCCTTGTAAATACAACACATCCTCCTCTATTCGTGCATAATCCCCTGTCGCTATCCATTCATTGTCTTTTCCTTCACCCACATAGCCTGAAAATGTCATCGGGCTTTTCACAAATAATTGTCCTATACCGGTCTTGTCTTGTTCGCGTAAAGTCACTGCTACATTTGGAAACAAATGCCCAACAGAATCGAGAGGTGCCGTTTGATTACGATTAACACTGATAAAGCTTGCTTCTGACGTACCGAAAAACTCATCAATTGAACTCTCTGGAAACACTGCTTTCAGTTGTTTATGGCGGCTAGGCGGTAACTTGTCTCCTGAAATAAAAATATGACGAACCCAAGGCGAATATTGTCGCAAATGAATCCCATCATACACCATTGTAGGTACAAGAAACAAAGCACATGTCTGTTGTCGTTCTGCAAGGTCAGATAAACCTTTTGCCATATCGTATGTATCTTGTCCTATAAACGTTTTACCGTTCCACAACGCGTATATCAGGACATACAAAGTTAACGAATGTGCGTAAGGGCCAAGCGCCATATACATCTGTACTGAAGTATCTAGCAACCGATCATTCACTTCAAATGAAGCAATCCATGACGGTAAGTCTCTCATAAAGCCCTTCGGTAAGCCTGTTGTCCCTGAGGTAAAACCGATATGTAATAATTGTGGCTTTTCGGATCGCTCATGAGATATTTCAAAAGATGTACACACTAACCCATCATCTCCCCAAATATACGGAATATGATGTAACTTAATGAGCGCATCTCGTTGTTGCGGTGACCATTGAGGCCCGAGCACACAGGGTATGCCTTGACGCATCAAGACCGCTAAATAAGCGACAATAAAATGCGCTGTTTGCGTATGCGTCAACATCACCTTTTGACACGCAATAGCGTCAGTCATTGTTTCACTTTCCTCTTGTACATTTTGCCATAACATTTCGTAGGTGATGGGGACATCCTCCATCCATAACGCAAGATGCTTTGGTCTTTCTTGGGCATATCTTTCAAGTCGCTTTAACAATTCCAAATCCATCACACTTCTTTTTATACTTTTGCCCTATTTTAACATAGTAGTTGCTTTATCCATATGTGAAACTGATGCTTCTATATCTCCGTATTATACATCAGTTGAATCAATATGATGAAACCCCTTATCATCCCAAATTTAATTCAAATGATAACCAATGAAGATTTGTGCTTTTTCATATCAAAAAAAGACCAGGATATCTCCTAGCCTTTTTAAGTCGCTTATTCTTTATAGCGATAACATTATTATAAGTAATATTTATCAATGACTTTTAAATCATCTGATAATTCATAAATAAGTGGTGCGCCTGTTTTAATTTCATAACCGACAATATCTTCATCAGATACGCCTTCTAAGTATTTAATCAAGGCACGTAAAGAATTACCATGTGCGGACACAAGGACAGTTTTACCAGCTAATAATTCTTGTGAAATGTGATCATTCCAATATGGAATTACACGTACTAATGTATCTTTTAAACTTTCAGATTCAGGCATCACGCGTTTATCTAACAATTCATATTTACGATCTTTTAAATAACTTTCGCGTTGTGCTTCATCTTGTGCTGGAGGTGGTGTATCGTATGAACGTCTCCAAATATGTACTTGATCTTCACCAAATTGTTTACGCGCTTCGTCTTTGTTTAATCCTTGCAATCCACCGTAATGACGTTCGTTCAAGCGCCATGATTTAACAACAGGAACATACAGTTGATCTGATTCATTTAATAAATGAAATGTTGTTTTGATGGCACGTTTCAATAATGATGTGAACGCGATATCAACATTAATTCCTTGTTCTTTCATTTTTTTACCTGAAGTTATGGCTTCATTATGCCCTTGTTCAGATAAATCAACGTCTGCCCATCCTGTAAATAAATTTTCAGCATTCCAAACGCTTTGGCCATGTCTACATAAAATAAGTTTTGGCATATTTTACCTTCTTTCTATACGTGAACGCCAATCGCATTAAATGTTAATCAAAAATAAACGTTCACGTGCTAATCAATGTATTAACAAATGCGATTTTTTTATTATATAAATTGATTATAACAAGTTTTTTGATGCTTTTACATGATTTACACTTGATAAAATATGAATACATTGTTTCATTTCCTAGCTTACTTATTGCAAAACAATTAAATTACTTTAGAAGCGCGCACTTCTAAAAAACGCTATTAAAGTCAGTAGTCCTTATTGTTTACGACACTAATACTCGTATGCCTATATCATCTTTTCATATTTTATGATTGGCTATTCGATAAGTTTTCTTGTAATAAATTGGAATAAGATCTTCATCATGGATTATTTCATCCGCTTTTCTTAGACATAAAAAGATATTCTAGAAACGGTTACACCAGATTCATTTCTAAAATATCTATATCGCCTATATCAAACTTTTTAGACTTCTTGTTGAATAAAAATCTAACTGAATCTTCCGCTTTTTCGCGATTATTGAGGTAATAATTCGAAAAAGGGACTTACTATGATTCAGACTTATTATCGAAGTTACGCCCCTCGAGTCCTGCAAGTTCTTCTTTCGTTGCTGCTGGTGCTTTCATTTCAAAAATTTGGTCAACGACTGTGTAATCATAGTAACCTAGACGCGCAATAGGACGGATAGACTTAATATCTAACTTTCCATTATCCATAATGACATCATCATCAATATGTACTTGCGCTACACGACCGATAACAATATCTACCGTCGAAACAGGGTCGCCAGTTGGAATACGAATTGTTTGGGCATACTCACATTCAAAATGCACGGGTGACTCTTTGACACGGTAGCCTGGCGCCTCGATACATGCTTCTTTTGTCACACCTGCAAATTCAAACTCATCTTCCTCAGGTGGTAACGCTTTAGACGACAAGTTTACAGCTTCTCGCAATTCATATGTTGCCATGTTCCACACAAACCAACCTGTCTCTTCAGCATTTTTTACGGTATCTTTACGCTCATGATTTCCTAATACTGATTGATTCGCCGCAAACATCACCATTGGTGGATCCCACGTTAAATTTTGGTACTGGCTATAGGGCGCTAAATTGTCTTTTCCATCTTTTGAAACCGTTGAAATCCAACCAATCGGACGCGGTACTGTACTACTTTTAAATGGATCATGAGGTAAACCATGACTTCTAATCCCTTGTTTTGGTGAATAGTCCATAACATTTCCTCCTTGGTAGATGACTTTGCTTTAATCTAACAAATCGTGTAATCAGTTTCTAATACATAAATTCTATTAAATTATAAGAAAATTCTATTAATCGAGTGTGTCGTGCGGATGAGACATAGCTGCACTTAATCTAAAAAAGCATTTAAAGCTAAAAGCAAGCCATGCAAATTCCTCTCAACGTATTAACATTTTCAAAAAAAGCTAGTTCCACATCACTACTGTAGAAACTAGCTTTTCCCTCAACTTCAAATCATTGATTTTATTTTTGATGATACTATTCTAAATTAGCATGGTTATTTTGCATGGTTGTCTCGTTTATATCTAATGCGGACATTAAATCTAATACGACACCATCTAACATCAACTGCGCACTTTGCTCGAATAAACTACCGAGCGGTTGAGCAGAGCCTTCAGATTGATGTTTCGTACCTGCAGGAAGAACAAGCGTCACTTCTGCACGTTCACCTATCTCAGAATCAGCTTTTGTCGTTACTAAAGCAATTGTTGCACCTACTTCATGCGCTTTGTCGGCTAATAATTTTAAATGTGTCGTCGAACCTGAACCTGAAATGACAACGAGCAAATCCCCTTTTTGAATAGAGGGTGTTGTCGTTTCGCCGACGACATGCGCCTTTTGGCCAAGTTGGTTCAAACGCATCGCAAAACCATTTGCGACAAAACCCGAACGTCCTTTACCTGTCACAAACACCGCTTCTGTATTTAACACAGCTTGTTCAAATTGTCGGATGGCTTCTTCATCGACTTGAGACAATGTCTGTTCAAGCTCACGATGAATAAGTTCAAATTGCTGTTGAATAGCCATTTTATTTACCTTCAATCGCTTCACGAATTTGTTTTGCTGCTTCACGTGGATCGTCAGCGTTTGCGATACCGCCACCCACGATAATTAAGTCTGGCGATTCAGCAGCCACTTCTTTAACAGTTTCAGGTTTAATACCACCTGCAACTGCAACTTTTGCATTTTTAATGACAGATTTAACTTTCTTCAAGCTTTCTAGTGGCGATTGACCTTGTGCTTGTAAGTCATAACCTGTATGAACGGCAATGTAGTCCGCACCAAGTGCATCAATTTCTTTTGCACGTTTTTCTAAATCTTGTACTGCAATTAAGTCCACCAACAATTGTTTACCGTGTTTGTGCGCTTCTTCTACAGCATTTTTAATAGAAGCATCTTCTGCCACACCTAAAATCGTAACAACATCCGCACCAAATTTAACAGCTTGACTTACTTCATAGTCAGCTGCATCCATAATTTTTAAGTCTGCTAAAACTTTAACATCTTCATCTTTTACATTTTCTTTTAAATGTTGAACGGCAGGTAAGCCCTCATTAATTACGATAGGTGTTCCGATTTCTACAATGTCTACATAATCAGTTACCTTTTTAGCAAGTTCTGCTGCCTCTTCTTTATTTAGTAAGTCTATAGCTAATTGTAATTCCATGATTTCATCAATCCTCCGTCAAATTTGTAACTCTCATGATAACATGTTTACCCAACATATAAGAGATTAAACAAATCGGATATCGATGAGATACTGGAAAGCCTTGTCGATTAAGGCATTGCAGCATCATCTACAAACACTTCGACATGCGGGTGACGGTGCAATATTGATGCCGGCACTTCAGTTGTAATGGTTTTTGTCATTAATTGACGCATAGCCGCTCTTTTTTGCTCACCAAAAGCAAGCAAAATAATACGTTTTGCTTTCATAATTGAATGTAAGCCCATTGAAATCGCCTGTTTAGGTACGTCATCAATCGTTTCAAAATAACGGCTATTCGCTTGAATTGTACTTTCAGTCAAGTTGACACAATGCGTTAAGCTATCAAAAGAGGTACCTGGCTCATTAAAGCCGATATGCCCATTTTGACCGATACCTAATATTTGAATGTCCACTGCACCACCTGCTTCTAATAACGATTCGTAACGTTTTGCTTCTGCTTGGATATCTTGTGCAATCCCATTCGGGAGATGGATACGCTCTGGATCAAAATGTGGGTAAGCGCTAAAAAGTACTTTCTGCATATATTGATAATAACTTTCTTCATGATTTGCATCTAAGCCAACATACTCATCTAAATTAAAAGTTTCAATATGTGAAACGTCTAATTGATTTTTTTGTAGTAGCTCGACTAAATATTCATACACTTTTACCATTGTACCGCCTGTCGCCAATCCTAAGCGACTCTCTTTTTGATACAACATTTGTTTGTAAAGTTCACATGCTACATGGAACGAGGCATGTGCTTCTGAACCTAAATTGATAATTTTCATCTTCGCATCCTACTCCTCAATCATTTTTACAAATCGTCTTGTAATATCTCGAGGTCTTGTAATTGCACCGCCTACTACTGCAGCATATACCCCTTTTTCAAATACAGTTTTCAACATTTCCGGTGTGATCACATTCCCTTCAGCAATCACTTTTTGCTGTACGACTGACAAAACATCTGTTAAAAATTTAAAGTCTTGATCATACAAAACTTGTCCTTGTGTTTCTTCTGTATAGCCTCTCAAAGTAGTTCCTATATAATCAAAGCCTAGACGATCCGCATTTTTAGCTTCTTCAATCGTCGCAATATCTGCCATAATTTCAACTTGTGGCGCTTTTTCTCTTATATATGTCACTAGTGTTTCTAAATCTTGCGCTGGACGTTCTCGCAATGTGGCATCTAGTGCTATCACTTCACAACCACTCTCAATTAGTTCATCCACTTCTTTTTGTGTCGCAGTGATAAAAACAGAGGAGTTAGGATAATCGCGTTTTACAATGCCTATAATAGGCAAGTCTACTTCTTTTTGAATTGCCATAATATCTGCTTTTGTATTTGCTCTTATCCCTACCGCGCCGCCTTCTTTGGCTGCTAAAGCCATTTTGCTCATAATCCAAGATGAATGCAACGGTTCATCTGGTAACGCTTGACACGATACGACCAAGCCTTGAGGTATTTTCATATTTTTCCACATTCCTTTCGTTGTCTGTTCATTTGTTTTGACCTGTATGACATAGGTTTACGCTTCGATTCAGCTATTTTTATCCATCATATGACTACTTTTCATTTTTTGAAGTATATATCTATTCATAGCCTACGCCATATTTCATTAAAAAAATCTGTCTATATTTATGATTTCAATGATGCTTCATTCAATTCAAATCGTTCTACGCAACATCTTTCACAGTTGAAAACGTACGGCTAAAAAATACTTCATTTTTAAAGTACAGTACAAGGTGCATAACTATGCGTTTATGCTTTGTGTTTCAATGCATCATCTGTCCACTTTCAATATATCATTTTGAAAAAAATCGTCAATAAAATCCATTGTTTTGAAAAATCTTTTCAAATACAATGAGATTAAAGGAGAATTGCTATGAAAATTGAAAATCGTATTCAACAATATCAACATCTTTTCACAAAAGTAGATCGACAAATTGCAAATTATATTTTAAATATCGATTACCAAATGGATATTGGCGCCATAAATAATTTAGCTGATGTGATTGGGGTATCGCCTTCAAGTGTGACGCGCTTTGCTTATAAACTACAGTATGATAGCTTTCAATCTTTTCGATTCGCTATTCAACATGAATTGCAAGTGAAGCCGATTCATAATAGTCCGTCTATACAAATTTTGCACCAACACTATCGTTCAATTATGGATCATACCGGAGAATTTTTAGTTGAGTCAGATTTGCTCTACCTCGTAAATACCATTAGAAACAGCGAAAAAACAATTTTTATCGGTATTGGTAGTTCTGGACTGAGCGCGCAAGAACTTTATTTTCGTACTGCTCGTATGGGGTTTAATACGCTTGCGATTACTGATGCCCATTTAATGACTGTCGCCGGGCATATGTGCAATAACAAAACAACCATTGTTGCTTTTACCAATAGTGGTGCGACGCAAGAAATTATTGATAGCATTTATCATGGACACCAAAATGAGGCGACGATTATTGCTATTTCTCATTTGCGCACGCCTGCACTTGAAACTTATTGTGACCGTATTATTATCACTGCCGATCGCAGTCGTACGCATGATGCGTATTTTATCAATTCACAATTAGCCAATCACTTTATTATTGACCTACTCAGCTATCATCTTTTACAAGATCAAGAGCGTCTTGATTATTTTACAGAAAGTTATCAACAGCTCGTGATGAGAAGACAACCCACACCTCAATTAAGTAAAGATTTGCTTTTATTTGAGGATTAAAATGAGCAGAGCTATATTAATTTTCTTTCTTTTTTAGTAAAATGGACAGATAACCATAATCAGGAAGGCAGTGAATTTTTTGCAACCGATTACAGACGAAACTGTTCATAAATTATTTGATGACTATGCCAATGAACCTGTCTATGTCCACGTTGAGACAACAAATGGCGCTTATGCGAATCATTTTGATCAGCGTGTATTCAACGCAGGCACATTTTTAAGAAATATACAGCTGACTTATCAGCACGCCCAACTTAAAGGGGGCGGCAAGGATCCTTATCGCGTAGGTTTAAAGCTCGACAACAACGGTTGGGTTTACGTTCAAGGCTTAACACACTATGAAGTGAACGATGATGAGGAGTTCTTATTAGCAGGATTTAATTATGAAGGTCAACTTGCGGCAGCACTTGAAATTAGTCGCAAACCTTTTAAGGCGTAGAAAGGAGTACGAATACAAATGACGATTGAAAAACATATTCTTGTCATCTTTCCTCATCCTGACGATGAGACATTCTCCTCTGCTGGTACACTTGCACGTTATATCAACGACGGTGTGCCAGTTACTTATGCTTGTCTGACACTTGGTCAAATGGCACGTAACTTAGGAAATCCCCCTATCGCGACACGCGAATCACTGCCTAATATTCGTGAACGCGAACTTGAAGATGCTGCAAAGGCGATTGGGATTACAGATTTACGTAAAATGGGGCTACGCGATAAAACGGTTGAATTTGAACCCCATGAAGAAATGGATGCGATGGTTCAAAAATTAATTGATGAGACGCAACCTACAACCATTATTTCTTTCTATCCTGGGCATGCGGTTCACCCAGATCATGAAGCGACTGCTGAAGCTGTTGTAAGAACAGTAGGTCGAATGGAAGAAAGTCGTCGCCCAAGACTACAACTTGTAGCATTCAGTAACGACGCCATTGATGTGCTCGGTGAACCTGATATCATCAATGACATTTCAGACTATAGAGACCAAAAATTTGCTGCTTTTGAGGCGCATCGTTCACAAACAGGTCCGTTTTTAGAACAACTTGCGAATCCTCAAGGACAGGCATCGGGTGTACCCAAAGATGCAGCAGCTTATTTAACAAGAGAAACATTTTGGACTTATCAATTTAAATAAATGGTATGACATTCGTATTACTGTGAAAATTTAGTGGAGGAAGATACATGACTGAATTTGATTTATCAACGCGTGAAGGTCGTTGGAGACATTTCGGTTCGGTTGATCCCGTTAATGGAAGTAAGCCGACAACAAAATCTGAAATGCCCGACCTTCAAAGTACGCATAAAAATTTCTTATTTGAAATAGAAGAAGTAGGAATTAAAAATCTCGTTTATCCTGTTTGGATTGATCAATACCAAACGGCTGGTAATTTTAGCTTTTCGACAAGCCTGACGCAAGATGAAAAAGGCATTAACATGAGTCGTATATTAGAATCTGTTGAAGCGGAATATGACAATGGGATTCGACTTGAATTTGAAGCATTAACACAACTGATGAATCGTCTCAAAACAAGTATGAAACAACGAAGTGCTGGTGTAGACGTGAGCGGAAAGTGGTTTTTTGATCGCTTGAGCCCAGTCACTCAAATTAAAGCAATTGGCCATGCAGACGTCACATATGGTTTAGCTGTCGATAACGATCAAGTTACACGCAAAGAATTGACAATTGAGGCTGCAGTGACAACGCTCTGTCCATGTTCTAAGGAAATCAGTGAATACTCTGCACACAATCAACGTGGTATGATTACTGTCAAAACATATATTGACAAAAACGCGATATTACCTGAAAACTATAAAGAGATTATTTTAGATGCAATGGAAGCCAATGCGAGCTCAATGCTTTATCCTATCTTAAAAAGACCTGATGAAAAAAGAGTAACAGAGCGCGCTTACGAAAATCCACGTTTTGTAGAAGATTTAATACGCTTGATTGCTGCTGACTTAGTAGAGGTCAACTGGATAGAAGGCTTCGATATTGAATGTCGTAACGAGGAATCTATCCATCAGCATGATGCGTTTGCAAAATTGAAATATAGAAAATCATAGTTTGCACTCATAAAATTATCTTTTTTGAGGCAAACTCATCATAATTTTAATGATTTAGAAGGGACTCTAGATTAAACCAATAATCTAGAGTTCTTTTTTATTGGTTTATAAATTGTTCTTGGGAACTAGACAATTTACCGTCGTTATAGTGATTCTCTATTTTTATTCATAAAAAAATCGGAAAGGCAAAATTGAAATATCATTTCACCAATCCGATTGATACAAAATCCATCATGCTAGATGGATTATACCCGCTATAATAGAGTTAAAAGACAATATGCAGTATCACGCTTAAGCCAAATTAATTATTCTCACCTAAAACACGATAGATTGCTTTTGCGACACCACTTTCTTCATTCGAAGCTGTTACAAAAGTGGCATTTTCTTTTAATTCAGGTAAAGCATTGTCCATTGCCACAGCAATACCTGCACGATCTAGCATTGATTTATCGTTCAAATTGTCACCGATTGCCATGGTATCTTTCATATCAATGCCTAATTTTTCAGCAATCGCACATAATGCTAACCCTTTTTGTGCATCTATGTGCGTAATTTCTAAATTACCTTTTGAAGAAGAAGACACCGCTAAATTACTACTCTCTGACAATTCAGCCTTCACTCGGGCAATTTTATCTAAATCCGTATCATGTGCAAGAACTTTCATGATTAACTCTCCTGTTACGGATTCTATATTGTCATAGTTGTTTACTACTTTTAATGTTCCAATTTCAATACGATGATTAATATGTTGACGTATTTTTTCAACATCAGGTTGTTGTCCTGAGTATTTAGCAATGTCCAAATAAATTGCTAAATCACGCTCAGGGTCTTCAGTGTAAATACCAAAATTTGTATAAATTTGGTAATAGATATTTTCACGAACCAGCACGTTTCGAATACGTTGATAAAGTTCATGATTTAGACTCGATGTATGGACAATATCAAAGCTTTCATCACGGACTTCTGCGCCATTCAAACAAATATATGGGACTTTTAATCCTGTTGGTTTAATCGGATCATTCGCTTCATAAAACGCTCGGCCTGTCGCAATGGTTACTGTAACACCGCGTGATTGTGCGTATTGAATGGCTTCAATATTTTCTTGTGAAACTTCATGTGCTGCGTTTAACAACGTGCCGTCCATGTCTGTGGCAATAAGTTTTACCATCTTTATCCCTCTCTCTTTTATGTTTTAACTATAAAATGACTGTCTCAAATACAGTCTCATTCTATCAAAATTATGACAATAAGTATTGTTCAAACATCTTCATTTATTTAAACGAAAGAAAGGATTGTTGGTACAAGGCTATGTCATTCAGTCGGGGATTTGTTGTTTACACTTGGCACCAACTCATATCTTTTTTTCATGCCTCGATAACTTAATCACAGCCTAGTTTGACATCGCCTTAGTGGCTTTTCGTTGACGTAGCGTTCTAAAAAATTGACGTAAGATTTCACCACATGAGTAGGCCAATACACCTTCAATCACTTTTGCTCGGTGATTCATACGCTGATCTTGAACGAGATTCATTAAACTACCGGTGCATCCCCCTTTGGGATCATATGCACCAAATACAACAGTGTCCACTCGACTCATCACAATGCTTCCTGCACACATCACGCAAGGCTCTAGTGTCACATACAATGTACATCCTTCTAATCGCCATGTTCCTAGTGTTTCAGCAGCTCGTTCTATTGCTAGTTGCTCAGCATGTGCAGTCGGAATTTGATTTGTTTCACGTAAATTATGTGCACGTGCAATCACTTTTTCATTTTTAACGATAATGGCACCGATAGGCACTTCTCCTTTTTTTGCCGCTTCACGTGCTTCTTCAAGTGCCAATGACATATAATATTGATGACTTGTCATACAGAAATAGCCTCACTTATGTTAAAATTTGTAATACTGGTTCAATAAAATTTTTATGGAGAGAAAAATATGAAAAAACCGTTTATCGCAATCGAAGGACCGATAGGCGTTGGCAAATCTTCATTAGCGCATAAGTTGAGTCAATCTTATCACTTTTATGAAGCAAAAGAAATTGTCGGCGAAAATCCTTATCTATCAGATTTTTATACAGATATTTCCAAATGGAGTTTTCAAACGGAAATGTTTTTCTTATGTCATCGTTACAAAGCTTATCAAGATCTAGCTGAATACGATGGTGGCATTGTCAGCGACTATCATATTTATAAAAACAAAATTTTTGCGCGTAATACTTTAAATGATAAGGAATATGATAAATTTTCCAGAATTTATGATATTTTAACGGAAGATCTGATTTCTCCAGACTTCACTGTTATTTTAGATGCAGATTTAAGTATACTTAAAGCACGTATCGCCAAACGAGATCGTGATTTCGAAGCGAATATCCAAGATGATTATTTATTAAAACTTAAAGAAGATTATGCAAATTACTATCAATCATTAAAAAATGATGGTCATCATGTTTTATGGATTGACACAACAAAAATTGACTTTGTTGAAAATCCTGATGACTATGCGCATGTATTAGAACAAATTAACGAACTAATCGGAGGCAAATGAAATGAATCAATATAACATTCCTTCCAATGCTATTATTACAATAGCTGGAACCGTTGGTGTTGGTAAATCATCATTAACGCAAGCTTTAGCTGAGAAGCTTAACTTTCGAACTTCTTATGAAAATGTCGAAAATAATCCTTACCTCGATAAATTTTATCAAGATTTCAATCGATGGAGTTTCCATCTTCAAATTTACTTTTTAGCAGAGCGTTTCAAAGAACAAAAACGTATGTTCGAATATGGCGGTGGTTTTGTACAAGATCGTTCTATTTATGAAGACGTCGATATTTTTGCGAAAATGCATGAAGAACAAGGTACAATGTCTGAAGAAGATTTCCAGACCTACTCAAACCTTTTCGAGGCAATGGTATTAACACCTTACTTTCCTAAGCCGGATGTCCTTATTTATCTCGAATCTGATTATGACACTGTGATTGAACGCATTCAAACACGTGGACGTCAAATGGAAATCGAAACTGATCCAGAATATTGGAAAATGTTGTTTAAACGTTATGACGATTGGATTAATCAATTTAACGCTTGTCCAGTTGTTCGTGTCAATATTAAAGAATACGACTTATATGAAAACCCCGAGTCGATTGATATCGTGCTCAAGAAAATCGAACATGTAATTCATACATATAGACAAGTGGATTCGCGTTCATAATCCGAATCTTATCAAGATTAATGCGCTAATTTTAAAGCAGGTTAAAGAAGAAACAACGCACGTCGTTAACTTCTTTGATCTGCTTTTTTATCTAATACAGACAGTAATTGACTGACGTCATCAATGACCACATCTGCCGCTTCAAATGTCGCTTCTTGCCCTAATCCTGTTCTTACACCTACATTTAAAGCACTACCTGCATTTTTTCCAGTCAACATATCGTTATCTGTATCTCCCACCATCACAAGCGATTTACCTTGTACGCCCATGTCCCACAAAGGTTGAAGCAACCGTGCATCTGGCTTTTCATAATGATTACCCTCTGTAGAAATCAATAAGTCAAAAACCTGCTCTAATTGTGTAGTTTTGATAAATTTGTCTACCCCTACCGCATTATCACTTGTCACTAGACCTAAATGATAAGACTGTTGTTTTAGTTCATAAAGCAATGTCTGCACACCTTCATACAACTCGATTTCAGGCTGTCTTTGACGTATCAGTTGCTGACTTCTTTCTGAAACCCATTTTGTAGTATCCGCATCTGTAAAAGCGTTAAATACATTTATCATATCTTTTAACGTCCCTGAAGCCATGATACTTCCTTTCACAAATTGATGATCACGTATACCTAATTTGTGATACACTTCGCTCTGATTATTAATTTTATAATAAGCACAGACGTCATCAACTAATTGTATGCCTATCTTGGTCCAACTCTGATCAAAATGTATCAGTGTGCCATCTTTATCGAATAGTATCCATTGTTGATTTGTCATTCTTTCCTCACCTCATCTTTTTTTGCGTTAGGTTTATCATACTTCAAAATAAAAAGCGTCCAAAATTGAACAACGCAATTTTGACGCTTTCTTTTTCAAATTTAAAAATGATTCAAATGTCTTATCTTTCGTAATGTGGTACAACTACACGCCATCCTTTAGGATCATCTAATTTTCCACTTTGAATACCTGTGTAGTGATCATAAAGTTCTTGTGTGATAGGGCCTGTTTGATTATCATTAATTACAATCTGTTGATCTTTAAATTGTAATGTCCCTACAGGTGAGATGACTGCTGCTGTACCGGTACCAAACACTTCTTGTAAAGCGCCTTCTTTATGAAGATCAAATAATTCATCAATCGAAATACGACGCTCTTCAACTTCATACCCTAATGTTTGTGCCAATTCGAGCACCGTTTTTCTCGTAATCCCTGGTAAAATACTCCCGTTTAATTGTGGCGTAACCACTTTGCCATTAATGACAAAAAAGATGTTCATACTTCCTACTTCTTCAACATATTTTTGTTCTACACCATCTAACCATAGTACTTGATCAAAACCGAGTTCATTCGCATTTGCTTGAGCAAGTAAACTTGCAGCGTAGTTACCTGCTACTTTCGCGAATCCAACGCCTCCACGCACGGCACGTACGTATTCATCTTCAACATAAATTTTAGTTGGACGTAATGAGTCACCGCCATAATATGAACCCGATGGTGATAAAATAATTAACAAGCGATATTCGTGGGACGGGTGAACACCTAACACACCTTCTGTCGCAAATACAGTCGGTCGAATATAAAGAGACTGACCTTCTCCTTCTGGTACCCAATCACGATCAATATCTACGAGCTGTTTTAATCCTTCTAGCAATAATGCTTCGTCAATTTCCGGCATTTTTAAACGTGCCAACGACTGATTGATACGTTTAAAGTTTTCCTCAGGTCTAAACAAAACAACCTCGCCGTTATGTTTGTATGCTTTTAACCCTTCAAATACTGATTGGCCATAGTGAATACTCTGTGCTGACGGTGAAAGTTCAATTGGACCATAAGGAATAATCTTTAAATCGTGCCATCCTTTTTCTAATGAGTACTCAAAGCTTAACATGTAATCAGTGAAGACTTCACCGAAAGTAAGCGATGCATTGTCGGGCTTTTCTTTGAGTGATTTTCTGGCATCAAGTTTAATGAGTTCTGACATGATTATTCCTCCTAATTATGTAAATGTAATATATGCATTATAACAATGACAGTCATACAATTCAATGAGAATTCCGAAAATTAAAACAATTTATAGATTTTATTTTAATTTTTGTGAAATATTTCTGCCATTTCAAAAAAGATAGCGCTATTTCGAATAACCTATACGAAATGACTATATTATCATCTATCTTACTTTCTAACCGATTGAACTTCAATTGTTTTGATATATACGTCGACACCCCTATTATTGTTTAGCTCTGAAATGACACTATAACAAGCAAAAAAACAGTAAAGTTATTGAAATGGTGAATTTCCTTGAGCCACATACTTTTCAACAACTTTACTGCTTTATTTAATATTAATTTAGGCTTTATGACTTTCTTTCTCGCGAATACCTTCTAACATACGTGTTGTCATCGCTTCTAAATCATATTTAGGGTTAAAGCCCCATTCGCCACGTGCGCAACTCGTATCAATATTATCTGGCCAACTTTCAGCAATATCTTGACGTACAGGATCTACATCATAGTCTAGCGTAAATTCAGGCATATGTTCTTGAATTGCTGACTTTACCATTTCTGGTTCTATACTCATTGCACTTAAGTTATATGCATTACGATGAATCAGTTTACCACCGTCTGCTTCCATTAATTGAATAATCGCTTGTATCGCATCATCCATAAACATCATATCCATATATGTGTTTTTATCAATATAGCTTGTGTACTTACCTTCTCGAACCGCTTGGAAATAAATATCAACGGCATAATCCGTTGTACCGCCACCGGGCTCTTTAACATATGAAATCAAACCAGGGAAACGAACACTGCGTGTATCCACACCGAATTTAGTAAAATAGTAATCGCACAATAATTCCCCAGAAACTTTATTTACACCGTACATCGTATTTGGTCTTTGGATTGTAACTTGGGGTGTGTTTTTCTTAGGTGTATTGGGTCCAAAAGCACCGATAGAACTTGGGGTAAAAAATTGTAAGTTTAAGTGACGCGCTGTTTCTAACGCATTTACAAGTCCACCCATGTTCAAATTCCATGCTAATAAAGGCTTTTGTTCAGCAGTTGCAGACAATAGCGCAGCCATATGCATCAAAGTATCAGGCTTAAATGATTCTGCAATTTGCATCATTTTATCTGCATCTGTCACATCTAGTATTTCAAACGGACCTTCCGCAACTATAGAACCTGCTTCTGGCTCACGAATATCAGTAGCAAGCACATTTTCAGTACCATAAACTTCACGGCATTTTGCGACAAGCTCAGTCCCAATTTGTCCTAACGCACCGGTAACCATAATTCTTTTCATAACGTCATCCATCTCCATTCTGTGTTTCTCCTGAGGACACATGTGTTTTATGTACAATCATTTTCTTTAAAATATAGAGTAATTATAACATTAAAGCGTTTTCTTGTATATGCATGATATACATATAAATACACATTGATTTCAAATTCTAACTTTATCGCAAATTTAAATATCAAAGACATCTTAATGTTAAATCAGTTTGAGCTATAAGCATATTTTAAGCTAAAGATAAAGCTCTAAACAAATAAAGGAAGTCACTCACTAGATTTCGTATTCGTTTATAACCATTTATACGCAATTGCAGTTATCTTTACCAAAGTTTCACAATAAAATTAATTTTCTGTCCTGCATACGATATGACACTTAAATCAAAAAAGAGCAAGGTAAAATCATTACACTGCTATGATAAGTGTACACCTTGCTCTTTTAAAGATGACTCGAATATGTGCCCTTTTCCAGCTCAAATAACGAATCTTAATATATAATTTTTTTAGTTAAATGACTTCTAATTCTTTACCCACACGTTCATACACCGCTAACGCTTCATCTAGCATTTCTTTTGTGTGTGCAGCTGTTGGCATATTACGTACACGTCCTGTACCACGTGGCACAGTTGGAAATACGATAGATTTAACATAAATGCCTTCATCCATTAAACGTTTACTAAATTGTTGTGTTTTCTTTTCGTCTCCAATAATTACAGGCGTAATCGGTGTTTCAGATTTACCTGTATTAAATCCTAATCGGTTCAGACCTTCTTTTAAATAATGCGCATTGTCCCATAGTCGATCATGAAGTTCAGTTGATGCCATTAATTTATTAACTGCTTCAGTAATCGCTTTTGTATCGCCAGGTGCCAATGAAGTAGAGAATAAGAACGGACGTGATTGTACTTTCAACCAGTCAATTAATTTTTGTGAGCCCGCAACATAGCCACCCACAACACCAATTGCTTTAGATAATGTTCCGATTTGGAAATCAACTTTGTCTTGTAAGCCGAAATGTTTTACTGTACCTGCACCTTTACCCATCACACCTGAACCGTGTGCATCATCCACGTAAACCATGATACCGTATTCTTCACAAATTTCGACAATTTCAGGTAATTTAGCAACATCACCATCCATACTGAAAACACCGTCAGTAATGTACATCACTTTATTGTATTGCCCAGATTCTACAGCTTCTTTTGCTTTTTGACGTAAATCATCCATATCTGAATGGTTAACACGAATAATTTTCGCTTTTGATAAACGGCAGCCATCAATAATTGAGGCATGGTTTAATTCATCAGAAAGAATAGCATCATTTTTATTCATAACCGCTGAAATTGCAGCCATATTACAATTGAAACCTGATTGGTAAGCAATTGCCGCTTCAGTGCCTTTAAATTTCGCCAAAGTCGCTTCAAGTTCATCGTGTAAATCTAATGTACCATTAATAGTACGTACTGCCCCTGCACCTACACCATGAGAATCAATAGCACTTTTAGCTGCCTTTTTCAAATCTTCGTTTGTTGCTAAGCCTAAATAGTTATTTGAAGAAAGGTTAATGTATTTTTTGCCATTAATTTTAATTTCAGGACCGTTTGCACCTTCAATTGTATCAATTTCATTATAAAGACCATTATCTTTTAAATAACTAATATTTTCTTCAAGAAAGTCATTTAACTTTTGTACCATGATTAAGTTCCCCTTTCAATTTTCATACACTTTAATCATAACGTATTTTGTACAAACTTAAAAGCAAGTGTATAATAAATGAAATAACTGCAAGTAAGGAGGGAGCATCGTGACTGATTGGTTCCAATTGGCTTATGAAAAAGAACAGGATATGATTGAAACACGTCGTTATCTTCATCAATATCCCGAATTGTCTTTTCAAGAAAAACATACTCATGATTATATTGTAGAGCGCCTCCAAAAATTAAACTTTCAAATTGATGCGCATGTAGGACAAAACGGTATATTAGCCCGTATATTAGGCGAAGAGCCCGGCCCTACAATTGCTTTGCGCGCTGATTTCGATGCGCTACCTATCGATGATTTAAAAGACGTCCCTTATCGTTCTAAAGTACCAGGCATCATGCATGCCTGTGGTCATGATGGCCATACATCTATATTATTAACCGTCGCGGAACTATTACACGAGCATCAATCGGAGTTGAAAGGGACAGTCGTTCTGATATTTCAATATGGCGAGGAATTAACACCGGGTGGCGCTCAAGAAATGATTGCAGACAATGCATTAATGGGCGTTGATAAAATCTATGGCAACCATTTGTGGACAGGCTACCCTACCGGCACGATTCATACACGACCCGGGCCTATGATGGCACAGCCGGATGAATTTCATATTACGCTCTTTGGTAAAGGAGGGCATGGCGCGAAACCCCACGAAACCATCGACCCCATCGTTATTTTGGCAGAGTTCATTTTAAGTGCTCAAAAAATCGTCTCAAGAACGATAGATCCCGTCAAACAAGCAGTACTCTCTTTCGGTAAGATTGAAGCAGGAAACGCCGATAGCGTTATTCCTGATACAGCCACTTGCCAAGGCACTGTTCGAACTTTTGATTCTGAAGTTCAAACACACATCTATCATAAGATGGATAAGCTGCTTCAAGGACTCGCATTGGCAAACGATATCACTTATTCATTTGATTACATTAAGGGTTATTTACCTGTCTATAATCATGAAGCGTCAGCAGAAACCGTTAAAAAGGCAGCCAATGCATTGAACTTTCGATACCATGACTCTGACCTCATGATGGTTGGAGAAGATTTCTCTTTTTATTTAAAAGCCAGACCCGGTGCTTTTTTCTTTACGGGTTGCGGTAACCCTCAAAAAGAAACCGATTGGCCCCATCATAGTCCACACTTTGATATTGATGAAAGTGCGATGAAGTACGCCGTAAGTACATTCATGAAAATATTAGAACTTGAAGGCAACTTTTAGTTAAGGTTTCAAGTTGAGAATATAAGCAAGATAGAAAATCTTTTTGATGATGTCGTTACTTCTCAAACGGCTAATTCAGGTGCGCTATCATACATTAATGGATAATTTCATATTTATAACAATTTAGAAAAAAGAGGACAATAATGATTTGATTGTCCTCTTCTTTGCGTTTTATTCACTCACTAAAATGAGCTCATTTTTATATCAAAATCCCTTTTACTTCATTTATTATTCTATATTTTAATTGTTGAAAAATTGATATTATCTGATAGCCAAAATTCATGTAATCGCTTAATACAAGTCATATCAACGACTTAATAAATTGATATTTTTAAAGTAACTATTTCCATCTAAATAATAAAAACATTGTTTTTGATTAAATTAGTTTTGTGTTCTAGACTTAAAATAGGCATAAGTCATATGAGTGATCTATTTGATGCCCTGCTAATATATTTTAGGTATGAATCGTTCACTGATACTGACTTATCTTACATGATAAGGAAGGAATTGATAACATGACTCATCAAAACTATTCAGCTGCAGATATGGTGATTGATACTTTAAAACATCACGGTATTGACTATGTATTTGGTATACCGGGTGCAAAAATAGATTTTCTTTTTAATGCATTAAAAGATGATGGCCCTGAACTTATTGTTACGCGTCATGAGCAAAATGCTGCCATGATTGCGCAAGGAATTGGCCGATTGACTGGAAAGCCAGGAGTTGCCCTTGTAACAAGTGGACCAGGGGTGAGCAATCTTACTACCGGCCTTCTCACTGCAACTTCTGAAGGTGACCCTGTGCTCGCTATTGGTGGACAAGTTAAGCGTAATGATTTACTTCGTTTAACCCATCAAAGTGTGGACAATGCATCATTATTGAGATCTTCTACAAAATTCAGTGCGGAAGTTCAAGATCCTGAATCATTATCAGAAGTGATGACAAATGCGATTCGAGAAGCAACTTCTGGAAAAAATGGTGCAAGTTTTATCAGTATTCCACAAGACGTTATTAGTGCGCCAGTTCAAACGGAAGCAATCACTGTTCCTCAAAAACCAAAATTAGGTGTTCCTGCAGAGGAAGATATTAAAAATATTGTCGAAGATTTAAAATCTGCACAATCACCTGTATTATTAGTGGGTATGCGTAGCTCTAGTGAAGCTGAGACACATGCAATTCGTCAACTTGTTGAAAAGTCAAAATTACCTGTTGTTGAAACATTCCAAGGTGCAGGTGTGATTAGCCGTGAATTGGAGTCACACTTCTTTGGAAGAATAGGTTTATTTAGAAACCAAGTGGGTGATGAGCTTCTTAGAAAAAGTGATTTAGTCATCACAATTGGTTATGACCCAATTGAGTATGAAGCAAGTAACTGGAATAAAGAATTAGAGACTGAAATTATCAATATTGATGAAGTTCCTGCAGAAATCACGAACCATATGCAACCTAAAGCTGAATTGATTGGTAATATATCAGAGACAATTCAACTCATTTCTGAACATATTAATCATCCAATCTTAGACGAAGAAAAATTACAAAAACTCGATTCACTTAGAGATAATGTATCTGAAGCAACAGGGATTAAAGCAAAGCATGTTGAAGGTGTCCTTCACCCTATCGAAATTATCGATGCGATGCAAAAAACAATTAGTGACGATTCAACAGTGACTGTCGATGTAGGAAGTCATTACATTTGGATGGCTAGAAAATTTAGAAGCTATAAACCACGTCATTTATTGTTCAGTAATGGGATGCAAACATTAGGTGTCGCTTTACCTTGGGCAATTGCTGCTGCACTCGTTAGACCTCATGAACGGGTAATCTCAGTTGCTGGAGATGGTGGCTTCCTATTTTCTGGCCAAGAACTTGAAACAGCAGTTCGTAAAAACCTTAATATTACACAATTGATTTGGAATGACGGACGTTACAATATGGTTGAATTCCAAGAGGAAATGAAATATCAACGTTCTGCAGGTGTTGAATTTGGGGAAGTTGACTTTGTCAAATACGCAGAGTCATTCGGAGCAAAAGGCGTTCGCGTCACTACACCAGCAGAATTAGAACAAGCAATTAAAGAAAGTTATACGACAGAAGGACCTGTTTTAATTGATATTCCGGTCAATTATGCCGATAACATTAAATTATCAACAAATGTACTACCCGATGCATTAAATTAAACAGAAAAGAAAGCAAAGGAGTAATTAGAGTATGGCACACACATTATATCAACACGGGACTTTAGGTACGTTAATGGCAGGACTATTAGAAGGCACTATGAGTGTAAAAGAAGTACTGGAACATGGTGACTCTGGACTTGCAACATTAACAGGATCCGACGGTGAAGTGATTTTTCTAAATGGAGAAGCTTATCACGCAAATGAACATAAAGAGTTCGTTAAATTAAAAGGCGACGAAATGACGCCTTATGCAACAATTACACGCTTTTCTGCTGATGAAACTTACCAAACAGAAAATAAACCTTCTGAAGACGTGTTAGAAGAAGTGAAAGCACATATGCTAAGTGCAAATATGTTTTCATCTGTAAGAATTACAGGAACATTTAAAAAAATGCATGTGCGTATGATGCCTGGGCAAGAGCCCCCTTATACACGTTTAATCAATTCTGCGCGTAGACAGCCAGAACAAACAGAAGAAAATATTCAAGGAACTCTTATTGGCTTTTTTACACCTGAACTCTTTCATGGGATAGGTTCTGGAGGGTTTCATATCCATTTCGCTGATGATGCCCGTCAGTTTGGTGGGCATGTCCTCGATTTTGAAGTCGATCATGTTACAGTTGAAATTCAAAACTTCGAAAATTTTGAGCAACATTTCCCAGTTCATAATCGTACATTCACAGAAACTGAAATAGATTATAACGATATTGCTGATGAAATTAGAGAAGCTGAATAAACCATAATAGTGGCATATTCATTTAAATCTTAGTATTTAAATCTAACTATCAATAGAAAAAAAGAGATTGAGCATGGTATCTAAACATTATGTTGCTTGATTTTCATTATCCTTACTTAAAGAGGGGATGAAACATCATCATATTCATACGCGCTTACTCGCGCTAGGCTTGTAATACTGTTAGTGATTGAATACGATACCCCCTTTTTATAAATAATTAAAAGTCATATGCACTGATTTTTTGAAATCTATTTTAAGTTGATCTCAAACTGTATCACAAATCAAAACCACCCGTGTGAACGGGTGGTTTGTTCTTCGGCTGAAAGCCTCTGTTACTGACCAGCCCTTATAAGGGCACTGAGAAAATCAACCAACC
>NZ_PPQN01000004.1 GCF_002901995.1 Staphylococcus coagulans | reverse complement strand
GTTTATAATAACCCTACATTAGAGATTAATAATACCTTAATAGTTACAGAATTTTCGAAAATAAACACACATTTAATAAAATATGTTGATAATTTTAAGGGGCAAAATACCTTAACAAAATAAAATGTTAAGGTTTTGTAAATTTAATTGTAGCGCTTTAAAATATATGCTATTTTCAAATAGGAATTGTGAAAAAGGTTGAAAGCATGTAACAACAATGAAATAAGAAAATCAAAAGGTGATATGACCCTATCAAGCATCTTATGAGTTAACAAAGGTTTAACATTATCTTATAATTAAAGTAATAAAACTTTTACAAAAGTGATTGGGTAATCGCTGAATGGAGGATTTTAAGATGATTAGGAAGAAAAAGGATAAGTTCATGGAACGCCTAGAGGATATGATTTTCAATTTAGACCGTGCAGCAATTGAGTTCGGTAAAATGGATTTCAATACACACCTAGACTTACGAGCTTATGCTGATAATATCAAGACGTATGAATCACATGGTGACGACTTAATGCACCAAGTCATAACAGATTTAAACCAAACATTCATTACGCCAATCGAACGTGAAGATATTATGTCATTGTGTAATGCGATTGATGATGTCTTGGATGCAATGGAAGAAACATCGGGTATGTTTGAAATGTATTCGATTGAATATACAGATGAGTATATGCTTGAGTTTGTGGATAATATTCAAAAAGCAATTGGCGAGATGAAATTGGCCATTGGTTTAATGACAGAGAAAAAACTTTCACATATGCGTGTACACTCTATCAATATTAAAGAATATGAGACAAATTGTGATGGCATTTTACGTCAGTCTATTAAACATATTTTTAATAGTGAAACAGACCCTGTTACTTTAATTAAAATTAAAGACATCTATGAAAGTTTAGAAAATATTGCCGACCGCTGTCAGGCTGTTGCAAATAATTTTGAAACAATCATAATGAAAAATAGCTAAGGGAGTCCTTATTTATGGAGTTTTTGTTGCTTATTACGGTAGCTATCATTATCTTTTCGTTATTATTTGATTTTATCAACGGGTTTCATGATACAGCCAATGCAGTTGCGACGGCAGTATCAACGCGTGCGTTATCACCGAGACAAGCCATTTTGTTGGCAGCATTTATGAACTTTATCGGGGCACTGACTTTTACGGGTGTAGCCTCAACAATTACAAAAGAAATAGTCGATCCATTTACATTAGAAAATGGGCTTGTTGTTGTGTTAGCAGCGATTTTGGCGGCTATTGTATGGAATTTAGTGACTTGGTATTACGGGATACCGAGCTCATCTTCACACGCGTTAATCGGTGCAATTGCAGGTGCGGCAATTGCTTCTGCGGGTTCTTTTAATGTGTTACACTATCAAGGCTTTACGAAAATTGTGTTAGTGTTACTGTTATCACCCGTGATTGCATTTATCGTTGGTTTTATTATTTATACGATTGTCAAAACGATTTTTAGAAATGCGAATTTAACAAAAACCAATCGTAATTTTCGTATCTTTCAAATATTCACAGCGTCTTTACAATCTTTTTCTCACGGTACAAACGATGCCCAGAAATCAATGGGGATTATTACATTAGCGTTAATTGTTGCGAATTTACAAACAAGTGTTGAGCCTGCATTATGGGTTAAGGTCTCTTGTGCAACGGCAATGGGATTAGGAACAGCCATTGGGGGCTGGAAGATTATTAAAACAGTGGGCGGTAACATTATGAAAATTCGTCCAGCAAATGGTGCGTCAGCTGATTTAGCTTCAGCATTGACAATATTTGTCGCATCATCACTTCATTTTCCATTATCAACAACACATGTCGTATCTTCATCTATCTTAGGGGTAGGTTCTTCAAATCGAATTAAAGGTGTGCATTGGAATACAGCGAAACGTATGATCGTCACTTGGGTCATTACATTACCAATTTCAGCTGTTATTGCTGCAGTTTTTTATTTGATTTTAAACTTATTCTTATAATAGAGAAGCATCTATAGCTTAAGTGCCTCTGTCTATTGCAAGATGAATGTGCAATAGCAATATGTAAAAGGATAAGCATGACTTTATTACTACAGCGCGCTATAAAATTGATAATTTTAAACAACAAAAAAGCCATTAGAAGTTTTTTTCGCTTCTAATGGCTTTTTTATGACATATGCTTCAAAATGAATTAGTGAATATAATTATATTGAGACGCAACTGAAGCAGGAATTGTACGATAATCAACAACACCTGGAGGCGTATTGTAGTTCATTTCTGAAATAAGAATGCTACCATCTGGATTTGTACGTTCAACATAGGCTACGTGACCGACTGGACCTTCAAAGTTTTGTAAAATAGAACCAACAGTAGGATTGTGATCTACTCTGTAACCATCAGTTGCTGCATTGCTAGCCCAATGATCGGCATTCCACCAATATGTACTGATGGGTTGGCCTGTTTCAGCACGACGGTTGAAAACATGCCATGTACATTGACCCCAGTCGTATAAATTTTGATGATTAAATGTAGGAGATGTATAGCCTCCGTTACCTGTTGATGAACCATTTGAGCCCCCGATTTGAGGCGCTTGTGCACCACCAGCACCACCAGGGATTTTTAAAGTTTGTTGTGGATGGATCAAATAACTATTTAAGCCATTTGCACGCATCAAATCTTGGACACTGACACCATATTGTGCGGCAATAACATTTAAAGATTCGCCTGCTTGTACAACGTGTGAACCATTATTGGATGATTGTGCTGTTGCAGCACCGCCAGCACCGCTACCTCCACCGATTGAGAGGACTTGACCAGGGAATACCATGTTATTGTCTAACTGATTCGCTTGTTTAATTTGATCAACAGATGTGCCGTATTGTTGTGCGATTGACCATAATGACTCTCCAGATTGAACTGTATGTTGCGTTGAAGCTTCAGCATCTTGATGCGTTAATAATGCAGCTGCGCCAGATGCCATCGTAAATGCAAATGCGAATTTTTTCAATGTATTTCCTCCTTAGTGACACTTAGATTTTTAATCTCTATCATTTATGAGTGTTCTAATTTGTTATGAATACACTACCCATGATAACAAAGAATAAATCATATAGGGCACATGTTACGAATTTGTAATGTTGCGGAAAATTTTATTTAATTTGACGGATGGCTTTAAACATTGTAGTGCTCGAATTGGTGCATTCATTTTAACGGACAGAAAATTTTGTTTTGTAAGATGATTTTAATATAACGACACCTCATTTACCTGTTAATAAAGATGAACAGCTTATGAAGAAATGTGGGTGGTAATTAATGAGTAAGGAGGTGGGCAATTAGATGGATGATAAGGGCATAATGATAAAATGCAGTGGCTAGCTGGATTGCACAGGGGCTGTTGTAAGCTTTGTGCAATCCGAGTAGTCATCTCCATGCCTTAAACGGAAGACAGATACGAATTGACGGTAAAAAAGGTGAGGGAACCGTCATAAAACGGAAGGCTATTAATTAACGATCTCGATTGAGTAATTTGTAAATGAAATACCAGTTTTTCTTAATAGGCTTAACGAAATCACCGATATATTCTTCAACGTGTGCATTAAATCCTTTTTTAAATTGTTGAACACCGTAGTCTTCAGCATCTTTTGAAAAATCGCCTGTTACGCCATAAAAATTGTAACGATCAATATGATGGTCTAGGCTAAATTTAATCATTTCCCATTGTAATTTATAAGCACCCATAAATTCATTATATTTCGGATTGGATCCGCTAGATAAATAGTACATTTCATGATTGTTATAGATGTATAAAGCAGCGGCTAAATCAAGCACTTCACCATCACTTTCGATGAGCGATTGAATTCTTTCAATTTTTTTATTTGAGCTTTGAAGTCGTTGACGTAAATCTTGGACTTTTGATTTCTGTTTTTTAGAATTAGGATTTTCTTCTAATTTTTCTTCTGCTAAAGTCAACGTTTCTGTGATGGACTGTTGTTGCGTTGTTAATGTGCTCAAATAATCTTTCAAATTAATGGTCGCAATTTTTAAAGCAGAATTTTTATAGATTTTTTGCATTTCTTTAAAATAGTCTAAATCTCTAAATGAAAATCCATGTTTTTCTTCAGCCATTTTAAAAAGTTTGAAGAAGCGTTCTGTTTCATCAATACTTAATTCTTCAACTTGTACATGCATTTCTTCGGTCTTTTTAATATTTCTACGTGTTTGGTATTGCATTGCTTTTAATAAGTCTGCTTCTGTTTTATCTTTTAAATCAAGGACTGACAGCCATCTAATTTGGCTCAAAGGATGATAGCCAATCGAATAGCCTTGATGTTTATAGCCAAGCCCTTCAAGTGTTGTTTTAAATGTTTCATAATGATGCGACGCAATGATTTCACCATCTGCATTATATTCATTGATGACCATATAAGGATCAACTAATGTAAATAAGCAGTTTTGTTTTTTTAAATATTGTGTGAGATTTTCAAAGAAAAATGTTACTAACTCAGTGTTATGAAAATCCATCACTGGCCCTCTATGTGAGTAAAAGTATTTAAAGAATTTCATAACACGAGCTTCTGTAAATAAACAACCTGCAATTACTTTACCCTTATCGTTTTTAACCCCGACAATATGAACGTCTTGGCTTTTATTATCTCTATATTCGAAGAGATCTTTACTTTGCGTGTAATGCGAAAAATTCTCTTGAGTAAATGAATCAAATTCTTGTTCGGTTAAATTTAAAAATTGCATAATTTCGTCCTTTCAGTAAGCAAGATATATTCGTGATATTAAAATTTGGGGCTAATAAGCGAGTTTCAATAAATAAGCGCTGCGCTCTCATCCTATTTCATTAAATCCACATCAACCTACATATCATGTAAGCGATAACAAAAAATGGTATCATATTAATATGTAAGGGGCGCGCCGTCTCACATAAAGTTGATGCGTAGCAACTATTTTGATACACTTAATGATTTTAAAATCATCATTGCGTTCACAATGCATTTCCCCACCACAATGCTGATGTTGCATTTGTTACATAAAAGTGTAACTGCATCAATGACGATGATATGGAAAGTTTCAGTACTAATAAGCTTAATTAGAGCGTGCAAATATGAATTGTTTAAAGGTTTAGAAACGAACAGATACGGGCTATTTAAAATAAAAAGTAATTTAATCGTAGGTGTTATAGCTATGTTTTTTATTGGATATGCTGATTACTTTAATTGCACTTACTTGTTAAGAATATAACAATATTTTGCGGTTTTCAAGCGAGGTTGACAACAAGAATATAGACCACAATATATAATGAAACAGCGTATCTAGTGGGAAAAAGAATGTTTAAGTTCAACTTATTTATTAATTGATGTTAAGTTACACATATTAATGAAAGAATGAGGCTTATATTTGTTTGAGTTCCTTTTCGAGAATGTTAATTTGTTTCGTTAGCGATGCTTTCTTTGTATTAAGGACCTCTAAATGTAACGTTAAAATTGTTTTAACGTCTGTTTTCTTTTCATAGAGCATATTGGTGTTTTTCTTAATTTCTTTTAAAGTCATATTTAACGTACTTAAGCATTTGATAAACTTAATCATTTCAATATCATCTTTTGAATATAATCGTTTGTTATTCGAATCTCTTTCTATAAATTTTAAAATCTCTTTTTTTTCATAAAATCTTAATCTACTTTTGGATATATTGCATATTTCTGCAACATAATCGATATAATATTTTTCCAATGTGAGCATATCCCTTCTCTTAAAGTAAGGTTTAACTGTTATCTTATTATATATAATCATTTCGGAGGAGGAATTACAATGAAAAAAGCTTTAATTGTAATGACAAATGTATCTAAATATGAAAATTTAAAAAGAGCAACAGGTGCTTGGTTTTCTGAAGTAACGCATTTTGCGAAAGACTTTTACGATGCGGGTTACGAAGTAGATTACATGAGTCCAAAAGGTGGCTATGTACCACTTGATCCTGTAAGTCTTACACCAGATATGATGTCTGATGATGATTGGGCATACTATACGGATGATAACTATATGAAGAACTTTGGCCATACATTATCTCCAGATGAAGTAAACCCGGAAGATTACAGTATTATTTATTTTGCGGGTGGTCACGGTGTAATTTGGGATTTAAGAAATAATGAAGCAATCAATAACATTGCGGTTAAAATCTATGAAAATAACGGAATCGTTTCTTCTGTATGTCACGGGGCAGTTGGCCTGTTAGACATTCCATTTGAAAATGGCTTCTTAGTGAATGGTAAAGAAGTGACAGGTTTTACAAATAGTGAAGAAGAAGCAAATGGGACAACTCAAAGTATCCCTTACTTATTAGAAGATGAGTTTGTAAGCAAAGGGGCAAAATTTAAAAAAGATGCAGATTGGCACCCATTTGCGGTCGTAGATGGTCGTATTATTACAGGTCAAAACCCACAATCAGGCCATGCTGTAGCTGAAAAAGCATTAGCGTTATTAAAAAAATAAAGGAGTGAATGACATTGTCTCAATTAATTATTGGTGCAAATGGTGGCGTAGGTAAACATCTCGTCAATAAACTGAAAGCGCAAAACGTTGAATTTACTGCAGGTGTAAGAAAAGAATCGCAAGTTGATGCATTAAAAAATGATAATGTCTCAGCGATTTATGTAGATGTTGAAAATCAATCTATAGATGAATTGAGTGAAACATTTAAAAATTTTGATCAAGTTCTTTTTTCAGTCGGCTCAGGGCCTAATACTGGCGATGATAAAACAATCATTGTTGATTTAGACGGGGCAGTTAAAGCGATTAAAGCGAGTGAGCAAGCTGGCGTTAAGCATTTCATTATGGTATCTACGTTTGATTCACGTAGAGAAGCATTTGATGAATCAGGAGACTTAAAACCATATACGATTGCAAAACATTATGCTGACGACTATTTACGTCGTACGAACCTTAAATATACAATTGTACATCCAGGTGGTTTAACAAATGACAAAGGGACATCAAAATTTACCATTGCTTCTAATGTAAGAGGTAAAGGTCCTATTAAAATCACAAGAGAAGACGTTGCTGAAGTATTAGCAGAAGTGGTTGTTAATGATACGCTTCATGGTAAAGAGTTCCAAATCATTAATGGTGATGCACCACTTTCAGATGCAGTTGCAAAATTTCTAGAAGAAAAATAAAGCGAATGTGAGCCTATAATAATGGTTCACGTCACGCGATTGATAGGGCATCATATCGTTTTTAAAAGCGAGCATCTCAAGTTGTTGAATTCAATACGACGAGATGTGTCTCAATCTATTAAGAACGGAGGCTAATTATGCAAAATGAACAAATTGTTTTAGCAAAAAGACCTAAAGGTGTACCAAAAGATGATACTTTTAGATATGAAGAGATAGAAACTGTTGAGCCAAAGCAAGGTGAAGTTCAACTAGAAGCAGTTTATATTTCAGTTGATCCGTACATGCGTGGCAGAATGAATGATTCGAAAAGTTATGTTAAACCTTATGAAATTGATGCGCCTATTCACGGCCATATCGTGGCGAAGGTTATTAAATCTGAAGCGGATAATTTTAATGTAGGTGATTATGTTACAGGTGTCTTACCTTGGCAAAAAATCATTACCGTAGATGCACAAAAAGTAGATCCGATTCCTTCAAAAGAAGTTCCACTGTATTTGTATTTAAGTGTTCTCGGCATGCCTGGTATGACGGCTTATACAGGTTTATTAGAAATTGGAAAACCAAAACAAGGTGAAACCGTCGTTGTATCAGCAGCTTCTGGTGCTGTAGGTTCTGTTGTAGGACAAATCGCTAAAATTAAAGGCGCTAGAGTTGTTGGTATTGCGGGTGGCGACGAGAAAACATCATATTTAACAGATACACTTGGCTTCGATGTTGCAGTTGACTATAAACGTGATGACTTTGCAGAGAAACTTGAACAAGCTGTTCCAGACGGTATTGATGTTTATTATGAAAATGTGGGCGGCGCACTATCAGATGAAGTATTCAAACATCTCAATCAGTTTGCGCGTGTCCCGGTGTGTGGCGCCATCTCAACATATAATAATACAGAGGCTGAACTGGGACCAAGAATTCAAGAAACTTTAGTGAAGAGCCAAGCATTAATGCAAGGCTTTGTGGTAGCTCAATTTTCTGATCATTTTAAAGAAGCAAGCGAACAACTTGCAAAATGGGTCTCTGAGAGTAAAATAAAATCAGAAGTAACAATTGATAACGGTTTTAATCAATTGCCTACAGCTTTTAGAAAATTATTCTCAGGTGATAACTTTGGTAAGCAAGTCGTGCAAGTATCTGAAGAATAATTGAAACTAAACACAAACTTTAAAGTCAGCAAAGGAGAAAATATGAAACAACTTATCGCAAAATTATTATTTAGCACTATGTTTTTCCGAAGTGGACAAGCCCATTTTAAAAACAAAGAAATGTTTTTAAGAATTGTCCCATCTTATTTGCCTTTTAAAGAAGCAATTGTGAAATACTCAGGTATCGCAGAATTTGTACTTTCTGCCTACATTTTATTAGGCAAAAACAGAAATCGTGTAAGAAAAATTGTAAGTGGCTTTTTATGGCTCGTCTTTCCAGCAAACATTTACGCTGCAAGAAAGAAAATTTCATATGCAGACAGTGAACGTAAGACAGTGAAAGAGCATGTGATTCGCTTACCATTGCAATTTGTGTTTGCATTCCTAACTAAATTTTTATAAAATCGTCGCAAAAAATTGAATGAAGCCGGCGCCAAAACTAAGTTGTTATTTCTTAGTTTTGGCGCCGGCTTTTTGATGATTTAAGTTGAAATCAATGCCAATATTGCATTTGATAACCAATACGAGGGCGGGTAATAATGAGTTGTTTAGATGAAGGATGCGCTTGGTTAAGCTTGTTGCGCAATGATGTCATATGGACTCGTAGGCTCGGCATCTCTGATTTATTCACATAACCATAAATAGATTTGAGTATCGTATCGTACGTGAGTACTTTTCCTACGTGACGGCATAATAATTCTAATAAAGCAAACTCATTAGGGGTTAAACTTAACGTCTCGTTATTAATACATGCTGTTTTAGACTGATAAGACACGACTAAAGGCCCATTTTCGAAGACGATATCTTTATGATCTTGCATATTTTTCAACCGTTGTACGACTCTAATGCGTGCGCGTAATTCATCAACATTAAAAGGCTTTGTCATGTAATCGTTCGCGCCGTTATCCAATGCCTCAACAATCGTTTGTTCATCTAATCGTGCACTAATCACAATAATAGGGATATCAAAAGTTTGACGTATCATTTTAATGAGGTCCAAACCATCCATATCGGGCAATCCTAAATCCAACAAAATAATATCGGGTGCTTTTGAACGAATTTGAAAATTAGCGTCTTTGCCATTAGTCGCAGTGAGCACTTCATAATAATCAAGGGTTAACGAGACGTCGAGTAAGTGTGTAATCGCATCATCATCTTCTACAACGAGTATTTTAACATTCACTGCACTTCCTCCTTAATTTTTTTAATATTCATAAGGTAGGTTGAAATAAAATATACTACCATGTGGCTCGTTTTGTCGATATTTTAACTGACTGTCATGTTTCTCTAAAATAGACTGAACAAGATAAAGACCGAGCCCCATACTGTCTTTTTTATTATCTTTGAAAAGTTGATGTTTATGAAAAGGTTGGAAAATTGTATGTTGCTCTTCATCAGTCAAGCCAGGACCATGATCAATGACCTCAAACAAAATCTGCTGTTCATTTTTACTGATGACTAGCGTGATTTTAGTTTCAGGAGGCGTATGTTTTAAAGCATTTTCTATCAAATTGAAAATGGCTTGTAAAATGAGTTTGCTATCAATATTAACAAAACAAATATCATGAAATGCCATGACCTTAACTTGATGATTTAATCTTCTACGCTCTAATACTGATTCTATTTCTTCAACTAATTCTTCAATGAGGTAAAGTTGACGATTTAATTTCACATTTGAATGTTCGAGTTTCGTAAGTGATAAAATATTTGAAACTAACATGTGTAAATATTGAGCTTCATCGAAAGAGCGTGAAACCAACTGATGTTGTTCTTGTTGAGACATCTCTTTGCCGTAAAGTAATAATACATCTAAATTACCGATAATTGATGTTAAAGGTGTTCGGATATCATGAGAGATCGAACGTAGAAAGTTTGAACGTGTCATTTCTCGCTCAGCACGCAACATCGATTCACGGGTTTGACGTAATAAGCTCAAGTTTTCTACCGCAAGTGAAATTTCATTAAGCATAGACTCTAAAATAGAATTATCATAGGAATCAATGACTTGTGTTTCTGAAAAATGTATAGACACAATCGCTTTGACAGGATTTGTGCCTATTGGAATTAATAAATATTGAATCCCTGGAAAAGTATCCGTCGTGGCACCAGCACGTTTTTGGTTTTTGATAATCCAACTCAATGCTTGCTGATGTCGTGAATAGTTGGCATGCGGACCCTCGATAGGAATCGTTTTTGAAATCTTTTCATCTTCAACTAAGTAAATCGTAACTTCTTGATTTAAAAGATGTTGGATTTGATGTCTTGCATTAACTAATAAATCAGGAATGGTATACGTTTGTTTGATTGAATCATTAAATTGTAACAGGATATCTGTACGATAGAGTTGATGTTTCGTTACGATGTACTGATGCTTAATTTGTTTTAATAGTCCACTTGTCACGATGCTGACGATAATACTAATGGTGAATGTAATAGGATAATCAAAACGATAAACTTCGAAAGTAAATCTTGGCACGGTAAAAAAGAAATTAAAGACAAATACGTTTAAAATTGCTGCGAAAAAACCGATGAGGTACGACTGCGTCCACATACTTAAAACAATAATCCCTAATAAAAATAATAGAAGAATGATGGTGTCTTGCTCAGCATGGTCTGCACTATAAACCCACAGACCCAAAAGTACACATATGGCTTGAATGGTGATCATTTTAAAAATATCCACGGTCCAACGTTTCTGCTCTACCTTTTGACTGTGTCGTTCATGCTTCGCTTTCATTTGAATATGCTTGATTGGCACGATTTCAATTTTATAATGATGCTTTAAATCCAGTAATTGGTCAATCAGCGGGCGTTTGAAAATATCGTTCCATCTGTCACTAATATGTTGTCCAATAACAAGTTTAGTGACTTTTTGGGATTTACACCAATCGTCGAGACCCGATGCAATTTGATTATCATAAATCACTTTTACGGATGCCCCTAATGATTGTGCAAGCATTAAATTTTGATGGACTTGACTTTCATTAGCGTAGTGTCTGCCTTCATGATCAAAAACGTCAATATAAACAGCTGTAAATTGAGCGTGTTCACGATTGGCGATACGCCGCGCTTCTCGAATAACCGTCTCATTGCTGATGCTCCCACTAATTGCGACGGCAATATGAGGTGTAATATCAATATTTTTCTTATAGAGGTGCTCTTTTTGGCTCATAATATCTGCGGCTGTTCTGAGTGTTAATTCCCTTAGTTCTGAAAGGTTCTCGTAAGTGAAAAAATGAGTAAATGCCGTATCGAGTCGTTCTTTTTTATATACTTTTCCTGCTTTAAGACGATTGATGAGCTGTTTAGGTGAAATATCAATCACTTCTATGGCATCACTCGACATAATAAATTGATCTGGCACCCGTTCTTTAACTTTGACACCTGTCATTAATGATACTTGCTCGCTCAAACTTTCGATATGTTGAATATTTAACGTGGTATGTACATCAATTCCGTGGGAAAGAATTTCTTCAATGTCCATATATCTTTTTTCATGACGCTCTTTTGAAATATTCGTGTGCGCTAATTCATCTATAAGAATGATATCAGGCGCATCATCAATGATTTGATCAACATCTAAATACTGGAATGTATGACTCCCATGATTTTTAGATTTAGGTTGTATGACGGGTAGTTTTTCAGCTAGCGCTTGGGTTTCTTTACGTTGATGTGGCTCTATGTAACCAATTTTAATATCAGCGCCTTCTTGATATGCATCTATAGCATTAGATAACATTTCATAAGTTTTACCCACACCCGGAGAATAACCAAGGTATATTGTCAGGGACCCTCTTTTTATCTTTGGATTACGCTCCATATTTTTCACCTCTTTTAATTCATCATAAACTTCAAATCTTATATTTTCTATAAAAAAATACGTTTTTCTTTATCTTAATAACTTCTTAATAAAACGATGCAAATATTAATAATCTCCTTATAGAAATTTTTATATAATGATTCCTGCAATAAGGAGGAGGTCAAGGGATGATCATCGTATTAGGTCTCATTGTCATCGTATTAATTGGCTATTTAGTATACGCCTTAATTTACAGTGAAAAGTTTTAAATTCAATTATTGATGGAGGGAAAACATGGAAGTCGTTATCTTTTTAATTATCTTTCTTTTATGCGCATTTTTATTAAGTCGATACTTATATAGTGTTGCATTATTAATCCCTACACCGGCAGATAAGGTGTTTTTAGGTGTGGAAGAAGGGATTTACAAAGTGTTAGGGACAAAGTTAGAGCACATGTCGGGTAAGACATATCTGAAACATTTTCTACTATTTAATGGACTAATGGGAATCGTGTCATTCCTATTGTTACTGATTCAACAATGGCTCTTTTTAAACCCGAATCATAGTTTAAATCAATCGTTTTCATTGGCGTTTAATACGGTCGCTTCATTCTTAACGAATACGAACTTGCAGCATTACGCTGGAGAATCTGGACTCACTTATTTAACACAGATGATTGTCATCACTTATTTGATGTTTACGTCTAGTGCTTCAGGTTATGCGGTTTGTATTGCAATGTTGCGTCGACTAACGGGGATGACAGATGTCATTGGCAACTTTTATCAAGATGTTGTACGGTTTATCGTTCGCGTTTTAATACCGCTATCATTTCTTGTGAGTATTCTTTTGACGAGTCAAGGCACACCACAAAATTTAAAAGGTAACCTAACGTTGCATACGATCACGGGAAAAACTCAACAAATCGCATATGGTCCTATCGCATCATTAGAGTCCATTAAACATATCGGTACAAACGGGGGCGGCTTTTTAGGCGCCAATTCATCAACACCATTTGAAAATCCGACTGTATGGTCGAACTATATTGAAATGTTGAGTATGATGTTGATTCCTGGTGCGCTTGTCTTCCTATTTGGAAGAATGTTAACAAAAAGTGGTAAACAAATTCATGCGCATGCTTATGTCATATTTGGAACAATGTTGTTATTTTTCTTAGTTTTCTTTGCGATTGCCATTATTTCAGAGTACAAAGGTAACGTTGTGTTATCGCATTTAGGTGTAGTTGGACCGAATATGGAAGGAAAAGAAGTAAGATTTGGCCCAGGCCTTTCAGCGCTCTTCACGACGATTACAACAGCATTTACGACAGGTACAGTTAATAATATGCATGATACGCTTACACCGTTTGGTGGTTTTGTACCTTTAGTATTAATGATGCTTAACGCCATTTTCGGTGGTGAAGGTGTTGGATTAATGAATATGTTGATTTTCGTCTTATTAACAGTATTTATTTGTAGTTTGATGGTAGGGAAAACACCAAACTATTTAGGAATGAAAATAGAAGGACGAGAAATGAAGCTCATCGCATTGACATTTTTAATTCATCCGATATTGATTTTAGTTGCGACTGCATTCGCTTTTATTATTCCTGGTGCGAGTGACGCATTAACGAATCCTTCATTTCATGGTATCTCACAAGCGCTTTACGAAATGACATCATCATCAGCCAATAATGGTTCTGGGTTTGAAGGACTCGCAGATGATACGACGTTCTGGAATGTCTCAACCGGTATCGTCATGTTGATTGCGCGTTATATACCTATCATTTTACAAATTATGATTGCTTCAAGCTTAGTTAATAAAAAAGCATATCAAAAAGATGATCAGACCGTGGCTATCGACAAACCTTTCTTTGGTGTATCACTCACAATTTTTATTATTTTATTGAGTGGTTTGACATTTTTACCAGTGTTATTACTTGGACCTATTGGAGAATTTTTATCATTAAAATAAAGGAGGATATGTTGAATGAATCAATCATCTCATGTCTTGAATGGCGCGATAGTCAAACAAGCCGTCAAAGAGAGTTTTATAAAATTAAACCCTGCATATCTCATTAAAAATCCAATTATGTTTGTTGTAGAGGTAGGGATGGTTTTAACTTTAATTATGACGATTGTCCCACAAATTTTTACAGATGATGCGATGTCACGGCTTTATTTATTTACAATTTTTGTGATTTTATTATTGACGATTCTATTCTCTAATTTTTCAGAAGCCATTGCTGAAGGACGTGGTAAAGCACAGGCGAATAGTCTTCGTGAAACAAAATCAAATATGGTTGCACGTCGAATTATAGGCGATGAAAAATACGAAACGATTGATGGTTCTGCATTAAAACGTGGGGATCGCATCCTTGTTAAAGCCGGGGAAACCATCCCATCAGACGGAACGATTATTGAAGGGATTGCAACGGTTGATGAATCTGCAATTACAGGGGAATCAGCACCAGTGATTAAAGAATCAGGTGGTGATTTTTCAGGTGTTATTGGTGGCACAACGGTAACATCGGATTGGCTCGTTATTGAAGTTGATAGTGAGGAAGGGGCTACGTTTTTAGATAAAATGATTGCCTTAGTCGAAGGTGCACAACGTAAAAAAACGCCGAATGAAATTGCACTTTTCACCTTACTTATTACTTTAACGATTATCTTTTTAGTTGTTATCTTAACGTTTTATCCTATTGCACAGTACTTAAAACTGAATGTGCCCATTGCAACGTTGATCGCATTAACAGTATGTTTAATACCGACAACGATTGGGGGATTACTTTCAGCTATTGGTATTGCTGGGATGGACCGCGTTACACAATTTAATATTTTAGCTAAAAGTGGACGCTCTGTAGAAACATGCGGAGACGTAGACGTATTAATTTTGGATAAAACCGGCACAATTACTTATGGTAACCGTTTAGCGGAATCATTGATGCCCGTGCATGAAGAATGGTATGACAGATTGCTCGTCGCAGCTTATGAAACTTCTGTTTATGATGATACACCTGAAGGTAAAAGTATTGTTGCTTTGGCGCAAGCTTCATCGGTTCAATTACCGGACGAAGTCAAAGGTGACTACCAACCATTTAAAGCAGAAACGCGTATGAGCGGTATTATCATAGGAGATCGCACAGTCTTTAAAGGGGCGCCTAATAGTATGATTAAATATGTTAAACAAAAAGGTGGCATGGTACCTTCTAATATTGAATCGCTGGTTACTGAAGTCTCTAGTAAAGGCGGAACACCTTTAATCGTCGTTGAAGATCAAACAATTTTAGGCGTCATTTACTTAAAAGATGTCATTAAAGAAGGATTGGTCGAACGTTTTCAAGAGTTACGTCAAATGGGCATTGAGACAGTCATGTGCACAGGTGATAACGAATTAACTGCCGCGACTATTGCGAAAGAAGCAGGTGTGGATCGTTTTATCGCAGAATGTAAACCAGAAGATAAAATAAAAGTCATTAAAGAAGAACAAGAAAAAGGGCATATCGTCGCGATGACAGGAGACGGAACAAACGACGCGCCTGCATTAGCACAAGCCAACGTTGGCCTAGCTATGAACTCGGGTACATTGAGTGCAAAAGAAGCAGCAAATTTAATTGATTTGGATTCAAATCCAACTAAACTGATGGAAGTTGTTAAAATCGGTAAACAATTATTGATGACAAGAGGTGCGTTGACAACATTTAGTATTGCGAATGATATCGCCAAATATTTTGCGATTTTACCTGCAATGATGATGGTCACTGTACCGGAAATGAGTATTTTAAATATTATGCGTTTGCATTCTCCTGAATCTGCAATTGTTTCAGCGTTAATATTTAATGCACTGATTATTGCATTATTAATTCCAATTGCGATGAAAGGTGTGCGCATTAAAGGTGCTTCAACCGAGACCATCCTCATGAAAAATATGTTGGTCTATGGATTGGGTGGTATGATTGTTCCGTTTATTGGAATTAAACTCATCGATCTCATTGTTCAATGGTGGATATAGGAGGGTGTATATGAAAGCGATAAGAAGTAGCATAGGACTCGTTGTAATGACAATGGTTTTGTGTGGTGTCCTCTTTCCATTGGCTGTAACGGCAGTTGGACAGACGTTGTTTCACCACCAAGCTAACGGAAGTCTTGTGACACAGAATGGTAAGGTAGTAGGTTCGAATCTCATTGGACAGCAGTGGAATGAACCGCAATATTTTCACGGAAGAACGAGTGCTGTCAAATATAATATGGATAAAGCGACATTGAAAGAAAAAGGGGTGGCTTCTGGTAGTGATAACTATTCAAATGGCAATCCTGAACTTAAAAAGAGAGTGGAAGATTTAAAACAAGACGATGGACACCATACACCGATTGATGCAGTGACAGAATCTGGATCAGGTTTAGATCCCGATATTACGGTGGATAATGCAAAACAACAGGTGGCACGTATTGCAAAACAACGAAATCTCTCACCACAACAAATTGATCAATTAATTACTAAGCAAGCACATAAAGGAACGATGTATGATGACTATGTGAATGTGTTGGCGTTAAATATGGCTTTAGATCATCTGTCAGCACATTGATTATTGATTGTACAATGGCTGTTGTAGGGTCTATGATGATATGATAGAAGAGATGAGGCTGGGGTTATTTCCTCAATTCAAACGCTCTAAGATTGTTTTTAATGAAACTGTCTTAGAGCGTTTTTGATGTTGGATTACTTGTATGGATGGCTTCGCTTTCCGAGGGGACAGCCTCAGCCTGTAGTCTTCGGCTTGTCCTGTTCCCTCAGGAGTCTTGCCATCCATCTGTCGTTAAAAATAGAAGACGATTCATTGTTTTAATTAAAAAGAGCTTGATTGTCCTGTATTGAGTCACAACAAGCTGAAGCTTTTTTGATGTTGGATTACTTGTATGGATGGCTTCGCTTTCCGAGGGGACAGCCTCAGCCTGTAGTCTTCGGCTTGTCCTGTTCCCTCAGGAGTCTTGCCATCCATCTGTCGTTAAAAATAGAAGACGATTCATTGTTTTAATTAAAAAGAGCTTGATTGTCCTGTATTGAGTCACAACAAGCTGAAGCTTTTTTGATGTTGGGTTACTTGTATGGATGGCTTTGCTTTCCAAGGGGACAGCCTCAGCCTGTAGTCTTCGGCTTGTCCTGTTCCCTCAGTAGTCTTGCCATCCATCTGTCGTTAAAAATAAAAGAAGATGCATTGTAACAATGAGTTATTGAACAAGGTCCAACGGCTAATGGCTTCATAAGTCAGTGGAAAGTATTCTATAGATTGATGGCTAATTTGTGCAACTGAATATAACATAAAGAAACGCCACAATGATAGTGAACATAAGATGTGGATTACACGGCGTGAAAACTAAGATGAATGAGGTCTAAAAAGTGCATTTTCGGGTACAAGCCAAGAGACTTTATTTTATTCGTGACACAATCTATCGTAAAATATAACAACCAAAAAGAAAGGAGAGAAAAGATGTCATCATCAACACATCAAGCCGCTAGTAAGGCTTATGGAAAAGTTTGGCTCTTTTTTGTTTATTATTGGCTTATTTTTGGCATTTCAACTTATTTAGGTCAATTTTTACCAGAAGCATGGCGCCAACCGTTATCGATAGGATTACTTATCCTTATCCTTACTTCGATGGTTGTACAACGTGTACGTTTTAGTGGTCCTATCATTTCACATATTTATACCATTGTTGCAGGCTTATTATCCTATGCCACATTTATGTATACGTTAGAAGATTTGGGGCCGAGTGTATTTTTTAACACTGTTTTATTAGCGATTGCAGCGTTTCTTATTTTTGGATTTTTAGGTTACTTTTTGATAAAAGATGCTTCAAGTATCGGAAAATATTTATTCGTAACACTTATCGCTTTAATTTTAGCAAGTCTACTCGGGTGGTTTATCCATAATCCGATTTACCATACGCTTATTGCTGTGGTAGGTTTGTTATTATTCTTATTGTATACCCTTTATGACTTTAATCGAATGAAACGAGGACAATTTTCACCTAGAGAGATGGGTTTCAATTTGTTCTTAAACCTTTTCCGTATTATTCGTTATGTGTTAGAATTAACACGTATGGTAAAACGTTAACGCAATTGAATAGATAAAACGATTCCACTGGAAGTGCCATTGCGAATGGCTGAGATTGAAATGCGATTTCAAAATTCCTGAACCTGATCCAGTTCGTACTGGCGTAGGAAAGTGGCTGAATTCGTGGAAAAAACACGCTACTTTTCTTAATTTGATTTATGAAAAGTAGCTTTTTTGGTGCGTTAAGGAGGATGAATACGATGATTGTTGTGGTTACACCTTATCAAAAGCTTGATCATACGCATATTCAGCGCTTGTGTGCAATTGAACCTGAGATTGATGGTGTCATTTTCAGGACACCTATGAGAAAGCCTGAACTAGAAAAATGGATTTTAAAGTTGCGTGATGAAGGTTTTCCAAAATCTAAAATGATTGTACATACAGATGTGCAACTTGCCGATCGCTTGGGCATTTATCGACTTCATTTCAGAGAAGGTGATGTTGAAGCTGAACATATCAAACAGAAATCGCCTGATTATCGCATTAGTATGTCTACACATTCTGAAAACAGTATTCGCTATGCGCAAGCTCAACGTTTTGATTTTGTGTTGTTTGGTCATCTCTTTCCCACACCCTCTAAGCCCAATCAGCCACCGCGATCCTCTAGTGAAATTGCATCAGTGTTGTCTATTGACTTTCCTATTATTGCAATTGGAGGCATTCGTCTTGAGACAATCCAAAACGTTCCTACAGGTTTTTCGGGGATCGCATGTATCGGAAGTGCGTTTTCAAACGAAATCCATCAGTTTAAACAAATGGTCACTTATTGGCGTGCAAAGGAGTGAAGGTAATGCAAGTATATGTGAATGGTGAAAGGCAACTTTTCGATGAAGGTACTACGATTCGTGATATATTGAATCACTTTGGTATTGAGTCAAAACGCATGGCAGTCGAACGTAACGAAGGAGTTGTAAAACGCTCAGAGTGGGATACAACTGAAGTGCGTGAAGATGATCAGTTAGAACTTTTAGAATTTGTTGGAGGCGGTTAATAATGTTTAAAATTGGTAATTTAAGTTTCAATTCAAGATTATTTTTAGGAACAGGTAAATTCGAAAATGAAGAGATTCAATCTCGTGCAATTGACGCATCTGAAACAGAAGTACTTACATTTGCGGTACGCCGAATGAGTTTGTATGATGAAAAGTTGCCTAATCCTTTAGCCAATGTGGACTTATCTAAATTTACGACATTTCCAAATACCGCAGGTGCGAAAACGGCTGAAGAAGCAGTACGTATTGCTGAATTGGCAAATGAGGCGGGTGTATGTGACATGATTAAAGTAGAGGTGATTGGTGACGATGAAACTTTATTACCTGATCCCCTCGAAACTTATAAAGCATGTGAAATTTTATTAGAAAAAGGCTACATTGTCTGTCCATATATTTCAGATGATGTTGTGTTAGCGAAACGTTTGGAAGCGCTTGGTGTACATGCCGTGATGCCACTTGCTTCGCCAATTGGTACAGGAAGAGGTATTAGCAATCCTTTAAACTTGCGATACATTATAGAAAAAAGTCAAGTTCCTGTTATTATCGATGCGGGCATAGGTTCGGCAAAAGACTGTGCGGAAGCGATGGAGCTTGGGGCAGATGCGATATTATTAAATTCTGCGGTATCACGTGCTAAAGATCCTGTGAAAATGGCAGAAGCAATGAAAAAAGGAATTGAAGCGGGTCGCTTGAGCTATGAAGCCGGGCGTATTCCTATTCGCTATAATGCTGTTCAATCAAGTCCATCAGAGGGGTTAGGGTTCTTATAATGACCCGCTATAACAGACAAGAGAAATTTAAACCTTTTGGTCAACAAGGACAACTCCAACTGCAGCAATTACATGTGATGGTTATCGGTGTTGGTGCGCTAGGAAGTGGTATCGCAGAACAATTGACGCGAAGTGGTGTCGGCCGTTTAACAATTGTTGATAAAGATGTGGTGTCCTTATCTAATTTACATCGTCAAAGTGGCTATACTGAAGCGGATGCACAAGCCATGACACCGAAAGTATTTGCATTACAACAACATCTATCAGCAATGAACCATGAGGTGACGATAGAACCATTGAATGAGGAAATCACCGCAAGAAACATATTGGGTATCCTCAATGAAACGCAACCCGACATGATTTTAGATGGACTTGATCGATTTGAAACACGTTATTTAGTTAATGAAGCCTCTAGAAAGTTAAATATTCCTTATATTTATGGGGCTGTAGTGGGCAGCCAAGTGAGTGTTTTTCCAATTCATCAAGATGGTCCATGCTTACATTGTGTAATGCCAGATGTACCAGATACAATGGAAAGTTGTGATATTAATGGTGTTCTTCCACCCGCTGTTCATATGGCGAGTAGTCTGGTTGTAGCAGAAGTCTTTCATTATTTGATGCATGGTGATTTTTCTTATCGTATGACGACAATGGATATTTATCGTGGCAAAATGAAAACATTGTCTATCACAGCATTGAAAGAAGAAGATTGTAAAGTTTGTGCTCAACATCAATATGATCGATTAAATCATAAGCAACTCGAACAAACACAATTACTGTGTGGTGGCGTTTATCAATATAGACTCTCTCCAGAGCAGTTTTCAGCAAAAATCCATCCAAGTGTGACATGCCTAATCGAAAATCATTTTATTAAACGATTACAATATAAAGACTATGAAATGACATTATATCAAGATGGCCGATTGTTGATTTATCATGCGTCAGATCAGCAAACGGCGCATGAATTAGTACAACGATTATTCGTACGACCTGTTCATATTGAGTAGAATTTGCCATACTGTAAAATTTCCATGTATAATAAAGAGTATTCAAAAAAGCATGTGAAAGCGAGATGGAAGTAATGGGACGTAAATGGAATAACATTAAAGAAAAGAAAGCACAAAAAGATAAGAATACAAGTCGTATTTATGCAAAATTTGGTAAAGAAATCTATGTGGCTGCAAAATCAGGAGAGCCAGATCCAGAGTCAAACCAAGCGTTAAAACTTGTACTTGAACGTGCTAAAACTTATTCTGTACCCAACCATATTATTGAAAGAGCAATCGACAAAGCTAAAGGTGGCGGCGAAGAAAATTTCGATGCGTTACGTTATGAAGGTTTTGGTCCAAGTGGCTCCATGGTCATCGTTGACGCTTTAACAAACAATGTTAATCGTACGGCATCTGATGTAAGAGCCGCATTTGGTAAAAATGGAGGAAATATGGGCGTTTCTGGTTCAGTTGCTTATATGTTCGATCACACAGCGACATTTGCCTTTGAAGGTTTTGATGCAGATACTGTACTTGAAGCATTAATGGAAAACGATGTAGATGTTCGTGACGTGGTTGAAGAAAGTGATTTGACAATCGTCTATGCTGAACCTGACCAGTTTGCTACAGTTCAACAAGCTTTACGTGACATGGGCGTTGCTGACTTTGAAGTTGCAGAATTTGAAATGTTACCGCAAACAGAAGTGCAACTTTCTGGTGAAGACCAAGCGACTTTTGAAAAACTGATTGACGTATTAGAAGACCTTGAAGATGTACAACGTGTCTTCCATAATGTTGAACTATAATAAATCATTGGGAGGCATTTATTATGAATGTTCAAGAATGGATACAGCATCTTAATTTAACCCCTCATCCTGAAGGGGGATATTATCGTGAAACGATATTAAGTCCAGATCAGACAGAAAGCCGTCCAAATTATTCAAGTATTTATTTTTTATTAGAAGACGCAAACATTTCTCATTTTCATCGCATTGATGCTGATGAAATATGGTACTTTCATGCTGGGCATACACTCACGATTCATATGATACACCCTGATCACACATATGAAACTGTGCAACTCGGTCCGGATGTAGCAAATGGTGATGTATTACAATTTGTTGTGCCTAAAAATACCATTTTTGCATCTTCTATTGAACAAGAAAATAGTTTTGCGGTAGTGGGTTGTATGGTACAACCGGCATTTCAATTTGAACATTTTGAATTATTCACACAAGATGAGCTTATAAAAACTTATCCTGAGCATAAAACAATCATTCAAAAATATGCGAAAAAGAATGTGTAAATGAAAGGGAATGAGGAATGACCTCATTACGTCAATCCCATAACATATAGGGCGATGATGGGAGACAGTGGTTGTGATTTTAAACATACTAAGGTGGATGTTAAGGTGATGAGAACCTAACGATTGTATACACTTTAGTATGTTTTTTGTTTCATATTAAGATGTATGAAATCGTACGATGTTCTCACCTTTCAGAAAATCAACGTCTACGCTTAATTTGACGTATAAAAAATATTGCACATCACATAGCTTTAGACAGACTGACATCTATCATCGAGGCGTAGATGAGCAAAGTTCAAATGGGTTAGAAACTGAGAGAAGTGACATATAACGCTGATTTATATATAATGTACGAAAGGGGGTTGGTGGCTGTGAAAGTGAAATATATTGATAAACGTCACTGGCGTCGCCTCTTAGACCATGATTATATCGAAGTTAAAGTGAACAATAACAAATTTAAAGGCATCATAGGTTTAATTACAATTAAAAAGGTGAGAGAGCCTTTAGAGGTGACCGTTGTAGGTAAAAAGATAGTCGTGGCTGATGATAACTATCAGTGGTTGCAAATATTACCAGAAAAAAAGCGTTACAGTATGACTGTCATGTTTAATGATAAAGGACAACCATTGCAATATTATTTTGATATTAATTTAAAAAATATAACGCAAAAAGGTAAGGCACGTACGTTAGATTTGTGCTTAGATGTGCTCGCACTACCCAATGGTCGATATGAACTTGTTGATCAAGATGACTTGGAATATGCACTGAAAACGAAGCAAATTACAAGAAAGCAATACCATGAAGCTTATGTGATCGCACACCAACTCATGATCCAGATTGATGAGGATTTTGAAGGTATTGAAAGACGGGCAATGTACTGTTATCAGAAAATCAAGCATAAGTATCAGAAAAAAGAAAAGCATAAACAGTATTAGTGATTAAAAGAAATGTTTTTCACACACCGTTACAACCAACCCAGCGTGTGCTGTGAAAGTATACATGCACACTGGACAATGTTCTGTTTGTCTAGTGTTCTTTTATTTTGAGGAGGCGCTACGATGAAAATTGATGATTATCGGTTGTTAATTACTTTAGATGAGACACGTACGTTGAGAAAAGCAGCTGAAAGACTATACATTTCTCAACCTGCAGTCACGCAACGTCTTAAATCTATAGAAAGACATTTTGGTGTTGAGATTTTCATCCGAACAAAAAAGCAGTTAATTACGACAACTGAAGGTGCGATGGTTATAGCGCATGCAAAATCAATGTTAAAGCAAGAGCGCTTGTTTCAAGATAAAATTAAGGCACATGTGGGTGCGATTAACGGGACACTATCGATTGGTTGTTCATCACTTGTGGGTCAAACAGTGTTACCTGAAGTGTTAAATCGTTATACAACTGAATTTCCAAATGTTGAAATTGAATTACAAGTGGGTTCAAGTGAACATATTAAAGCGAATCATAATGATTATCATATAATGATTGTTCGCGGAAATCCTTTATTAAATATGCATAATGATCATTTAATGGACGATAAACACTATTTTATTTATCCTAAAAATAAAAAAGATGAGTTGCATAAATTACCTTTCATCGAATTTCAGGCTGATCCAGTTTACATTAATCAAATTAAAACGTGGTATCAACAACATATGTCTCAAGATTATCATGCAAGAATCAAGGTGGATCAAGTTGCTACATGTAAAGCGTTACTTTTGAGTGGTGTTGGCGTGACCATATTACCAGAAATTATGGTTAAAGACTTAGATATTACACAATTCGAGATGTTAAAAGTTGACATAGAAGCACATTCGCTCGTGCGTTCTACATATTTAAGTTATGACATGAGTATGATGCAATTACCGCAAGTGAGCTCATTTATTAATGTTTTCAAAGAATATCTACATCTTGATCAGATGTGACGTATACCATTGCGCGTTTACGTCCGATGGTTTAAGGGTGTGCTTTTTTAGGTAAACAGAAGAAAAAGTAAAGGATGATGTAAAGTCATTTAAGAAAGAAGATAATTACGTATTAAGGAGAAAACAAATGTTTCGGGAATTATTAACTATTAAAAATTATAAGCTCTTTTTAGTCAACATGATGCTGATTGGCATGGGGATTGCCATTACAGTACCTTTTTTTGTGCTATTTGCAACAAACCAACTCGGGATGACTACCAATCAGTTTGGATTATTATTAGCACTTGCGGCAATTAGTCAATTCACAATGAACAGTATTGTCGCGCGTTTTTCAGACACACATGCTGTGAATCGCAAGTTATTAATTATTATTGGGTTATTTATGGGCGCTATTAGCTTTGCACTCCCCTTTTTTATTCATTCTATAACGCTATTTATTATTTTATATGCCATTTTTCAAGGGCTGTTCGCACCTGCAATGCCACAACTTTATGCATCTGCGAGAGAGTCTATTGATCAGTCAACTTCAAGCAGTCGCGCCGTTTTTGCGAATTCTGTGCTGCGGTCTATGTTTTCATTTGGTTTCTTATTTGGACCTTTAGTGGGTAACATTCTTAATCAGTCATGGGGCTATAGTGGACTTTTCGGAGGCACTGTCGCGATTATTTTGACAACACTACTCTTACAAGTCTTCTTTTTCAAAGATATCAAGACGAAACAACCCACGCGTACAGCGACACATACTGAACAAAATGCACCTTCTATGTTGAGACATCGTTATCTTATCGTGCCTTTTGTTGCTTTTGTGTTATTACATATTGGTCAATGGATGTACACACTCAATATGCCACTTTTTGTCACGAAATATCTTGGTGAAGAAGAGAAATATGTAGGTCATTTAGCAAGTTTATGTGCAGGTTTAGAAGTGCCTTTTATGATTATTTTAGGCATTGTTGCGAGTAAGGTTCAAACTCGAACGCTGTTGGCTATTGCAGCTGTTTGTGGAAGCCTCTTTTTTGGAAGTATAGGCGTGTTTGAAAGTGTGAGAATGATGTTAATTGGTCAAGTCTTACTTGCAGCATTTTTAGCTGTTTTATTAGGTATAGGGATTAGCTACTTTCAAGATATTTTGCCACAATTTCCAGGTTATGCTTCAACATTATTTGCAAATGCAATGGTTGTCGGCCAGTTGTTAGGAAACCTCCTAGGCGGTGCTATGAGTGACTGGATTGGTTTAGGTAATGTCTTCTATGTCTCTGCATTATCATTATCATTAGGTTTTGTATTAATTTTATTTACTAAAAAAAGTCCAAAAACAGTTGAAGTAAGCTAAATTCGATACAGGAAATAGACTGGACAACTGAGGAGATAAATAGGGCTTCATTTATGTAATGATTTAAATAGTAACTAAAAAACGAGGCTAGGATATGATCCTAGCCCCGTTTTTAATCATTTAAGCGCAAATTAAGGGCGCGAAGAAGTTTTATTTTTTACATGTACCTTCAAGCACCTCATTACTTTTGAAGATTCATTTATTATATAGGAAATCGTCTTCGTTTTGCTTTGGACGATGGCCGTGCTTTAACTTTAACGCCATGAAGGTCCGGTCTGTTTCTGTTTATGATTCTGTAAATAAGCACCTACAGGTACAATAATGAATGATGCGACAATAAAAGCCCAATTGCTGATATGAATATAAGGGCCAAATTGTAAAAAGTTTTGTGGGAAGAAGAAAACAATAAAAATGATCACCACTAAAGCGATTAAAACGATGTAACCTAAAAGCCAAGCAATTCGGGAATAGCTAAAAGCTTGTAACTGTACCATTTTAAAGCAAGCCCATACAAACAAAAATGTAATAAAAATACCTAAAATAAAAGTGAACGGGAAAGTATAAAGATAAATTCGGGTATCATTGATAAAGAAGCCTAAAAAACCTTTTAAAAAGCAAAAGAGGCCTAATAAAAAAATAATATGTTGGAAAATATAACGAAATATATTGATAAATGTATGGTTGGGTAACTCTTTAATCGTTTGTATCGCATGTTTTTTTGGATCATGATTAAAAAAATCCATCGCATGCATCCCTTTATTTTCAGCATTAAGCAAATGCGTCAAAATACGTTGTAGAACAATTTCTGAATCATGTGCATTGACCCGCATATCTGCGCGTACATATGTCATATAGCTTTCAAATATTTGACGGTCTGTATTATTTAAGCGCAATGACTTAACATTATTTTCTTTCATGAGTTCGTTAGTTGTCTTCATTGGTCATGCACCTCCCTTTATTCGGTTCAACATTAAACTGTCACTATTATGACGATTTTATAGAAATAAATCAATACTTAAGAGAGAGGTATCACGTATGCTTTTACTGAAACCAAAAAATCACCACTATATACATCAAGTGGCATCAATACATGTACAAATGTTGTATGAACAGCGTCATAGCAATAAAAAGGCTGTGAGTCAGATGGAAATTGCACTGTACGAAGAAATGATTGATCGCCGGTTACGCTATACACAAGACTGGCTAGGTGTGATGAGGGGTGACGACGATAGAGTTCAAGCGTATGGATGGGCGCATTTTGATAGTACTTCTCAAACAGTGACGATTGAATCTCTTTATGTAGCACCTGCTTATCGTCAACAAGGCTATGCAGAGCAACTCAAAAAAGAGATTGAGCAGTGGGCAATCAAACAAGAGGCACATCAGTTGATTGGGACAGTGGATAAAAATAATGAAGCCATGATAGCATTGAACCAAAAGTTAGGTTATCAAGTCGAAAAGTATACGATGGTTAAAAACCTTGAACATTAAGGCGATAGAGAAGTACGAATCTAGATGTTTTTCGAAGATTGTCTATATTTTTGTGATATGGAAAAGAAAGCTAAAGAGGGCACGAATGAATTCAGATTTTTTATCATGATGCGCATAGCCTTGTTATGCTAGAAGCGTAAAACCATGATAGAATAAAAGAGAAGTATTTTTTGATATGGGAGAAAGAAAAATGAAAAAATGGCTAATTATACTTGTGACACTCACATTTGTTTTGTCTGGTTGTGGGAAGAGTGAAAAAGATAAACTGCAAAATGAAATTCAATCGCTAGAAAAAGAGCAAAAAACACTCCAACAAGAAAATGAGAAGTTAAAAAAGCAAGGTGATGATTTAGATCATCAAATTAAAGATGTAGAAAAATCTATTGATGAAGGTAAATCAATGGATACAGAAAAGAAAAAAGATAAACCGCAAGAAAAAGAAAAAAACCATGAAAAAGCCAAGCATACAAAAGAACCAACAAACGCTAATGAAAAGGCGTCTACACATAAAAAGACGAATGAAGTGCATAAAGAACAAGCAACTTCAGATTCAAACGACAAGCAACATTAACCATACGCAAATTATAAAAGGCGCGCAACAGAAAGCTTTCATTCATTGACTACATCTCAAGCGTTTGATGTTAAAATGGAGAGGGTATTAAAAACACATATATGAACGTACAGAAAAGAGGGATTGCACATGTATGAAAAGGAATTTGAGTTGTTAGAAGGTCGCGACATGTCATTAATTGAACTCGGACGTGAACTTGAAAATATTACAGGTTATTCAATTATTGATGCAACAGGTGAGTTGAAACGAGTAATTGCATTAAAACCTAATTTTGATCATGATTGGGAAACGTATGTCGCAACATATCGTTTGAACCATAAAAATGATTTTGTCGATGCGACATTTACTACAAGCAAAGGTCAAAATCCAAATCGCATAAAAGAAGTACCCGTTAAAATCCAACTGATTAGCTACATTTCTAAGGCATAATGGATATGGCATCACTTTTGCAGCTCTATGGCTATTGTAGCTATAGAGTCTATTTTTTATGAGCGGTAACAATGGGGGGATCATCAATGACAGTATATATAGAGACAGCACGATTAAAGCTAAGAGATTGGCAAGAGGAAGATTTACTACCTTTGCAACGATTAAATGCAAATCGCCAAGTCAGACAATACTTTCCAAGTCTGTTAAGCTATGAAAAATCAAGACTTGATTTTGAAGCGATGAAAGCTTACCTATCTAAAAATAAAATCGGTTTATTTGCGGTTGAATTGAAAGCGACAAAAGAATGGATTGGTTTTATCGGTGTGAATTACATACCTAAAACGAGCGACTATCCTTTTGATAATTTACCTTTTTACGAAATTGGTTGGCGTTTATCACCAGAAGTGTGGGACAACGGGATTGCTACTGAAGGGGCGGAAGCGGTTTTAAATTATATTAAACAGCGAGGTGTTTCAGAGGTATATGCCATCGCTGCTCACATTAATCGTCCTTCTATTCGTGTAATGGAGAAAATTGGAATGTCTTTTTATGATAAATTTGAAAAAAGAGAGCTAAGCCCGCATCATGTCTTAAAGCAACAAGTCAGATATCATAAAACGCTTTATGATGACGTGGCAGAGACACATAAAAAGTCGTCGTAATTAAATAAAAGAAATGTCCGATAACGATAAATTGAAAAAGGGAGTGGCATCAATCCCTAACATGGGCTTTCTCATACCAGCTCCCTTGTATTATATGGTGTAACACGCTATCTCGAACAATTGTGATTAATCATATGTTCGTGTCGAGATAGGTTTTGCATTTTTAAGACCTTCTAGTAAGCTTTCGGGCGTTTCATAGAGGTGTGCGAGGTGCGTATATTTTTCATCAATAAATCCTTCTTTGATCATATGTTCAATTAAATTTTGAAGTGGATTAAAAAATTGTTTCGTATTATAAATACCAATTGGTTTTTGATGTAACCCAATTTGTGCCCAACTATAAATTTCAAAGAATTCTTCTAAAGATCCTGCACCGCCAGGAGCCATCACAAAAGCATCAGCTAAATCTGACATTTTTTGTTTTCGCTCATGCATCGAATCCACTAAGATTAATTCTGATACTTTTTGGCTTGTGATTTCTCGTTCATCTAGAAACTTTGGCATAACGCCTATCACGCGTCCGCCATAATCTAAGACACCTTCTTGTATGGCACCCATGATACCAACGGAACCTGCACCAAAAACTAACTCAATTTGATGTTCTGCGAGGTATTTTCCTAGAGCGTATGCTTCTTTTACATATGTATCATCGTGACCTTTACTTGCGCCACAAAAGACAGCAATTCTTTTAATCATATTGCCTCCTCCTTAATATTGACGAATCTACTTGATTATATTCTTCCAACGACCTGGTTTAGGTGACGAACGTAAAATTAAAGGCGTCTACGCAATCGGGTCACCTTTTTTAATCATTGATTTAAAAAATGATGAAATCAGGTCATATGTTACTGTTGTGTCTCAATTAATTTTAACAATTGCGATTCAAAAGATAAACGTTGATCTTGATTAAAAGCTTTTGGCCCTTTTGGATAACGCTTTGATTTTCGACGCTCTTGTTGATGATAATAACGTTGTGTGAGTAAGCGTTCTATATTTTCAAGGGTATATAAATGCCCGGTATGATGCAAAACATGCTTGACCTTATTTAAAAGTAAACTCGCTAAACCATAATCTTGTGTGACAACAATATCGTCGGGTTGAGCATATTGAAGTATCATAAAGTCAACGGCATCTCGACCACCATCGACATATTTCACTTCAACGTGTTCAGGAAATGATTGAACAGAAAAATGGTCGTATGTGCGAAAGAGATATACAAAGATGCCTGTCTCAGACGTCAAACGAATAATCGAATCTACGACTGGACAAGCATCGCCATCTATCAATATACGCATTGATTAATCCTGCTTGTGACGTGCATTTAGAGATGTGTCATTTAACTGTTCATCTTTTTGTAAGGATTTCATATTTGCTTTCAATGCTTTTTCACGTGCTTTTGTATTCTTTTCCTCTTCTTTACGCAGCGCTTCTTGATGTTTTTTTAATTTTTTATTCATTTTTTCGATTTCTTTTTTATTTTGTTGCTCGATTTTATCGCCACGTTGCTTTGTTTTCAAATCTATGTTTCCAGGTGTATGACCGACTTTTTCTTCATACTTTTGCATTTTTTCCATATTTTTAATTAAGTTTTTTTGACGTTGGGCTAACGCTTTATCTTCTTCTTTATGGCGTTTTGAAATGTGTTTGTCTAATTTCTTTGAAAGTTTATCGATTTCTTTTCGGTTTTCTTTCGCTAAGTCTTCACCACGCGCGCGTACATTTTCAGGACGCATATAGCGTTGTTTTTCCGCTTCTTTTTTCATCGCTTTATTATAATCATGACGTTGTTTTTTAGTTTGAACACGATTTTTTAAATGGCTTGAACCAGAGACGACAGAGTCTTTAACATACCCAGCAGCATGTCCCGCTTTATGCGCTACTTTTTGAGATGTATGCACGGTCGTTTGTGTCACTTTTTGGACATCTGGATGAGCCTTGAACTTTTTACGTTCAACAATGAGTGGGACGAGAAAGACAGGTAAGATGTTTATAATTGTTTTGATAGTTTTGTTCATGAACGTTGCCTCCATTTGTGAGTATACTTATGTGTTATTACCCTTTCGCGCTTGGAAATAAACGCTTAGAGGTCGAGGTGAGAAAACATATGTAAAAGAGGGCGCCTTTAATCTTTAAGTCAACTGCTAGAGATTAAAGCACGCCCTCAATTTGACCCCTCACTGAGATGCTGATTGTGCGTGAGCTTTTTTATAAGATACCGTAGTATACGACTGCGATAACGACGACGAGCACAATTCGATAAATAGCAAAAGGTAGTAACTTCACGTTTTGAATTAATTTTAAGAAAAGTTTAATTGAAATAAAACCAAAGATAAATGCAGCTAAAAAGCCTAAAATGTAAAACGGGATATGCGCAAATTGAATATAATTATAATGCTTTACGATGGATAGACCACTTGCCGCAAGCATAATAGGCACAGCCATCATAAAAGTGAAATCTGAGGCTGATTTATGGTCTAACTTCATCAAGACCCCTGTAGAAATTGTTGATCCTGAACGAGAGAAACCTGGCCACATTGCAATAGCTTGAGAAAGCCCGATAACAAATGCTTGGAAATAGTTTATCTCATCAACAGTTTTTGGATTTCGAACGTTGCGACTATATTTATCAGCTAAAATCATATAAATTGCGCCAAGGAAAAGTCCAATGAGAACAGTTGGTACACTGAATAAATACTTTTCAATTAAATCATCAAATAAAAATCCTAGTATACCAGCAGGAATCATACCGACAATAATATGTGATAATTTCAAACGTCGTGGCTTAGAACGTCGACCTTCTTGACGTTCAGGTGCATACTTACCAATATGTAACATTTCGAAATATTTATGACGGAATACCCATGCTGCAGCAAAAATGGAACCTAGCTGTATGACAACCTTAAATGTAAAAGCAGATTGTGAGCCTAAAAATTCAGTCGACTTGAGCCACATATCATCGACGAGAATCATATGCCCAGTGGAAGAAACAGGAGCAAACTCTGTAAGACCTTCCACAATACCGAGAATGATTGCTTTGATCAATTCAAAAAATAACATACAAGTACCCTCTATTCATTTTTGTTTATTTGTAAATATAATATAGCATATGATAGCACAAGAACCCCTCACATGTCTTTAGTTAACCTATATTCTAGGACCAAAGTATGAAAACAAACTGGATAAGACGATGAGGTATCTAAAAGGCTAGGTTATCCTATTCTAGTAAAAAGCATTAAGTGCAGATATCAAAAGGTTAAGGATATTCGAAAATCTGTCACATCTTCGAAAAGAGCCCAGGCGCATTGATTCAGCGTATGAATGTCATGAAAATCGTTTGAAAATGTCAATTTAATTTTTAGCTTTCTGCCTCATAAACAATGTAAAATAGAAAAAATAACGCATCCAAAATGGAGGCACGAAAAAAATGAAACAATTGCATTCATGGGCAAAGAAATTTTACTTATATCCATTATTAATGGCGGTTGTTTGCTTAGCTTTGGCAATCACAGTCGTGACACAAAATATTACGATTGGTGTGATATTAGACCGTCTACTTACAAATAAATCCACCCACTGGTTACCTTTAGTGACGCTTTTAGCAGTGGCACTTTTAATGAGGGCAAGCTTAGATTATTTGAATTCGTGGTTAGGTGAAAAACTTTCGCATCGTGTTCGGACGACGATTCGACACCGTTTATTGAAGCAAGTGAATCAACAAGCAGTTGGTGAAAGATTAACAATGGCTACTGAGACACTAGCCGATATGCTGCCGTTCTATCGAAATTATTTACCTCAAGTTTTTAAATCTACGTTTATTCCATTTGTGATTATTGTTGTCATGTTTAAAATCCATATTCCTGCAGCACTGATCATGTTAGTGACTGCACCTTTTATTCCAGTCTTTTACATCGTGTTTGGATTGAAAACACGAGATGATGCCAAAGACCAAATGACTTTTTTAAACCATTTCAGTCAACGTTTTCTCAACTTGACTAAAGGATTAGTCACTTTAAAATTATTTAATCGTTCAGAGCAAGCGGTGGAGACTGTTTCACGAGAGAGTACACAATTTCGTGACAAGACGATGGTCATTTTAAGAAGTGCTTTTCTTTCAGGATTGATGCTTGAATTTATCAGTATGCTAGGCATTGGACTGGTCGCTTTAGAAGTGGGGTTGAGTTTGATTGTCTTTAAATCTATTCATTTCTACACAGCAGCTATTGCGTTAATTATGGCACCTGAATTTTATAATGCGATTAAAGATTTGGGGCAAGCATTTCATACTGGAAAAGAGAGTGAAGGCGCAAGTGATATTATTCATGAAGCGCTCGATAATAAATTGCCGAATCATCCGTTACCTGTGATAGATACAACACAGACTTCTCTTATCCAAGTTCGAGATCTGTCATTTTGTTATGAAGGTATGGCGAAAGCGGTTCTGAGTGATATCCAATTTGATATTAATAAAGGGGACAAAATTGCGCTGGTAGGCCCTAGTGGTGCTGGTAAATCTACATTGATTCAAATCTTACTTGGAGAATTGGTGCCACAAAAAGGATATGTTTCTTATCAAAACGCACACCTAAAGATGGGTTATTTATCACAAAATCCATATATTTTCAATGCAACGATAGCGGAAAACGTGAGTGTGTTCAATACAGTTCCGCGTGAAAAAATGATGACTGTCCTGCAAGCGGTCAATTTGTGGGATAAAGTCAATGCTTTACACGATGGTATAGACACGCTTATTGGAGAGGGTGGCGAGATGATGTCAGGTGGAGAAATGCGTCGAATTGAATTGGCACGTCTTTTGTTGATGCAGCCAGACTTTGTCGTTTTAGATGAGCCTGTTGCTGGATTAGACCGAGCAACTGAACAATTGATTCAACAAACGTTGGATACCTATTTTACTGAGACGACGCGATTGACGATTGCACACAGACAACAAACGATAGCACATGCGAGCCGTCGAATTTATTTACAAGACGGGAAGATACGCTCTGATGATACCCAGATTCAAATTGATTTCAAGGCGGATCCACAGGATGGTGATGTTTAAATGAATAAATACAATCAAAAATTAAATCAAACCATTAATATTAAATGGAACAAAGATATTTTAATGGCCATCTTCATAGGTGTCGTAGGGAGTGCGGTTGCTTTAGGCATGTTTTTCTTAAGTGGTTATATGATCACACAAAGTGCGCTAGGTGCGCCTCTCTTTGCATTAATGGGGCTTATTGTTACAGTGAAATTATTCGGTTTTACTCGTGCAATTACACGTTATTATGAAAGATTACGTTCTCATCGGGCCACATTTACGATGTTACGAGATGTACGTGTACAACTCTACCGCACTTTAATTCCAATCGTACCGGATGTATTTCGTAAATTTCGTTCAAGTGATTTATTAGGCCGTATGGTGACGCAAGTGGAATCTTTGCAAAATGTGTATTTACGTGTCTATTATCCGCCTATTGTGATAGGAATAACGACTTTATTAACAGCGGGCGTCCTATTTTATTTTTCATGGACACATGCGCTATTAATCCTATTCACGATGGTGTTAACGTTGTTGGTTTTGCCTTGGCTTCAAGCACAACAAGCTAAGCAGGTTCAGACGACTGTTAATCAATCTCAACAACAATTTATGCATGTGTATCACGACAGAATTTTAGGTCACAATGAACTGCGACGCTTCAATAGTTCTGAAAAATATGATGCCAAACTTTCCGAAAGTGAAACACACTTTAATTTAGCAGAACATCATTCACAACGGGGACATTTGAAGTATGCATATGTGAGAAATATCATAAGTATGGTTGCACTATTGGTCAGTGTCATCCTAATCATTGTGATGGTCGAAAAACAATATGTTGATGTCGTTTATGCGACAAGTATTATTTTAATGATTCTGACATTACTTGAGCAAGCTGTGCCAATGAGCCAAGTGGCTTATTATAAGAGCGAGACAGAACTTGCACAAGAAAGCTTATCAGAAGTGATGCGTGAACAAGGTAGTGAAGAGGGGCACCGAAAAGTAAATATTTCAGACATTGAGCACGGCGAACCGATGTTCAATTTGAAAGAAGTGTCATTACGTTATGAACATCAACAAAGACCCATTTTATCTCATTTGAATTTAACGATTTATCAAGGCGAACATGTGGCGATTGTTGGAGAATCAGGTGCAGGAAAATCAACCCTATTGTATCTTTTAATGGGCTTGTACGATACCACAGAAGGTCAAATAATGATAAATCAGATGCCTATTGGTCAACTCGATACGTCGCATTTTCATGCGCAAATCGATACATTATTACAACAACCGCATTTTTTCGACGGTACAGTGTATGATAATTTATTGACCCACGCGTCAGAGGCGAAATGTCGTAAGGTGTTAGATCAATTGCAGTTAGCGCATATTCCATTAGAACGACCGATTACGATGATGAGAACAGCGCTTTCTGGTGGGGAATTTCAACGATTAGCCATTGCACGTATGCTACTTCGTCAACAACCAGTTTGGATCGTTGACGAACCAACCACTGCGTTAGATATAGAAAATTCAAAACTGGTCATGCAACAGCTTCACCAGCAAGCGCAAACATTGATTGTCGCGACACATGATATGGAATATTTAAAAGATTTTGATCGTGTGATTGTTATGCAAGAAGGAAAAGTGGTGGGAGATATGTCCCCAGAATCATTTTTGGCGGAATATGTTCATCGCCCCATTGAACTATAAGCCATACATGTTGATGCTATAGCCTAATGATAGATGAGATGTGCAATGCAGAGTAGGAAAAGATAAAATAAAAAAAGTGCGTGAATGCAAAGTCTTTTATGCATTCAACGCGCTTTCAGTCGTTGATAAAGTATGTATAGATAAACCAAGGTGGTCAATATCAAACACCTCATTTTTTGATATGATTTCAACCTGTTATGATTTTATGAAAAGTAACAGGTTGAAAAGTCAATACTACGATTCCCCAGTATGATTTCGTAAATATTGATTCGGTCCCCAAAAATCAAAGTCTATCTATAGCAATACACTGTCATATTTGAAACTAGAATAACTGATTTTATCACCCATTAAATAGAACACACTTCAAGAACTGTTAATTATTATTTCTTTTCTTCAAATGCAGTAATTACTTTTTCAAGTAATCGATTGAGCTCCTTAACCTCATCAGTTGTTAATGATGAAGCTTCAGTAACAAGTTGTGATGCATTTGCGAGCTCTGGTTGCATATCTTTGCTTTTTTCAGTTAAATGTACAAACACTTCACGTTGGTCAATTTCAGAACGCTCTCTTTTAATGAGATTAATTTGTTCCATACGCTTTAATAACGGTGATACTGTACCCGTATCAAGCGCTAAGTCTGTTACAACTTTCTTTACATTAACAGGAGAATGGTCCCATAAAATTTCTAATACTAAAAATTGTGGATACGTGAGATTGTATTTTTTGAAAATTTTGTTTGAATAATAACGATTAACTTGTCTTTGTGCGTTATACAAACTAAAACATACTTGCTCTTTCAAGTTTAAATGGTCAGACATAATTAGTTCTCCTCCAGACATTCTATTCGTTTTCTCTCTCTATCACGAATGGGAACCCGTCCATAATCGAGTGGATTTAAGCCGTTCTCACTTAAATCTATGCTATCCTTAAAATATAGCATGCGGTAATTTTAGAAGATAAAGCGTACTTTATCAAGTTAAAAGTCAGACATACACATATATTATAACAGATTTGTAGATTTATTAAGAGAAAGGATTAAATTTATGCTTAAAAATAAAACGCGTCTTACAATCGTTAATGGGTTTTTAGGAAGTGGCAAAACCACATTCTTAAATCATTATATGACGCAAATATTAAAAAAAGATGAGAAAGTCGCACTCATTGTAAACGAATTTGGGGATTTTGATGTGGATAGTCGAATTTTAAAGGATTACAACGTCAAACAATCCATATTACAAGGCTGCATTTGTTGTGATTTACAACATGATTTAATTGCAGTTTTATATCAACTAAGTCAACAAAAAAACAGTGTTGATCAGATTATTATCGAAGCGACAGGGATTGCAAATCCGATTGATGTTTTGATTGCTTGTCAAGACCCGCTTATTGCGCAAACCTTCGAAAATCCAGAAGCGATTTGTATTGTAGATAGTTCAAGATTTTTATCTCGGCAAAACTATTCGAAACAAACGCTTGATTTATTAGAAGACCAAGTTCGCGCGAGTCAAACGATTGTTATTAATAAAGTCGATTTATTATCAAATGACAGTGACTTAAAGGAAATTGTAGAAGCGATTGAAACCATTGCTCCCAAAAGTCGTGTGTTAATTTCAGACCATGGACAAGTTCAACAAACTGTCATTGAAAATGCAGGCGCTGAGCATACGTTACCCGAGTATGCACATCGTCACGGACATCATGCGCACCATGAACATGAACATCATCATCATGGTAATCATCATCACGACCATCATCATGCGCATTATACAAGTCTAAAATATACTTTTAGTTCAGCAATTTCACAAGCGCAGTTGGTGCAGTTTATCCTAAAATTACCAGAAAATGTGTTACGCTTAAAAGGTTACGTTAGACTTCGAGAAAGTCCGGATGAAATGTATTTAATTCAATATGCTCAAGGTTTGCCTACGATTGAAAGTGTCGGAGATGTAGATTTTCCATCATCAGTCGTTTTGATTGGGGAGCAATTAGATGAAGCTAGACTCAGTAATAATTTGGATGTGCTACAATTTAGTTAATATGGATCAATCAAGAGGTGTTATTTATGGAGAAGATTGCAATTAATCAACATGTACACTATTCAAGAATTATTCAAGGATTTTATCGCGCAGATCAGTGGGGAATGTCATCACAAGAAATGAATCGCTTTATTCATGAATTGGTTGAGCGAGGTGTCACAACCGTGGACCATGCAGATATTTATGGTCACTATACTGTAGAAGGGATGTTTGGCAAGGCGCTTGCGTTATCCCCTTCACTTAGAGATCAACTGCAGATTGTTACAAAGTGTGGGATTGTTCAGCCAAACGCAATTCATCCTCATCAAACCGCACATCGATATGATCTTAGTAAAATACATATTAAGCGTGCAGTAGAGCGATCATTAAAAGAACTTCAAGTTGATTACTTAGATAGTTTACTCATTCACCGACCTTCGCCACTAATGAAACCATGTGAAATTACAGATGCTGTGAAAGATTTGGTAGATGAAGGTAAAATTCGTTCGTTTGGTGTATCTAATTTTAAACGCGCGCAATATGAATTGCTTAATCGATGTTTGAAAGACGATAAATTTCATATTGCAGTGAACCAAATTGAAATTTCTCCATATCAATTGACCGCTTTTCAAGATGGCACGATTGATGATATGCAACGGGAAAACGTCAAATTAATGGCTTGGAGTCCTTTTGCTGGTGGTGCACTATTTCAAAGCGACGATCAAAAAGGACAACGTGTCATGACAGTACTTAAACGTATTGCACAAGCACATCACACAACTGTTGAAGCCATTGTTTCGGCTTGGTTTAAAAAGCATCCCGCTCAGATTATGCCGATTGTAGGGACGCAACAGTTAGAGCGGCTTGATCGTGTTATCCAAGGGCTTGATATTGAATTATATGACCAAGAATGGTTTGATATATTTACTGCAGCACAAGGCTATGATATTCCATAATTTGTCACAACTTGTCGGTGCATCATCGTTAAAAACATTGTAAAATCGGATTATTACGAATTGAAGTTAGGGGCAGTCTTATGACAGAAGAAGAAAAAATTAAACGTAGTCGTTTTGAACGCAACGTCATCGCCATACCTTATATTATTTTTGGACTCATCGTTGCATTTTTATTTATTTTTTCACCTGATACGGTTTGGTTAGTTACAGTTTTTGGTATTTTTATGGTTTATAACGTTATCGCGATGTTCATCGCATTCTTATTTAAATATGGTCGTACAACATTGTATTTATTAATGATGACCGTGTTAATGATTGGCGCATTTTCGTTATACTTATATATGCTTTTCAAATATCACTAATGTATAGAATGGCACTTTTATGATCAGCTTATTGAAAAAGCGTGATGTAAAAGTGCCGTTTTTATTTGATAAGGACGCATTGTTTATTCCCTAAAGTAACGAGAATTTGATAAGTATTTGAATTGCCTTTGTGCCAAACGAAGTATCGCATACGTACTTTGTGATAGGGACGTGCTTTTTGTGTCTATAGATTTGCAATGGAAGATAAAAAAAGATGCAAATGATTTTACTCTAAAAATGAAAAAAGCAACTTGAGGGTGTTATAATAAAGACGAGGATATACAAGGGGGTAGTGAACATGAAACGTAAAAAAGTTTCTATCATTGGATCAGGTCATACAGGTGCAACATTAGCATTTATTATTGCGATGCATGGTCATGCAGATGTCTTACTTGTAGACCGAGAAAAAAATGAATCGGTGATGAAAGGGAAAGCCTTGGATATGCAACAAAGTGGTGCAATTTTAGGGTTTAATGTACATGTGCATGCAACTGTGGACTATGCAGAAACTAAAGATTCTGATGTTGTGGTAATTACAGCTGGCCTGCCAAGACAACCGGGGATGAGTCGAGACGATTTAGTTCAAACGAATGAAGAAATTATGGTCGAGGTCACTCAAAAAGTAGTTAAATACTCGCCAAACTGTACAATCATTGTATTAACTAATCCTGTCGATGCGATGACTTATACCGTTTATCGCACGTCCGGCTTTCCTAGTGAAAGAGTTATGGGTCAATCAGGTGTTTTAGATACAGCGAGATTTAATACTTTTGTAGCTGAAGCGCTCGGCGTCGCAGTGAAAGATGTGACAGGGCTTGTTTTAGGTGGACATGGAGATACTATGGTCCCTTTAATTCGTCACAGCCAAGTGAACGGCGTTTTATTAACTGAGCTTATGCCACAAGAACAAATAGACGCTATTGTTGAAAGAACAAGAAAAGGTGGCGCAGAAATTGTAAAACTATTAGGCAACGGTTCTGCATATTATGCACCTGCTGCAGCAGTATATGAAATGGTTCTTGCTATTTTAGAAGATCAGAAGCGGGTACTTCCAACGATTGCATTCTGCCAAGGGGAATATCAATTAAATGATATTTATATTGGTGTACCTGCCATCTTAGGTGCGAATGGTGTAGAACGCATTATCGAATTAGAACTGAATGAAGATGAACAGCAACAATTAGCGCATTCGGTTGAAGCGGTTGAATCCGTAAAAGCCTCATTAAAAGCAACGTCATCACAATCACATTAAATCGACGTATAAAAATAGATTAAGTTTGGTCTAGCGACATTTTAGAAGATGACTCGATTTTTAAATCTGTATAGACATTTTTAAAAATTGAGTCATCTTTTATGTGAAGAATAAACGATTGAATAACACTGTGATGTTATAAAAAAAGAGGGGTGTTACTTTCGATTTGAAATCAAAGTAACACCCCTGTATCAATTACACTACGCGTGAAGTTGAATTACCATAATGATAAACGCCATAAAGTTGTTAAACATGTGCATCATAATTGAAATTGCAATATTGCATCCACTTTTAATATAAGTATAGGTAAACATGAGTCCTAAAAATAGATATGGGAAAATTTCGAATGGAGATTGTGCCGCTTGCATATGTAAAAGCGCAAAAACGACGGTGGAAATAATCCCTGTTATTACATATCCAACTTTTTTGCCGAGTTCCCCAATTAACACATGTCGAAATAGTAACTCTTCCGTAATAGGAGATAAAATAACAATGCTTAAAAACGCAAGCGGTAACCATTTTGGATCATTGAAAAAAAGCATTAAGCTTTCTTGATTCCCTGTTTCCTTAAATTGCCATTGCTCTGGTAAAAATTTAAAAAGATATGTCATGAGCCCATTGGCAAAAATATAAAGGAAATAAGCACCAATCATCGTACCAATATACTTTCGAGACGCTTTAATAGCATGGATTATTTTTTCTTTCCAATGATGTCGATGGGACCAAATTAAATATCCAATCACCGTTAATGCAGTGATAATCCCAATAATGAGAAACAATAAACTTACTGGAAAATTATGCAACGGAACTAACAATAAGCTAAAAAGTTTTGCTAAGATGACTTGAACTAAAAAATAAATCACAAATGCCCATAGGTCTCTCCAGGCAACAGGATGATTTGAAGATGCGCGCATAAGATGACCTCCATATATGAACTATGATGATACTATTAAACCACAAAAATGATTAAATACAATGCAACAAATTCTAAAAACGTCAAAATATAACTATACTTTAGTAATAATTTTGTTTTAAACGTGACATCCCAATCTTTATGAAAACGTTCGTAATAGAGTAATTGTATTAAAAACAATGCGACACCAAACGGAAATGAAAAGACAATAAGACATACATACCATGGCCAATTCATTTGAGAATAGAGTATAGCAATGATTGCTTGTATCAATACGATGGCAATGACAATAATAAAGAACATATTCATGTGTGACTGCGTACCCCTTTCACAAATATTAATAAGAGTGCTTGTAAGCCAACGATTAACGAAATGAAAATCATTGCGGGGGTATCAATGGCTTTTAACGTTGACCATATGACAGAAAATGGATGATTAATGACGTGTACACTGTGGAAGCGTAAAAAACGACCTACATAAATACCGACGCCGTTTAAAATCATCATGCCAAGCAGGACTAAAACCCTAAACCACTTCGATGTTATCATATGATAAAGTTCTAATATGATTAATACATAACAATATGCCGCAAACATGACAGAAGCTGTCAATAGAGCAAAATTGGTCCACTCTATGAGATTAAGACCTAATAGGAAATCAAAGCCGAAATGATTAAGATGTATCAAATCTGTCATCATATAAAAGGTATTAGGTAACATTAAAATAAACACTGTCAAAAACACTAAAAATAATGGCCATTCAAACCAGCGTTTTGGAAGAAAGAGTTTAAGCAAAAGTGCAAGCTCTAAAGGAATGTAGGCAAGTGTAATATTAAGTGCTATAAATTTATATTGCGTAGGTGAAAAAAGTGAGATGATGAAAAAGACAATATAAAATAAACGTGCAATATAACGTGCTTTCATTATCAAGCCTCCTTCTATGTTATGCGCAAATAAGGATAACTTGTTATGAAAAAGGATTCAAATATTTTATAAGAGCAGAACAAAAAAATATACATATGATTAAATTTGTTTCTCATTGAAACAGGGTAAATGAAGGATATGAAAGAGACTATGGATAGTCTAAATCCTGATATTATAAGGGCATAGTGTGTATATTGATTAAATATGAGCACCGTCAGTTCTAAGCCGATGAGATGGGAATTTTTGCATAGCGGGCTATCTATTTTGAAAAAGACAAAAATAAACGCTAAAATTTTATTTTAAATAGATATTTTAAATGGTTTGATTTGAGTTTTTGTTCTTTATTTTGTTAAGTCGTTGTTATATAATGTTTTAATATTTTGAATGCATTGAGGGAGGGAAGTGTATGAATAAACAGTTTATTATTTTATACTTAAATATTTTTCTAGTATTTCTAGGAATTGGACTCGTAATTCCAGTACTTCCTATCTATTTAAAGGATTTAGGGTTAACTGGATCTGATCTTGGAATACTCGTCGCTGTTTTTGCGCTTGCACAAATGATTATTTCACCTTTCGGAGGCGCATTAGCCGACCGTTTAGGTAAAAAATTAATTATTTGTATTGGGCTTGTGCTGTTTAGTGTTTCTGAATTTTTATTTGCAGCAAGCCACACATTTTCATATTTAATCCTTTCTCGCGTATTAGGTGGTTTGAGTGCAGGAATGGTAATGCCAGGTGTGACCGGTTTGATTGCAGATTTATCACCTTCAAAAGATAAAGCGCGTAACTTCGGGTATATGTCAGCGATTATATCAGCAGGCTACATTCTAGGTCCAGGCGCGGGTGGTTTCTTTGCTGAAATCTCACATCGTATGCCGTTCGTTGTGGCTGGGGCACTTGGTGCATTAGCTTTTGTCGGAACGGTCATCTACGTCCATTCTCCAAAGAAACAAACGACGCAAGGTTTTCATCAGTTTGATAACGCCGAACTTGGAAAAATTAACTATAAAGTATTTATTACGCCTGCCATACTGACGTTAATCCTTGCATTTGGTTTATCTGCATTTGAAACGTTATTCCCGCTATATACAGCAGATAAAATTAACTTCAAACCGGTAGATATTTCGATTGCCATTACAGGTGGAGGCGTCTTGGGAGCCATCTTCCAAGTGTTCTTGTTTGATAAAATGATGCGTTATTTTAGTGAATTGAAATTTATCGCCTATGCTTTGATTTATTCAATGATTATTTTAGTATTATTAATCTATGCGCATACGTATTGGCATGTCATGTTGTTATGTTTTGTTGTCTTTATTGGCTTTGATTTAATTCGTCCAGCCCTTACCAATTATTTTTCAAATATAGCAGGGCATCGTCAAGGTTTTGCTGGGGGATTGAATTCGACATTTACAAGTATGGGGAACTTTATTGGCCCATTAATTGCAGGAACGCTTTACGATATCGATATTGAATATCCGTTACTAATGTCTATCGCTTTTATGATATTAGGTTGCGTGGTCATTGTCATTGAAAGCCAGTTTAGAGGGAAATATCAAAAAAGCAAGTAATGATTTTTCACTAAAATCAAAACATACATCCATGTGGGTAAATGATGAAATGACACCTCGTTGATAGAAATATGGATTGAATGGTTTTAAAATAAGCCACCTATCTTGATTCTATGAACGAGGTTTTATTTTTGAATACATAAAATGATAGAAAAAAGTGAGAAAGTGCGGGCTAATGTTATCAGCCGAAAAGGCAAAGCTTTCGTGATATAATAGGAGAAATTGAAAAGTAAAATTAGGAGCGAATTCGATATGCATATTAAAATATTGGGTTATCATATTTTTCAAAAAGGAGGCACAACTAGAAGTAATTTAAATTTGATTCAATCGTTGTGCCAAGCAGGTCATCAAGTGACTTACGTCAACTATATGGGTGTGAGAAAACAACGATTAAAGTCATTGATAGCAGAAGAAGGTGGACAACTAAAAAATGTAAAATTCCAATCGTTTCTTGGTGCAAATTCTATTGCGTACGCAGATTTATTGATCATCACACGAGAAGACTTTTTTATATTTGCACGCGAAGTGAAACAGCTTTCACCTGAAACAGTGATACTCGGTGAAATTCACAGTCCGTTAGCTTATATTTCACCGCATATGGACTTGGCGTTAGAAGCGGTCGATGCAGTACGTGTAAGTACAGAAGCCATTGCACGAGCATTCGAACAACGCTATGATTATTCGTACGTGTTTCCGATGTATGTCAATACAAATCATCTAAAAATAGCGCAAGCACCTACAGCTACGACTCATAATTTATTAATTAAAGCACGTTTTGAAGACGAAATTAAAGATATTTCTTATGCATTAAAAATGATGCGTTATTTCATACACGAACGTCACCAATCACAAATTCATTTATATCTTCAAGGCTATGGGCCTTCACTTGAACTTTATGAGAATTTAGTGCGTTATTATCGTTTAGAAAGCAATGTTCATATCAATGAAGCAGAACCAGAATCTTATATTTATTTTTCATCTTCGCCTTATGAAACATTGGGCTATTCCATACTAGAAGCCATTGCACAAGGGCATCGTGTATGCCTTTATCCTGGAGACGATCAGGTATTAAAAGCCATCTACACACCTTTTCATGCTGTACACTGGCTTCAAAAAGATTTAAAATCAGACGCCGATACGTTGTTGCAAGCTTTTAGTGCGCAGTACACGAATCAAGAGAGACAAGAAGATATTGAGGTTTTAAAACAACAATTTGTCCGTATTAATGATACAAATGCGCTCATTGCTAAAACGTTGGAAATCGCACAACAGCATCAAGTGAAACAAGCTGATATTCAGCCTCCAAAAATAAAGGCAAGATACCAATTTGCTCAGGAAATGGCGAAAAGATTTGCAATCAAGACAAAACAAAATTTAGAGTCTTCATCTAAAGGACCCTTGCGTAAAGGTTCTCGATTTTATAATAAAGTTCGTCAAGTTATTTTTAAAGTTGAAGGACATGTGAAGCAACGCCAAATTCGTCAACGTCAAGTCGCTAAAAAACACGTCTTTATTGAATCTTTTCATGGCAAAAACTTTTCAGGGGATCCTAAGTACATTGCTTGTGCACTTAAAAGATTAAATCCAGAATTAGAAATTTACGTAAGTTCAGCAGACCCGTTAGTTGATTTGGAGATTAGAGCTTTTGGTATGACGCCGATACGATTTGGTACACGTTCATATATGCGTACTTTTGAAAAAAGTGCCTACGTTGTAATTAACGGGAATTTATGGGATCGATTGGTGAAACATCCCCAGCAATGTGTTGTTCAAACATGGCATGGTTTTCCGTTAAAACGGATGGTAAATGACTTAATGGATGAGCAAGAACGTCAAAAGCAAGCGCTGCAATTTGCACCGCGTATGAAAAAATGGAATGTTTTACTTTCATCTTCATCACGATATGAACAATATATTCAATCTGCCTTCCAATTGAAGACGCATCCAAATTTAAAAATATTGCGTGAAGGCGCACCGAGAAATAGTGATTTGATGCGCTATCAAGAAGATGTGGAGAGAAGATCAGCAATCCAAGAAAAGTATATGTTTACTAAGAATAAAGAGACGCGATATATTTTATTTTGTCCTACATGGCGAAAAGATACACGTCAATCCGTCTCGACGCTTGATATTGTGTCATTGATAGAAGGGCTGCCTGATCAGTATGAAATGATTGTTAAACTGCATCCGAACGAGGGGCATTTACGTGAAGTCTATGATCGATTGCACCCAAGAATTCATTGTTTCTTCAATGAATTGGTTGATATTCAAGAATTGTATTTAATTTCAGATGTCTTAATAACAGATTATTCGTCCGCAATTTTTGATTTTGCACACTTAAATCGACCTATACTTATCCTTGATGAAGATACGACGCGTTATCAACAAGATATCGGTTTCTACTTTGATATTGAACAATTTACAAACATTCAAAAAGTAGGTCAAAGCATCGAACAAATTCAGAACATGATTTTGCAAAATAAACATGTGGACCATCAAAAAATGACAAAGGAGCTTATGACCTATGATCAAATTGAGAGTGATAACAAAGTAGCACAGTTTATCTTAGAACAATAGTAAGACTTGAAAGAAGGGATATCATGGCAAAGCAAAAGAAAACAAATGCGATGCGCATGTTAGATCAAGCGAAAGTAGAATATGAGATACGTACTTTTCCTGTGAGTGATGCACATATTGAAGGGCATGAAGTGGCTGATTTAATTCAAGCAGAGACAGATACGGTATATAAAACACTCGTACTTGAAAATGATGACCATGACCATTTTGTGTTCGTCATTCCAGTTAATGCGCACTTAGATATGAAAGCAGCAGCGGCTGCCGTCAATGAGAAAAAGTTACATCTTATGCCTTTAGATGATTTGAAGAAAGTAACAGGTTATATACGCGGTGGCTGTTCACCTATAGGGATGAAGACACATTTTCCAACGACGATTCATACGGCTGTTTTAGCTTGTGAAACTGTATTTGTGAGTGCAGGTCAAAGAGGTGTACAAATGGGAGTTGCACCAGAAGACCTAATTCGAATGAGTCAAGCACAGACAGTTGATGTAATCCAGTAAGTGAAGTGGCACATTTTGGTTGTTTTTGATTGAAAAATGACTAAAATGTGTCTTTTTTATGCATTGTGTGATTGTTATTGGTTATTTTTGGTTGAAAACGATTGATTTTTGAAAACGGATACACTATAATGAAAGCGAATTGAGGTGGGAAGATGTTAACTGAGAAGAGACATGAAATGATACTCGACGCATTAGCACAACATAACTTTTTGTCATTACAACATCTCGTCGAATACACAGAGTCAAGTGCCTCGACGATTCGAAGGGATTTATCTCGGCTACAAGAAGAGGGCAAGTTAACACGTGTGCATGGTGGTGCCAAATTAATTAATAATCCTAAAGAGCCAGAACTTTATGAAAAAAGAACACAGCATATTGAAGAAAAAGTGGCCATTGCTAAAAAGGCGGCCCAACTCGTTAATGAGGGAGATTGCATTTATCTCGACGCAGGTTCGACGACGTTAGAGATGATTCCTTATCTGAGTGCGAAAGAGATTACCGTTGTGACAAATGGTTTATCTCATGTTGAAGGCTTACTCAAACAAGGCATCCCAACTAAATTGATTGGCGGAGATGTGAAAGGAAATACGTTGGCTGTTGTAGGCGGTCGAGCTGTTGATTTTCTAAAACATTATCGCTTTAACAAGGTGTTTCTTGGTGTGAATGGGATTGATATTGAGGCAGGCTTTACAACACCTGATGAACGAGAAGCGATTGTTAAAGAAACTGCCGTTTCACAGGCGCAACAAGCTTATGTACTCGCAGATACTTCCAAATTCAATGAACAATTTTTAGCGACGATTCATACACAAGAGCGACCCATTATCATCACTTCTGAAAAAGTGAAAAGTATCAATGGTTATACACAATATGATTCACATTTTGAAATTTTAGGAGGGCAATTATGATTTACACAGTGACGTTTAATCCATCCATTGATTATGTCATGTTTGTAGATGATTTTGAAACGGGCGGACTGAACCGTACGACAGACACTGCTAAATTTGCAGGAGGTAAAGGGATTAACGTTTCCCGTGTCTTACAAACATTAGATACGCCGTCCACGGCTCTCGGGTTTGTGGGTGGATTTCCTGGGCAATTTATCGAAAATACATTAAAAACAGCGGGCATTCAAACCGCATTTACCCACGTCAATGAAGATACACGTATAAATATCAAGTTAAAAAGTGGTGACGAGACGGAAATTAATGCTGCAGGTCCTCATATTACTGATACACAAGTCGAAGCGTTATTTGAACAGCTTCGTAAAACAACTGCAGACGATGTAATTATTGTTGCTGGAAGTGTACCGACCTGCTTGCCAGGAAGTATTTATTCCGATATCGCAAAAATCACCCAACAAACAGGAGCACAGTTGGTTGTAGATGCTGAAAAATCATTAATTGAAGGGATATTACCTTATCGCCCACATTTTATTAAGCCGAATCAACATGAACTAGAGCAGATGTTTAATGTCACAATTAAGACTGATCAAGAAGTACTTAAGTATGCACGTCAATTAGTTACAAAAGGCGCACAGGCCGTTATCGTGTCTCTAGGTGGTGCAGGTGCGATTTATGTTGATGAGAAGGAAGCTTATCGGATTCAAGCACCACAAGGTCAAGTGATTAATACAGTCGGTTCAGGTGATAGTACAGTGGCAGGCATGGTTGCAGGCTTAACTCAAAAATTAACGGTTCCAGAGGCATTGAAACTTGCGATTGCTTCGGGCTCTGCAACGGCGTTTAATCATGATCTAGCAGAATATGACAAAATTCAAGAACTGAGAGCACAAGTGACAATCCAACCATTATACGAGGAGGGGTAACATGAGAATTACAGAGTTACTCACTAAAGAAACGATTGCTATGGATCTTTCTGCGACAACAAAAGATACAGCAATTGATGAACTTGCACAGCAATTAAATCAAGCAGGAAAATTAAGCCATCTAGAAGATTTCAAAAAAGCCATCCACGCACGTGAACAACAAAGCTCAACAGGAATTGGTGAAGGGATTGCGATTCCACACGCAAAAGTAGCAGCTGTAAAACAACCTGCGATTGCATTTGGTAAATCAAAAGCAGGGATTGACTATGACAGTTTAGATATGCAACCCGCACATCTCTTCTTTATGATTGCGGCACCTGCTTCAGGGGCACAAACACACTTAGATGCATTAGCGAAACTCTCAGGTATTTTGATGGACGAAAAAGTGAGAGAAGCACTTTTACATGCAGAGACACAGGAAGATGTATTAGCAATTATTAATCGTGCAGACGATGAAGCAACAGATGAAGACAGCGTTGAAGACGCACAACCTATTGTCGATCAAGATCAACCTTATGTATTGGCAGTTACTGCTTGCCCCACAGGTATTGCACACACTTTTATGGCAAGGGATGCATTGAAAAAACAAGCTGAAGAAATGGGCGTTAATATTAAAGTAGAAACAAATGGCGCGGGTGGAATCAAAAACAAACTGACTTCAGAGGATATTGAACGCGCTAACGGAATTATTGTGGCAGCGGATGTGCATGTTGAAACAAACCGTTTTGATGGAAAAAATGTTGTTCAAGTACCCGTTGCTGATGGTATCAAGCGCCCAGAAGCTTTAATCAACAGTGCTTTAGATACATCAAGAAAACCTTTTGTAGCTGCATCTGGACAGCATACTGAAGAAAGTAATGAAAAATTAGGTGTTGGCAAAACAATCTACAAACACTTGATGAACGGGGTTTCTAACATGTTACCACTCGTTATAGCAGGTGGTATTTTAATGGCGATTGTGTTTATGATTCATCCAGACGCATTTGACCCGAATAGTAGTCATTACAATGCTTTTGCAGCAACGTTATGGCAGATTGGGAACAAAAGTGCATTTGCGTTAATTATTCCTATTTTAGCAGGTTATATTGCACGAAGTATTGCTGATAAACCTGGTTTTGCCGCAGGTCTTGTTGGTGGGATGCTCGCTATTTCAGGTGGTTCAGGATTTTTAGGTGGTATTATAGCTGGTTTCTTAGCTGGTTACATCACTGAAGGTATTAAAAAATTAACAAGAAATTTTCCTCAAATGTTAGAAGGTTTAAAACCGACATTGATTTATCCAATATTTTCTGTATTCTTGACAGGGATATTGATGATTTATGTTTTCAATACGCCGGCCGCATGGTTGAATAATGGCTTAGTCAATGGATTAGATCATTTATCAGGCAGTAATATCGTATTACTTGGTGTTGTTATCGGTGCGATGATGGCTATCGATATGGGTGGACCTTTTAATAAAGCTGCATACGTATTTAGTACTGCTGCATTAACAGCGGGTAATACAGCACCAATTTCTGCAGCAATGATCGGCGGTATGGTGCCGCCTATCGCAATCGCGCTTGCAATGCTAATTTTCCGCTCAAAATTTACAAAAGAGCAACGTGGTTCTATTATCCCGAATTTTGTAATGGGTGCAAGCTTTATCACTGAAGGTGCAATTCCGTTTGCTGCAGCTGACCCATTGCGTGTCATTCCTTCAATGATGATTGGTTCAGGCGTAGCGGGTGGACTTGCTCTATTGTTTGGTGCATCTATTAACGCGCCACATGGTGGATTGGTCGTTATTATCGGAACTGATCCAAGTCATGCATTTTTAACAATTGTTGCCATTTTGATTGGTGCCATTGTAAGTGCAGTCATTTACGGATTGTTGAAAAAGGCACCAACAAAACCTACTATTTAAAAAATAAGATGATCCTTAATAGTAAGGTGATGAGATAATTTACAAAAGCCGATAAGAATGGAAAGTAAAGTGATAGATTTAAAGCGTTTTAGATATAAATTTTTTGATAATCATGCCTCCAAGAACGCGCTTGCTTAGGGGGATGAAATCTCAACTTAATTTGGTGTAATTGTAGTAAAAACGTGATAAAGCCAAATTGGATTTTGGGTGCAACACAGAAATTTCATGTGCAACAAAGATTGCGTTGTATTGCCTCCGCAAAGCTGACTAGACTAAGCAAAAGCGACTTGTTCTTAACTATAATAGTGAATGATTATATGCATAAACGAAGGATTTATAACGAGACTCCTGAGGAAACAGGACGAGCCGAAGACTACAGGCTGAGGCTGTCCCCTCGGAAAGCGAAGTCATATAATACGAAGTTTTATCATAAAAATGAAGCGTTCAGACGGTTTTCTATTAAAAATCATCTGAGCGCTATTTATTTTGAAATCTATGTCCCGAACGCTTTGTTGTATGCAGAAATAGATTGTTTTTAAATATTGTGATGAACGAAGAATGGCTGAGTGAAAAAGATGTGCGTGGTTTATAGGAATTCCTACTAAAGTACGATAGTTTCATAGTATTATTTCACTAAAACTTATGGTATGATAAAATTAATATTTTTATGTCTGGAGGTAGCTCAATGGGAAGGATTTAGGCATGAATACGATGTTGTGTCACTTAGGTCATATACACTTATCGCCATCGCTTTCTATTGAGCGATGCAATTAACGGAGGTGAATCCCTATCTATTAGGGAACTAATTGGATAGTACGACCATATTATATTTATTTATATTTTTTGCATTAATTGCCTTAACTACTGTATTTGTCGGTTCAGAATTTGCATTAGTTAAAGTAAGAGCATCACGCATTGAACAGCTAATTGCTGAAGGGAATGGCAATGCGCGTGTTGTAAAAAAAATGATTTCAAATCTTGATTATTATTTATCAGCCTGTCAGCTAGGGATTACAGTGACATCTCTAGGTTTAGGGTGGTTAGGTGAGCCTTTATTTAAGCACTTATTAGAGCCACTGATTGGACTCATTCATATTCCTGATGCGATTGTCACAACCGTATCAATTGTGACTGCATTTATTATCGTGACTTACATTCACGTTGTCATCGGTGAGCTTGCACCTAAAAGTTTAGCAATCCAACATACAGATCGCATTGCATTATTATATGCGAGACCTTTATATTACTTCGGTTTTGTGATGAAACCGTTAATATGGTTAATGAATGGTTCTGCGCGTTTAATTATTAGAATGTTTGGCGCTGATCCAAATGCTGGTAATGAGGCGATGTCTGAAGAAGAATTGAAAATCATTATGAACAACAGTTATCATGGTGGTGAAATCAACCAAACTGAACTTGCGTATATGCAAAATATTTTTTCATTCGATGAGCGTCATGCCAAAGATATTATGGTACCACGTACGCAAATGATCACATTGAACGAACCTTTCAATGTAGATGAGTTATTAGAAACAATTAAAGAATATCAGTTCACACGTTATCCGATTACTGAAGATGGTGATAAAGACCATATTAAAGGATTTATCAACGTAAAAGAATTTCTGACAGAATATGCATCGGGTGTACCAATTAAAATTGCCAACTATATTCATGAATTACCAATGATTTCAGAATCAACACGGATTAGCGATGCGCTTGTTCGAATGCAACGTGAACATGTGCATATCAGCTTAATTATTGATGAATATGGCGGTACAGCTGGGATATTGACGATGGAAGATATTCTTGAAGAGATCGTTGGTGAAATTCGTGATGAATTTGACGATGATGAAATCAATGATATTGTCGAGCTTGATCAACAAACGTATCAAATCAACGGTCGTGTACTACTAAGCGATTTAGAAGAAAAGTTTGGTATTTACTTTGAAGACTCAGAAGATATTGATACGATTGGGGGCTGGCTTCAAGCTCAAAATACAGACTTAGAACAAGATGATTACGTCGATACAACTTATGATCGTTGGGTGATTTCAGAAATCGAAAATCACCAGATAATTCATGTATTGTTGCGCTATGAATACAACTCAGAACGTTCTCGACAGCGTGATGAAGATGATTATGAACTTCAAGAAGAAGCATAAAAAAAGTATCCTAATACGGAAAAGTGAATGATTTTAATGAGGAGTGTCCATAACAGAGAGATGTGTGGACAACTCCTCTCTTTTTTGGATTTTATATTCGATGCTATCATTTGCAGTTAATAGTTAATATTGGGTTGTCATGTAAAAATGGATTAACAGGACTGAGCCATATAATAGCAATCACAGATTGGGAAGAGGTTTTGAGATTAAAATCGAATAATCATATGCTATCCTTTAGAGGTAGGAATAGCGCCTTGCGTGAGCGCGCGCTTTTCTAATGAACGTTACTTTTATGTAGGAAATGGGTAGAAACAAAAGGACGAGATATAGAAAAAGTAGATAGAGTAGGTGCACAAATAATGAAATTACGTGTGATTGTCCCATGTTATAACGAGAAAGATGTACTACATCAAACCATACAACAATTGGTAGAAATATTAGAAAAAGACAGTGTTGCACAAGTGTATGAGTATGATTTATTGTTTATTGATGACGGGAGTCACGATAATACGATTACAATACTTCAAGAGGCAGCCAATGAAACGCAACATCTCAAATATATCTCATTTAGTCGAAATTTTGGTAAAGAAGCAGCAATGTTTGCAGGATTTGAACATAGTGTAGATTGTGATGCGGTTGTGATGATTGATGCAGACTTACAACATCCTCCAGAACTTATACCTGATATGGTAAAAGCATACCGGGAAGGCTATGACCAAATTATCGCAAAGCGTAATCGCGAAGGTGAACACGCTTCTCGGAAATGGATGACGCGCTGTTACTACAAAATAATCAACTATTTCATTGAAGATATTGAATTAGAAGATGGCATTGGTGACTTTAGACTTTTAAGCCAACGCGCGGTGCGTTCGTTAGTAAGTTTAGAAGAGTATAATCGTTTTTCTAAAGGCTTATTTTCATGGATTGGTTACCGTAGTAAAGTGATTCAATATGAAAATGTTGAGCGGGAAGCAGGACAATCAAAATGGTCTATAAAAAGTTTATTCAATTATGCTATAGATGGATTGATTTCATTTAATTATAAGCCACTACGTACAATGATTTACTTGGGATTGTTCATTTTTTTAATGAGTATGGTTTATATTATTTACTTATTTGTTGATACACTTATCCATGGTGTTGATGTACCCGGCTATTTTACGTTAATTGCGGCGATATTATTTATTGGTGGCATTCAACTCGTCTCTATTGGCGTGATGGGTGAGTATATCGGGCGGATATATTATGAGGTAAAGCGACGACCGCAATACATTGTGCAAGCCTCTAATGTAGAAACACCAAAGTTTGATAAAAAGTAACAAGTATAAATTTTATTTTTAATCTTCATAGGGGCGACTGTTTTTTTGTGGAGCGTAGGATGACGAAATCAAAACGATTTCTCTCCTACGCTTTTTTATTTCAAAATAATAATGAACTTGCTTTAAAGAGGAGCAAAGTGCAAGTTGTATAGCTTAGAATAGATTTAAAACGATGCATGAGCCACGTCGTACACAACTAATACGAAAATACGCGCAAATGATATTGAAAATGACCGGTTTTGTCGTAAGACCATTGTGTGTCTCAACCACATCATTTTAATTTTAAGATTTTTGAATAAATTTTAGCGCACAATAAACTCAACACAAAGTAAAGTAAGAAAAAAACGATTAGGTGAGGTATAGAAAGTGAATGTTCTTTTAAATTCATAATAGAGCCATTTGTCTCATAGGAATAATGACAGGCAAAGATTTGAAAGTGAGAATTATTTAATATGGTATTTGCAGAAATAACATAATATGCAACATTAAAAACACTCATTGTTAATAATGTCAATAAATTATAAGATTGTTTACTTATAAATAAAGAGAGAATATTAATCAAAACAGGAACTAAAATAATCGTAAATGCTATAATCATTAAACCAATATTAAACTTTAATATGAACATTAAAATTGAAAATAATATATTTAAAAAGAGTGCAAATAGTGCGGCTTTGTAATTCATTTTCATTAATCATCTCCCATATAATCATTATCTATTTGATAGAGACAAATCATCAAACACTGTATAAAATGTAAAGTTTAGATTGTATAAGTTGAGTTAAAAGATTCAAAATGATAGTTATAAAAAGGCCAAAACCTCACTATGAAGAGAGGCATGCCTTTAAAAGTATTATATGTAAACTAATTTTAAAAAGCAATATTATAGATAAATGAATATTAGCGAGTAAAATACATTTGTTTTATATTTAAAGTTTAAAAATTATACAATGAAAAAGAAGTTTTTTGTGGATATAATCGTGGGGGATGAAAAATGTTGTGTAGCGGTTAGCAAAGCGCATTAACGATGCGTTATGAAAGCGCGATACTTTGTTGGTCGTTTTTATACATAAAAAAATACATGAGCCAAAGCCCATGTATTTCAATATCATTTTAAATTTATTTTTTACCACGCATTTTACCTAAAACAAGTGATACAATTGCGATAACAAGAATTGCACCGATTAATGCTGGTAAAATATAAACGCCGCCTAATGATGGGCCCCAATGACCGAATAGCCAGCTACCAATCGCAGAACCGACTAAACCAGCGATAATGTTACCAATAATACCACCTGGGATATCTTTACCTAAAATTGCTCCAGCAGCCCAACCGATAAGACCACCGACGATTAACATAATTATAAAACCCATAGTGTATGCCTCCTTTTTTTCTATACCATAAGGTTCTATAAGTAAATACCACGTTTGTTGATGGTTTAATCATTTTTGGGTAAAATAAATATTTTTTCAATCGTTAATGTTGCCCAAAAGCCGACGTATACAATTACAAAAAGGTACCAAAAAGGCGTAAGGCTGACCATTGTAATCATTGATAAGAGAATCAAAGTGCCACCCATCCAAATCGGATGTTTTATTTTCAAAACTTGATAAAATTTTGAAAAACACGGTGAGTTTAACGTGGTTGAAAATTGTAATATCCCACCAAATAGGAAGATGGCAGGGGCTAAATACGGTACAGACATATAAATTGATACTTCAGATGTCCGTGCCAAAATGACAAATAAAATACTAATCATAATGGTTAAAACACCAATAAAGAATTTTTGATGTCTAATTTTAAATGTATGATGCGTGTAATCTAAATGATATTGTAAGATCAACCATGTTAAATACATTAACATCGTGGCGAGTGTGATAAAATTAAGCTTATTCAATAAGATTGGGTTCACGAAACTACTTAACGTGAGTGATAGAATTACCGAACTGAGTCGAATATATCGATAGTGATGTCGATGTAAATCAACTAATAATGTCCCAATCACGATAATAATGTTTAAGATGACAAATAAGGCCATTATGTTCTCCTAACTATTCGCAATTCATTTTTCCATTATATCAATCTCATCTCTTATTGGCATTTAATAACACTTTAAATCTTTATAAAATTTAATAGATGAAGGAAAATCGTCATACAGACAGTTCTCCTTCATCTATTTATTCCCATCATTGTGGAAGTGTAAAATGGGCGATTGGATGGCTTGAGTTAAACGCCTTTTTTATTACTCCAAACTAATGTATGCAATTGTGGCAACACGTATACTTCATTCATTTCTGCATCTTCAGTGACACGATCAATCAGTTGTTCATAACGTTCAAGTAATTTTTGGGTATGGTGTTTGACATAATCTTCAAGATAAGGATTTCCAACTTGTAAATAAAAAGGCAGATGAGGATAGCGATGATGAATCATTTTAGCGAATTGGTAATCCACATCATCAAACACAACAACCTTTAAATTAATCTGTGACACGTCACATTGCGCAATCACATGATCTAGTCGTTCCAAATCTTGTTTCATACCCGAACTTGGTGGTTTCGGTGAAATCGTTAAATCATCAATTTGACGCATCCAAGGTTGGAAATGGCTTCCTTGTGTTTCAAGTGCGGTATGGACGCCGTGAGATTGACAAACATCGACTAATGCTTGTATTCCTTTGATGAGTGCAGGATTTCCACCTGAAATCGTGACATGATTAAAGCGATCGCCACCAATCGCTTTAAGTTGGTCGAAAATGACTTCAGCGGACATCATTTGGATTTCATCTTTCATGCTGCCATCCCAAGTGAATTTGGAATCACACCAACTACAACGAAAATCACATCCAGCTGTGCGCACAAACATTGTCTTTCTACCGATAACACGACCTTCACCTTGGATTGTAGGACCAAAAATTTCGAGTACAGGTATTTTAGCCATGATTTGGCTCCTGTTTTTTCGGTCGATAGACGACATAGCTTGTAGGTGTTTCGCGTAAAAAGATTTGAAGACATTTTGGCGCATGTGGTAAATCTTTTAAATGTTCAGCCACAATTTCGTAAATCGTTTGCGCTACGATTTCAGTAGAGGGGCTTTTGCCTTGGAAATGTGTTAAATCATTCAATAAATAATGATCAAATTTATCATGGATAAGACTTTTAAGCTCACTAAAGTTAATGAGGAAACCAAGTTCATCTAAGGCATCGCCTGCTATCGTAATATTTACAAAATACGTATGCCCATGAACGCGCATGCATTTACCTGCACGTTCATCAGGGATAAAATGTGCAGCTGAAAAGTTAAAGTCTTTATTGAGTTCGTACGTATAATCATGATTTACAGATGGATAAATTTGTTGCATCATGATTTTTCACTTCCTTTCTCAGCAAGATATTGTTCGAGACCGCGTTGACGTAAGCGACAAGCTGGGCATTCGCCACAACCTTCTGCGATGATGCCGTTGTAGCAAGTAAGTGTACGATAACGCACATAATCAAGTACACCTAATTCATCACTCAATGCCCATGTTTCTTTTTTATCTAACCACATTAATGGTGTATGAATAACAAAGTCGCGTTCCATCGATAAGTTGAGTGTGACATTCATTGATTTAATAAAGACATCACGGCAATCTGGGTAACCTGAGAAATCTGTTTCACAGACACCTGTAATAATGTGTTTCGCACCAATTTGATAGGCGAGTGCACCGGCAAAAGAGAGGAAAAGTAAGTTTCGCGCAGGGACAAAAGTGTTAGGTATTTGTTCATTGGTCTTTATTTGCATGTCATGCGATGTCAGCGCATTGGGTGTAAGTTGAGATAATAAACTCATATCAAGAATATGATGTTTAAGCCCTTGATCCTCTGCGATTGCTTTTGCAACTTCTATTTCTTTCGCATGACGTTGACCGTATTCAAAAGTAACCAACTCCACCTCTTTGAAATGTTTTTTCGCATAAAAGAGACAGGTTGTACTATCTTGGCCACCGCTAAATACAACGACTGCTTTTTCATCATTGAGCACCTTAGACATAATTGTTTCGCTCCTTATTTTATGTAGAGATCCTAAAATAAGACATAAAAAAAGCCGTCTCTATAAAAAGGTAGACGGAAGGTGTCTAGTTTTTTATAGAGGGTTAGAAGCTAGGAACCTCTTTAATTCAATTACGTTCCATACTGTAATACATTTAGGCACAGAAATCAAGTCATCCTAATATTTTGAAATGATATTAGCTAGAACTTTGTCAATTATGCGCACATTTGTGATAATAGAATTATTAAATAAAAATGAGGCAAAAAAATGATAGTCATGATAGATAATAAAGATTCATTTACGTATAATATTGTTGATTATTTAGAGGTGGAGAGTCAGCAAACAGTAAAAGTCATTGATGTCGATGAGGTATCTCTTCCTATGTTGGAGCAGTTAAAACCGAGTGCCATTGTGATTTCTCCAGGGCCTGGTGCACCAGTAGATTATCCAATATTGTTTGACGTGATACGCACATTTGAGAAAGAAGTTCCAATTTTAGGCATCTGTTTAGGATTTCAACTTATCGTGACGTATTATGGCGGAAAGATTATTCACGCCCCACGTCCAGTCCACGGTCATACGACACGTTTGCATCATGACGGGTCAACGTTGTTTCATGCGTTGCCTAAATCTTTCAACGTGATGCGTTACCATTCATTAATGGCTAATCCTAACACAATCCATACGCCTTTAGTCGTTTCAGCGTTGAATGAAGATGCCATTGTGATGGCTGTGCGCCATATACAGTGGCCCATTTACGGTTTACAGTATCATCCGGAGTCCATTTTGTCAGAGTACGGACATGAACAAATGAGAAATTTTTTAAGAAAAGCAGGGATCATCGATGGTTGTGAAGTTTAATTATAAATATTATAGCGACGCAGATACAACGACATCTTATCGATATCGTTTTGAGCATCCCATTGAGAAAAGGATTGCTTATGAAATTGAAGAAGTTGGCTCCTTAGTTGATGAAGCTGAAGCCTACCAACGAGAAGGCTATTATGTCGCACTTTATTTGCCTTATGAGGCAGCGCCTTATTTCCAACGTGACTTCATCACACATACACCAGAGCACCATATTTATGCAGCCTATTATGTGTTTGATGCACCAGTGAACGCTGTTGAAGAGGGAGAAGGGCCTGAGAAGGCGGGCGGACGTTTTCATTTCGTGACACAGCCCGAAACCATCAAGCAGCACATTCGTAAAATTCAAGATGAAATCACTGCTGGGTGGACATACCAAGTCAACTATACGACGCGCCTTAAAAGCTTTGATGCGTTGTCGATTTCAGCTTTGTACCAACGCTTTACTCAGAGCGCGAATGGGGACTATACCGTATTAATAGATACTGAAGAAATTAAAGTAGCATCTATTTCACCAGAATTATTTTTTCAGTTAGGAGATTTCGAAACAAATTCTCGTACAGTGGTGAGTAAACCGATGAAAGGGACGATGCCTCGAGGGCTTACGGTTGAAGATGATCAAGCTAATGAACAAGCGTTAAGATTTTCGTCAAAAGATAGAGCCGAAAATGTAATGATCGTTGATTTATTAAGAAATGATATTGCTCGTGTAGCGAAAAAAGGGACTGTTCAAGTGAAACATCCATTTGCGATTGAACGTTATCAGACTGTTTTTCAAATGACAACGATGGTCACAGGGGAAATTTCAGATGACACAACTTATCAAGATTTACTACGCGCTTTATTTCCTTGTGGTTCGATTACCGGGGCACCTAAAATCAATACGATGCGTATCATTCATGAACTTGAAGCGACACCCCGTCATATTTATTGTGGTTCGGTAGGATTACTTCATCCGAATGGACGCGCGATTTTCAACGTACCCATTCGGACGATCGAACGGATCAATGAAGTTTTTTATTACGGTGTAGGTGCAGGCATTACAATTGATTCTGATCCCGACAAAGAATATGAAGAATTTTGTACGAAAACTAAAATATTAGAGGGGTAGTTATGAAATTATTTGAAACGATGCGGCTTGAAGCGGGGCAGATTTCTCGCCTTCAATATCATTATAAAAGAATAAAAAGTGCAAGCCAGTCATTAAACATCCCCTTTGATTTTGAACGATGGCAACACAATTTGAAGCATGTTCAAAATCAATATCCCAGTGGACTGTATCGGGTCAAGTTGATTGTGCATCAATCTGGGGAGATGCAAGTTGAAGTCGGTGCGCTTGGTGAAATTAAAAAGATGACCTCGCAGTTGATGCCATCAAAAAATCAAGTGCCTACGTGGCAAAGAATCTACAAAACGTCTGAACGTGATTATTTGGCACATGATCATACGACACAGTTAGCACTTTTTTATGATGCGGATGGAAAAATTTTAGAATTCGATATAGGGAATGTTGTCGTCGTGATTAACGGGCAATCTATCACGCCCAATTACGCCCACGATTTTTTACAAGGGTGCATGCGTCAAATGCTACTAGAGCAACATAAAATCATAGAGCAGTACTTTACCGTGGATGACTTGTTAGAAATGTTACAACAAGGTGGCCAGTTGTGGATGATTAATAGTTTACGTGAATGGGTCCCTATTTCACTTGAACTAAAGAATTAGGTGATTTTATGATGGTGGTGCATTTATTAGGATTTATGATTGTACTCTGGCTTGGCCAATGGATAGGGAATCAACTTGTTTTTCGTCAAAAGCGTATTTGGGCCTATGTATGGATGATATGTGTGCTCATAATTCAAGGGGGAATCATATACGGGTTGATAAGTGAATTGGCCCCCCGTGCCATTGAGGTTTTAAGCTTATTTTATGATAATTAATAGAGGTGGAAAAATGAAAGTATATAGTCAAGGGGATCAAGCGATAGTGGTCTCTTTAAAAGGGGCTGTCACGCCAACAGCGACACAAAGGTTACTGATGATTCGTAATTATTTAGTCGCTCAAAATTATCCATATATTACTGAAATTGTCCCAACGGAGACGGATATGCTCATTTCTTATGATGCATATATGATGATGAGACATTTAAAAATAGCGTCTCCTTTTTTACATATGAAATCGCTTATTGAACATATTGATATCAGTGATGCTGTTTTTGAAAAACAACAGCGCTGTATTAAAGTGCCAGTGGAATATGGAGGCATACACGGTTTGCATTTTGACAAAATCTTAGCGGAGTTGAATATGGATGCACAAACTTTTATTCAACTACACACGGAATCAGACTATTTCGTATCAATGATGGGTTATTCGCCAGCCTTTCCTTATTTAACGGGCGTTGATCCTCGCATTATAGTCAACCATATGGCGAATGAGCCACGCGTGATTCCTGCGGGTTCTATTATTATGGAAAATAATAAATGTGGTATTACAACTACCGAAACGTATGGCGATTGGTTAGTGATTGGGCGTACGCCATTACAATTGTTTCAACCCAATAAAAAAGATTTTGCAAGAATTTCGTTAGGAGACCAAGTGAAGTTTACAGTTGTATCGCAAGGAGGGGATGTATAATGGCCATTATCATAGAAGATAGTGGGTTGTTTTCGAGTTTTCAAGATTTTGGAAGACAAGGCTATGAACATATGGGTGTCATTCGAAGTGGGGCACTCGATGTGCTTGCTCATGAAATTGCGAATCGACTCGTTGGTAACGATCGGAATGAAGCAACGTTAGAAATGACACATAAAATGGCTAAAATTCGATTCACGGAGCCGACATTAATTGCTTTCTCAGGTGCACAAGTTTTAGCACATACAGACGAAATGCAAGTTCAAGTTAATAAACTGTATTTATTGAACAAAGGCGATGTGCTTTCTTTTGATCATTTACATCGAGGTGCACGTGTATATCTTGCGATTGCAGGTGGCTTTGAACTGGATGAATGGCTGAATTCGACTTCAACTGACATGATTTCAGGAATAGGTGGGTTTCAAGGTCGTCGTTTAAGAGATGGCGATACCGTCAACATGAAGCGTGATTATAACGAAAGGCATCATCAATTGTTTAAAAAATTGGAGGATCGAAAGACTGTGTCATGGGGTGTTGATGGTTATGCGCTCTCTTTTAATTATTTATCTGATGTTGTGCATGTCATCCCGAACAAAGGTACAGAAGACTTTGAAGAACCTATTCTCAAACGCTTTATCCAAAGTGAATACCAAATTTCGAGCAAGGCCAATCGTATGGGAATGATATTAGAAGGACCATCCATTAAAGCCTTTTACAAAGATATGCCCCCACATCGGTCAGTCAAACGAGGTACCATTCAAGTTAAGAAAGAAGGCGCACCAATTGTATTGCTTAATGATCATTATACGTTAGGCAGTTACCCACAAATCGGGACAATCGCTTCTTATCATCTATCTAAAATTGCACAAAAAAGTCAAAGTTCAAAAATTAAATTTCAGTTTATTGATGTGTTACAAGCTGAACAAAATTTAGTGAAGTATCATCAGTGGCGGAAGCAATTATTCCAAGGAATAGAGTTTAGAATGCAAAGCGAGTTGTTAAAATAAGCGTTTAAATGAGTTAAATATGGAAGATGTAGAAATACAACTATGGGCCGAGTCATTTAAAGCGTGATTTCTGTATAATCATATACGTTCTGATTGTGAACCTAGTATATTACAATTTTACATTGCATATCGTTGCATCAATTTAAAACAGTGTTTTTTAATATTGAGCTAATATAAAGTCAATATAAACCCGAAATGAAAGCCATTTTAATCTCACTCAAACAAACGGCTTTCGCTTGAATTTTTGTCTTAATGGGTATATATTGTTATATTGAACTTAATCATGTATATTACAAGAATATTACATATTAATAAAGCTTTTAGTGGAGAATTTTACAAATTTAGAGAAATTGTTAAACGATTGAATTTTAATCAACAGATAAAACGACGGGGGAACAAATATGATAAAAGGAAAAAAAAGAATAGGTATATTTACGTTTTTCCTACTGACGGTTTTAACCATCGCATTAAAAACGTATTTTGCTTATTATGTTGACTTGTCACTTGGTGTTAAAGGGTTAACACAAAACTTAATTTTGCTCATGAACCCATATAGCTTAGTTGCATTGCTATTGAGTGTGTTCTTATTTTTTAAAGGTAGAAAAGCCTATTGGTTTATATTTACAGGAGGTTTCTTATTAACTTTCTTACTTTATGCCAATGTCGTCTATTTCCGATTTTTCTCAGACTTCATTACTTTTAGTACATTGAACCAAGTTAGCAATGTGGACTCAATGGGCGGTGCTGTTGGGGCATCATTCCAATGGTATGACTTTGTTTATTTTATTGATACATTTGTGTACTTATTCATTCTTATTTTTAAACAAAAATGGTTAAGTAAAAATGTATTCCATAAAAAATTCGTGCCAGTTGTGATGGCAACAGCGATTGCTTTATTTTTCTTGAATTTAGCATTTGCAGAAACAGATCGACCAGAGTTGTTAACACGTACATTCGACCATAAATATTTAGTCAAATATTTAGGACCTTATAACTTTACGGTTTACGATGGCGTGAAAACAGTTCAAAACAATCAACAAAAAGCATTAGCTTCTGAAGATGATTTAACAAAAGTGTTGAATTACTCTAAGCAAAAAAATGTTGAACCCAACATGCAGTATTATGGTAAAGCTAAAGGTAAAAACGTCATTAAAATCCACTTAGAAAGTTTCCAAACCTTTTTAATTAATAAAAAGATTCATGGACAAGAAGTTACACCATTTTTGAACAAACTTTCTTCTGGTAATAATGACTTTAGATACTATCCGCATTTTTATCACCAAACAGGTCAAGGTAAAACATCGGATGCTGAGTTTACTATGGACAACAGTCTTTATGGTTTACCACAAGGTTCAGCTTTCTCTTTAAAAGGAGATAACACATTCCAATCATTACCAGCTATCTTACATCAAAAAGAGGGCTATACAACGAATGTTATGCATGGTGACTACAAAACGTTTTGGAATAGAGATCAAGTATATCGTCATTTTGGTATTGATAAGTTTTATGATGCGACATATTTTGATATGTCACCAGAAAATCTTGAAAACTTAGGTTTAAAAGATAAAGTCTTCTTCAAAGAGGCAGCATCATACTTAGATAAAGAAAAACAACCTTTCTATTCTCATTTAATTACGTTAACGAACCATTATCCATTTACGTTAAGCGATAAAGATGCATCGATTCCGAAAGGGGATACAGGTAACCCAACCGTCGACGGTTATATTCAAACTGCACGTTACCTAGATGAATCTTTAGAAGCATTTATTAACGATTTGAAAAAACGTGGTTTATATGATAACTCTGTGATTATGATTTATGGTGACCATTATGGTATTTCTGAAAATCATAATAAAGCGATGTCTCAATTGTTAGGTGAACCGATTACACCAGCGAAGTTTAATGATTTAAATGCGACTGGTTTTTGGTTAAAAGCACCTGGTGTTGAACCAAAAGTGGATGAAACATATGCAGGCCAAATTGATGTGATGCCTACATTACTTCACTTAATGGGCATTGATACGAAAAACTATTTAATGCTTGGTACGGATATGTTGTCTAAAGACCATAAACAAGTGGTACCATTCCGTAACGGTGATTTTGTAACAAAAGACTATAAGTATGTAAATGGTAAGGTATACAGCAATAAAGACAATCATCCAGTAGAAAAACAACCTGCTGATTTAGAGAAAAATAAAAAGCAAGTTGAAAATGACTTAGAAGTCAGCGATAAAATTTTAAATGGCGATTTATTCCGTTTCTATAAAAATCCAGACTTCAACAGAGTGGATCCATCTAAATATAAATATCCACAAGGTCCAAAAGCAGACATTAAGTAATAATTTCAGTTTGTATAAGGCTATTGTTATCAAATAATGACATTGTGTTTAAGCGTCAATGTCATTGTGGAATATAATTTTCTCATTTGAGATATTAAGGGGTTGAGACATATAAATGTCTTGACCCCTTTATTTATGGTTAGTCATCCAATGCCGTATAAAAAAACAAAAATCCGATTGTTCCAACAAAGTGAACAATCGGATTTTAATGTGCCCTATTAGCCTAGCGCAACATCGAGTATCATCATTATGGTAAAACCGAGCATCAAACTCAAAGTTGCGAGGTCTGTATTATCCCCTGATTGTGAATCAGGGATCAATTCTTCAACAACGACAAAAATCATTGCGCCTGCTGCAAAAGCTAATGCATATGGTAATATTGGCGTCACGACCAAAACTGCTGCGGCACCTATTGCTGCAAAAATTGGTTCGACGAGTGCTGAAGCTTGTCCGTAATTAAAAGCACGCCACTTTGTTTGCCCTGATGCATGTATAGGAAGTGACAATGCAGCACCCTCAGGAATGTTTTGTATGCCTATCCCTATTGCCAACCCTAAAGCGCCAAGCCATGTTGCATGCGCATTTCCAGTTGCGATACCGCCGAATGCAACCCCAATTGCAAGTCCCTCTGGTATGTTGTGCAAAGTTATCGCGAGCAATAGCAATGTGTTTTTATCTAAGTGCGTCTTGACACCCTCTTGTCTTTGTGACGCTTCTCTCGCATTGCGATGGATATGCGGGATGACCCCATCTAAAGAGCGGATAAATACGCCCCCGAGAAGAAAGCCAATCGTAGCAGGTAACCACGGCGTCGCACTGTCAGCACTGCTTTCAATAGCAGGCTGCAAAAGTGACCAAAAACTCGCAGCAATCATAATGCCGGCTGCAAAACCTTGCATTGAACTCAGTACACGTGCATTGACCTTTTTAAAAATAAATACTACTGCAGCCCCTACTGCAGTTAAAAGCCAAGTCACGATACCTGCAATGAGCGCTTGAAGAAAGGGCGGTGCATTTGAAATATATTCCACCAAGCACACCTCTCTTTATATCATTTGTTCCAAAAAAAGTGTATAATATATAGAACTGATTTAAGGTTAACAAATAAATACGAGTAAATCTATAGGAAAAAGGGTGCATGTGTTGTGGAAGCGTATAAAATTGAACACCTCAATAAATCGTATGCGGATAAAGTGATATTTGATGATCTTCATCTATCCATTTCTCATCAAGAGCGAATTGGATTAGTAGGGATTAATGGAACAGGTAAGAGTTCGTTATTAAAAGTGATTGCAGGTAAAGACGATGACTTTGATGCCGAACAGTCGCATCCTAAAAATTATCGCATTCGTTATGCTGCACAAAATCATGAATTAAATCCCGAGATGACAGTGTACGAAACAGTATATGGTGCAAACTCTAAAGAGTTGCAAGTCATTAAGCGTTATGAAGAAGCCACTGCAACTTATGCTGAAGTACAGAGTGAACAGGCTTTTGATGCAATGATGGCAGCACAAACAGAAATGGACAATTTAGGCGCATGGGATTACAGTGCCGAAATTAAAACGATACTTTCTAGATTAGGTATTCATGATACAACGCGGCAACTCGGATCTTTGTCAGGGGGCCAACAAAAACGCGTTATTTTAGCACGCACATTAATTGAAAAACCAGATTTACTGCTTTTAGATGAGCCGACAAACCATTTAGATTTTGAATCTATCCATTGGCTTATACAGTTTGTAAAATCTTACCCGAAAACAGTTGTATTTGTAACGCATGACCGCTACTTTTTAAACGAAGTGGCGACGCGCATTGTAGAACTGAAGAATGGTCAGCTAGAAACTTATCCGGGTAATTATGAGGCCTATATCGCGATGCGTGCAGAACGTGAAGAAATTGAAGTACGACAACAAACCAAGCAACGTGCCCTATACAAACAAGAACTTGCGTGGATGCGTGCGGGTGTTAAGGCGAGAACGACGAAACAACAAGCGAGACAAGATCGATTCCATGATTTAGAAAAGCAAGTCAATGCACAAAAATCCCAAGAAAAAGGGTCACTAGGTCTTGCTTATTCCCGTTTAGGTAAACAAGTTTTTGAACTTGAAAATGTAACGAAAGTGATCAATCAACGCACGTTATTTGAAAATATTACAACATTGATTCAAAAAGGGGCACAAATTGGTATTGTTGGACCGAATGGCGCCGGTAAAACAACATTGTTGAATATTTTAGCAGGAGAAGACACAGCATATGAGGGTGTCGTTAAAGTGGGCCAAACGGTTAAAATTGCTTACTTTAAACAAACAGATGAGCGTTTAAATCGAGATATTCGTATGATTGATTTTCTGCGAGAAGAGAGTGAGTTAGCCCGTCAAAAGGATGGCACAACCATTTCGATTACACAGTTGTTGGAGCGTTTTCTCTTTCCGAGTGCAACTCATGGTAAAAAAGTATATAAACTGTCTGGTGGAGAACAGAAGCGCTTATATTTACTTAAACTATTAGTTCATCAACCGAATGTTCTATTATTAGATGAACCGACGAATGACTTAGATACTGAAACATTGACGATTCTTGAAGACTATATTCAAACTTTTGGTGGAACAGTCATTACCGTAAGTCATGATCGTTACTTTTTAAATAAAGTCGTCGATTGTTATTGGTATATTCATGATGGGCAATTTGATGTGATATTAGGACAATTTGAGGACTATCTTGCTTATCAGAAACAATACGTTGAAGCATCAACCCAAGTGAAAGATTCGAAAGATACCCCAAAAGAACAACCGAAGAAAAAGAAAAAAGGATTATCATATAAAGAAAAAAGAGAATACGACATGTTAATCGTTAGAATTGATGAAACAGAAACACGTCTCAAAGCTATTGACGAAGAGATGATTGAAGCCAACGCAGATTATTCCAAAATCAAAGCATTGAGTGAAGAAAAAGAAGCGCTTGAGACGCAATATGATTTAGACATCACGAGATGGAGTGAACTAGAAGAAATTTTAGAACAGTAAGAGGGATAATATGGAGCAAACACTGTCGCATTATTTTGGATACCAAAGTTTTCGTCCTGGTCAAAAAGAAATCATTGAATTGATTTTAAATCATCATCACACATTAGGTGTTTTACCTACTGGGGGTGGTAAATCGATTTGTTATCAAGTGCCAGGACTGATGTTAGAAGGTACAACGATTGTAATCAGCCCGTTAATTTCATTAATGAAAGATCAGGTCGATCAATTGAAAGCGATGGGCATTGCAGCGGCTTATTTAAATAGTAGTTTAACTGCACAAGCCCAAAAAGAAATCGAACAACAATTAGTCGATGGTGAATTAAAATTTTTGTATGTCGCACCAGAACGATTCGAGAGTACGTATTTTGAAATGCTGTTGCGCCGTGTCAATATTGCACTTGTCGCATTTGATGAAGCACACTGTATATCGAAATGGGGCCATGATTTTCGTCCGAGTTATCAAGCGGTCATTCAACGTGTCCTAGCTATGCCTCAACATTTTGCGATTATAGCACTCACTGCGACTGCTACAACGGAAGTACAACAAGATATTATGTCGCGCTTGATGATTCATCCTAATCATGTCGTAAAAACGAGTATTAGACGTCGTAATTTAAAATTTCAAGTCAATGCAACTTATCAAAGACAAAAGTTTATTGTTGATTATGTTAAAAGTCATGCGAAGGTTTCGGGCATTATTTATTGCTCTACCCGTAAACAAGTAGAGGCGCTTTATGAAGCACTTGAGGATGTAGGTGTCGCTTCAACTTATTATCATGCAGGATTAACATCTAAGCAAAGAAATGAAGCACAAAATGATTTTTTGTACGATCGTATTCGCGTCGTTATCGCCACAAACGCCTTTGGTATGGGTATTGATAAATCGAATGTACGTTACGTTATTCATTACAATATGCCGGGTGATTTGGAATCATATTATCAAGAAGCGGGACGTGCAGGCCGAGATGGTTTAGAAAGTGATTGTATATTATTGTATAGTGATCGTGATATTAGTTTACATCAGTATTTTATTAGTAGTTCAAAAGCGGATGATGATTATAAGGAACGCATGGGTGAAAAGCTTACGAAGATGATTCAATATACTAAAACAAGTAAGTGCTTAGAAGCTACACTCGTTCATTATTTCGAGCCCAATGAAAAATTAGAAGAGTGTCAACAATGTAGTAACTGTGTTGATAAAAATAAAACGTATGACATGACAAATGAAGCTAAAATGATTGTCAGTTGTGTTGCACGTTTAAGACAAAATGAAAGTTATCAAACAGTTATTCAAGTCTTGCGTGGTGAAAAGACAGACTACATACGTCATCACGCGTATGAGGCACTTTCCACATATGGCATCATGAAACATTATACGACAGGTGAATTACATCATTTAATTGACGAATTGCGCTTTAAAGGTTTTTTAAATGAACACGATGAAATTTTGTTGTGTGATCAATCTGTCGAGACGTTATTGTATGACGAAACGAAAATTTATACGACACCTTTCAAACGAAAATCAAAAGAAACCGTTAATATTAATACTGTCGAAGGTGTAGACCGCATTTTATTTGAAAAATTAGTTGAAGTACGTCAACATATGAGCGAAAAAATGAATATTCCACCGACGAATATTTTTACGGATTATACATTAGAAGCATTTGCGAAACGAAAGCCACTTTCAAAGCAAGATATGATTCAAATTGAAGGTGTAGGTAGTTATAAATTAAAACACTACTGTCCTGAATTTTTAACAGCGATTCAAGATTATAAAATGCATAGTTCATAAATAATAGTCGGAATGCTTTTATTAAAGACGATTAAAAGAGCTAATTTAAGATAGGTCGTTATAGCAGTAGATAAATATTAAAACAGCACAGAAAATCCAGTCTGTGTTGTTTTTTTATTGCTTTTTTGAGACGATGTTTTTGTAAAGGCAATTAAAAAAATTTGATAAATGCATGCGATAAAATAGGTTAGGTGATTGATATCCATAATGGTGTTAGAAGAAACAGTTTATATAAAATTGAATGCTACTTGTAACGTATTATTTTATTGATTAAGCTCGATTAAAAATTAGAGGCAAATTGAGTTATTTTTTCAATGAATTATGATTTAATAAGTATAAGTTTCAAAGTTTGGGGTAATGAGCTATATAAATGAAAATCAATAAAATAGAGAACGAGGGATTCAATGATTAAGTTTAATAATGTAACGAAACGTTACGGTGATAAAGTCGTTGTTGATCAAGTCGATATGGAGATTCAAGAAGGCGAATTTTTCGTTTTAATTGGACCATCAGGATCGGGCAAAACGACAACGATGAAAATGATTAACCGTCTTATCCCCTTATCAGACGGCTATATTTACTTTAAAGAAAGACCTATTAGTGACTATTCTGTGTATGAGATGCGCTGGGATATGGGTTATGTGTTACAACAAATTGCTTTATTTCCACATATGACAATCCGTGACAATATTGCACAAGTGCCTTTAATGAAAGATTGGTCTAAATCAAAAATTGATACGCGTGTTGATGAATTGTTGGAAATGGTAGGTTTAGAACCTGAGCAATTTAGAAATCGCAAACCTGACGAATTGTCTGGTGGTCAACGTCAACGTGTCGGTGTCGTTCGTGCACTGGCAGCGGATCCACCTGTCATTTTAATGGATGAACCTTTTAGTGCTTTAGACCCGATTACACGTGAAAAGTTACAAGATGATCTGTTAAGCTTACAAAGTAAAATCAAGAAAACAATTGTTTTTGTGACACATGATATTGAAGAAGCTTTCAAGTTAGGCGACCGCATATGTTTACTTAATCATGGACGCGTTGAACAAATTGGGACACCTAATGACTTTATTAAAACGCCTAAAAATGATTTTGTACGCCAGTTTTTAGGAAACTTGACCGGTGTGGTATTAAATCATTTTACACTTGGAAAAGTAGCCGAACTTGCAGGAAGAAAGCTTGATACGAACGAAGCATTAGATTATCCAGTCGTCGATCATAATCAAGCGGTCAGTGACGTCTACCGCGAACTCGTATCACATGATGCAGTTATTGTTTCGGTTGATGCACAATCTTGGTTATTGTCGCGACAAGATATTTTTAGCTTCTTATCAAAAAACCAGGCAGGTGAATCTGTATGAATACCATCCTCAATACTTTAAGTGATCGCAAAGGGGAATTATTAGCCCGATTACTTGAACATATTCAACTGTCTTTTGTTGCATTACTGATTGCAGTGCTTATTGGTGTGCCACTTGGAATCCTTTTGACAAAAACAAAGAAACTGTCAGAAATTGTGATTAATATCGCTGCTGTATTACAAACGATTCCATCGCTAGCGCTACTGGGCTTGATGATTCCATTGTTTGGTATTGGAACAGTGCCGGCTGTCATCGCTTTAGTTGTGTATGCCTTATTGCCTATTTTACGTAATACATATACGGGGATAACAGGTGTTGACGATTCATTAGTTGAAGCAGCTAAAGGGATTGGTATGAAGCCTATGAGACGACTCACTAAAGTAGAGTTGCCTTTAGCGATGCCTGTCATTATGGCCGGCATTCGAACAGCAATGGTATTAATTATTGGTACTGCGACACTTGCTGCTTTGATTGGTGCTGGCGGACTTGGGGACTTAATTTTATTAGGGATCGATCGTAACAATACGTCTTTAATTTTAATTGGTGCGATACCAGCTGCGATTTTAGCTATTTTATTTGATGTCGGTTTAAGAATACTGAGCCACATTTCTTATCGCAAAATGTTAATCACATTGGGTGTGATTTTACTTGCGATGTTCCTTGTTACTGTGGCGCCGTTGTTGTCTCACAAAGGTGAAAAGATTACCATCGCCGGTAAACTCGGAACAGAACCTTCTATTATCACAAATATGTATAAAATATTGATTGAAGATCAAACAGATTACACGGTCGATGTTAAAGATGGTATGGGTAAAACGAGCTTTTTATTCAATGCTCTTAAATCTGATAAAATAGATGGCTATCTTGAATTCACAGGTACGGTGTTAGGTGAATTAACGAAAGAGTCACCGCACTCAAAAGATGAAAAAGAAGTGTATCAACAGGCGAATCAAAGTCTCGAGAAAAAATTTGATATGACTTTATTAAAACCGATGAAATATAACAATACGTATGCACTTGCGGTTAAACGTGATTTTGCAGAGCAACACGGTATTAAGACGGTCAGTGACTTACGAAAAGTACAAAGTGAAATTAAACCAGGTTTTACTTTAGAATTTAATGATCGTGAAGATGGTTATCCAGCTATTAAGAAATTGTATCACTTGAATTTTAAAAACGTGAAAACGATGGAGCCTAAGTTACGTTATCAAGCTGTCGAAAAAGGTGACATTAATCTCATTGATGCATATTCGACGGATGCGGAATTAAAACAGTTTGATATGGTTGTATTAAAAGATGATCGAAAAGCTTTTCCTCCTTATCAAGGGGCACCATTATTTAAAAAATCATTTATTGATGACCATCCAGGTGTTGAGAAAGCATTAAACAAGTTAGAAGGTAAAATTTCTGATGAAGAAATGCAAGAAATGAATTACCGCGTTGCAGAAAAAGATGAAGATCCATATCAAGTTGCAAGAGACTACTTGAAAAAAGAAGGACTCATTCACTAAAAAGCATATGGAATGATATATTGCGTAAAATAACGTAAGCAATTCAAATATAACTTAAGCCATTAGATGGTTTGAGACGGGATAGAACAGTGAATCTCCTGTAGATAGAGATGACGCCGCTATTCCGTCTTTTTAGATTTTAATCAAAAAGCGTGCAATATGACTAGAAATGTAACTATAATTAACATGTAGCGTATATGAAATGTTTTAAAACAAGTAGGACTAGCGATAATGGTGGTCACACACTCTAGCATTTTAAAGTAAAACTCGTTATAATAGTTAACATATTTAAAAAATTCTGACATATAGGAGGGCTAGAAATGAAATCTCAAATTTCTAAATTACGCGCTTATCAACCAGGCTTATCACCAGAAGGACTTAAGAAAAAATATGGCATTGCAGGTGAGCTATATAAACATGCTTCAAATGAAAATGTATATGGCCCTTCTCCATTAGCAAAACAAGCGATTAAGGATCATGTAGATGATCTCTTCTTATACCCAGAACCCAATGCACCTCTTTTACAACAAGCCATTGCTTCTCATTATGGTGTAGATTCATCACAAGTTATTTTCGGAGCCGGCCTTGATGAGATGATTGTAATTATTTCTAGAACTATGGTTCGAGCAGGGGATAACATTGTTACAAGCGAAGGTACTTTTGGACAATATTTCCATAACGCTACTGTAGAAGATGCCGAAACAATCCAAGTGCCACTGATTGAAGGCGCATTTGATTTAGATGGTATTGCAGAAGCGGTAAATGAGCAAACAGCGTTAGTTTGGATTTGTAACCCTAACAATCCGACAGGTACTTATCATACACACGCTGAAATAGAAGCATTTTTAGAAAAAATACCAAAAGATGTAACCGTACTTTTTGATGAAGCATACGGTGAATATGTCACTGCAAAAGACTTTCCAAATACGATTGAATTAATGAAAAAATATGATAACATTGCGATGATGCGCACGTTTTCTAAAGCATATGCACTTGCTGGTTTACGTATCGGTTACTTGGTTGCGACAGCTGAATTGGCTGCACAATTAAATGTATTACGACCACCATTCAATACAACACGTTTATCAGAGCAGGCTGCTTTAAAAGCGTTTGAAGATCAAGATTACTTACTAGAAGTTGTGGAACGTAATCGAATTGAGAGAGAGAAATTTGATGGTTTAGAAACTTCTGTAAAGCTTTATCCATCGGAAACGAATTTTATTTTTGCACAAACAGACCGCGCAAAAGAACTAGATGAACAGTTGCTTCAAAATGGTATCATTGCACGAGGGTTTCCAAATGGCGTGCGCATCACTTTAGGTTTTCCAGAGCAAAATAAAGTGATTCGCAAAGTTTTACAATCCTTTTAATACATTGTGATACCCTAGAAATAAGGGCGTGTTATAGAGGCATCAAAACATGACTGTTTTGATAGCCTTCTAAATGAAATGAATAATAGGGAGCGATTAGATGAGAGCGTCAATTGGGATAGACATGGATGAGGTTTTAGCTGATACGACAGGAGCACTAATCGATGAATTTAATCGTCGTACCGAACTCGGTATAACCGTAGAACAAATTGTTGGAAGTAAAATTTACGATATTATGCCAGAGCATACCGCAGAAATTCGTGATATTTTAGCGTCTGATGGGTTCTTTCGACGTTTAAATGTCATGAAAGATGCACAAGAAGTCGTTAAAAAGCTTGCTGCCCATTACGATATTTACATTGTAACTGCAGCGATGGATGTTCCAACATCTTTCCATGATAAATATGATTGGTTATTAACACATTTTCCATTTTTAGATCCACAGCAATTTGTTTTCTGTGGACGTAAAGGTATCGTCGCGACAGATTATTTAATTGACGATAGCCCTAAACAATTAGCAATTCATACGGGCAAACCTTTAATGTTTACAGCGCCACATAACGAAGGGAATACGGACTTCGAACGCTTGAACAATTGGAAAGAAGTTGAAGCCTACTTTTTAAGTGATATTACTGAAGAAGAATCTTTATCATAGAAAGTCAGATTAAACAAAACAGCATAAAAACACGTGTGTCAGTAAAAAATCACTGACACATGTGTTTTTTTTATTGACTGTTTTCAGAGGGTGGAGCTGTTAACAATTGAATTGCATTTGGAATAACTTCAATCATAGTTGGTGTTGTCATATCGATTTCACCGTCGATATCGACGCGCATTTCAGGCTCAGTCGTAATTTTGATTGTATGACTAGAAATATGCTGGATATTGTCGCTAATTTCATTCCAAGTCATACTATCTCTTAAACTGAAAATATCTTTAAGGATGCTCATACTGTAGTTATTAAAGATAAAAGTGTTGAGCAGACCATCTGAAGGGGACATGTCTGTTAAAGGGATTTTTCCTCCTCCAATAAATCGACCATTTGCAAATAAAAGCATCGAAGTTTCTCCCGAATACTTTTGACCATCAATTTCTAAAGTGTATTTAAAATGTTTGGGATTCGTAATCGTTTTAAACGTAGATGAGATGTAACTTAATTTTCCGAAGAGGTCTTTTGATTTCCCTTTAACATTCTCCGCATTTTGCACCATCAAACCGATTCCAGCAAAGTTAAGAGCATAGCGATTGTTGACTTTCATAACATCATAGGGTTGCGGTGTTGCTAATAAAAGGTCATGACTCGCTTCACCAGCTTTATTGGTTAAATTGAGTGTCTTTGCAAAATCGTTAAATGTTCCACCTGGGATGATACCAATTGGAATATGGAGTTCGTGTTTGAGGACACCATTGACAAGTTCATTAACAGTCCCATCGCCACCTAGAATAAAGAGGACCTCTATTTGTTCAATATTGTTATTGTCTTTTATCATTTTACAGTAGCGTTCAATGTCGCCTTCATTTTCACTTAGTTGGATGGAAAGCCTTTTACAAAGTTGTGAAAGTGCAACGGTCACTTCCCCTAAGCCTTCATGGATATTTTGAAGGCCTGAATGTTCATGATAAAAAAGTAAACCGTGTTCATATTTCGGGGTCATTGTGTTGACTCCTTTCGTTAATCTTAGTTCTCATTGTATATCTAAACGTAGTGTATGTTAATCATTTTAAACAGAATAGTGAATCTAAAAAGAGTAGGAGAAGTCTAAAGTTGAACTTAGATTTCTCCTACTCCTGCTTTACTTTATTGTATTTGAAAGTCAATCATGCGAGCCGTTTAAAGTAATCTGTTAACGAATACCTTTCATCGCTTTAAGAATAAGTGGTGTACCAAGTGCAACAAGTAATGCAACGACAACAGCTATACCGCCAATTAAACCGAAGTAGTTTTGATCTCCGATAATCGGTTGTAACTTTACAAGCTGTGCGTTAATGGCTTGTGCAGTTGCGTTTGTCAGTAACCATAAACTCATCATTTGTGAATTGAATTTTTCAGGCGCCAGTTTTACCGCAGAACTGTTACCTGTTGGAGAAATACACAATTCACCTATAACACAAATGAAATAAGATAGAACAATCCACATAAACCAAATTTCTGAGCCATTATATGCGTATATGACAACCATCATTAATATAAATGAAACGCCTGCTAATACGAGACCAATCGCAAATTTGATAGGTAGACTCGGCTCGAAACGACCTAATTTACGCCATAATAATGAGATTGCAGGTGCTAAAACGACGATAAAGAATGGGTTAATCGATTGGAACCATGTCACTGGAAAAGCACTATGCCAACCGAGCAAATTAAATGTAAGGTCTGCCTTTTCATCCGCATAAACATTAAGGACATTGGCACCTTGTTCTTGGATAGACCAAAAAATAACGCCGACAATAAATAAAGGAATAAATGCAATCACACGTGAACGTTCAACATCTGATGTGTCTTTACTAACAATCATAATGAAGAAGTATCCAATCGGTAAGGCAACGCCTAATATTAAAACGATAAAACTAATTAAATCAAATGTAAGCGTTCCTGTTGCGTATGTAACGCCAAGTAATATGAGTAAGAGTAAGCCTAGGCTTCCAAATGTGATGCCATATTTTTTCTTTTCTGATGGACTTAATGGGTGAGGTGCAGTTGTTCCAATTTCGCCTAAATTTTTCTTATGGAATAGCAAATAGAATAAAAGTGATAATGCCATACCAATTGCGGCAATAAGGAATCCACCGTGGAAGTTGCCCGTATTTCTAAAATGATCCAATACTAGTGGAGAAAGAAATGCCCCCATATTTACCGACATGTAAAAAATAACAAAACCTGAATCGACACGATCGTCACCTTTAGGATATAAGCGGCCAACAATATTAGAAATGTTTGGTTTCATTAAACCAGAACCTACAATGATAAATACCATTGAAGCAAGTAATCCTGATAATCCAAACGGCAAACTTAAACAGATGTGACCGATAATAATCAATAATGCACCGTAAACCATCGAGCGACGTGTACCCAGTATACGGTCAGCAATCCATCCCCCTAGAATGGAAGTCATAAAAATTAATGAACCGTAGACAGCCATCAACGACTGGGCAAAAGTTTTTTCAAGGCCTAAACCACCTTGACCTACATTGTAGTAAATATAGTATATCAGAAGGGCTCTCATACCGTAATAACTGAATCTCTCCCAAAATTCAACAGTATAGAGTACTCCTAAACCACGAGGGTGCCCGAAAAATCCTTTTTGAGGAATGGTCTGGACAGCTTTTTCGTGTGATAATTCTGACATTTTAATCAATCCTTCCTGTCTGAACAAAGCATATAGAAGCCATTTTACGCCTGATATATTTAAATTTCAATAAGTTTCTGAAAATATAATTTTGAAAATGTGGATTTTGTATGACGACAAAATATTTTGAATAATTTTAATTTTAACACTTTACCTATCAAGCGTGATTGAATGAATCTGAAACGAAGTAGGGTGCTATCTAATTGTGTGAATACTTTAAGATGCCTAAGTCGGTTCATGCTAGTGTTCTATTTGATCTAAAACACTAAAAAAGGCACTTACTAAGACAGCAGAGGTTATAGTGTTAGGGATTATTAAACTAACAACGCCTCTTTCATTCGTTTTAAATGGATTTATAGAATAAAAGACTAAACTTTCCAGACTCTCATATGGTACCAAATAATAAAATAAGAAGAAAGTAATTGATTTTGAGTTTTGTATTATTAAAAACAAACAAAAATGATATGCCAAGTTATCAAGCGTGAAATAATTTCGCAGAGTTAAACTTAATTAACACTTGATATGATAAGAGAGCCATAGTAGATTTAGGTCTACGAGTGGCGTTTTAGTAAAAGAGAAATAACAGTTTATCAGATAAATAAAAAGGAAGTAGAACTGAAATCGAATCGATTTCGTTGTTCCACTTCCGCACCTTAATTGTGTCATCGTTGAAGTTAAATGTTATTTAACACCCTGCATTAAGTTTTTAATGAATGGTGCGATACAAATTAAAACGATACCGATGAGAAGTGCGACTGCACCAGAAATTAAGAAATATTGGTTGGTACTAATATGTGTATACATCGTTACCATTTGTGCGTTAATCCCTTGTGCCATCGCGTTAGATAAGAACCACACGCTCATCATTTGTGCGGTAAAAGCTTCAGGCGCTAATTTGGTAGTTGTCGATAAGCCAATAGGGGATAAGCAAAGTTCACCCATCGTTACAATTAAGAAACTCGCAACCAACCAAAATGGATTAATTAAATCAGCATCGCCAGGGATAACCATGATTAAGTAAGAAACTCCTGCTAAAATAACACCAATTGCAAATTTGATAACAGTAGGTGGATTAAAACGGCCTAATTTCACCCACAATATAGAAAATAATGGTGCAAGCGTAATGATAAAGAGTGGATTTAGCGATTGGAACCAAGCAGGTGGAATATGAAAATCGATGAGTCCACCAGTCACTTTTGCTAAATCAAGTTGTGTTTTAGTATCTGCGAATTGTGCAAGTACAGTTGAACCTTGCTCTTGAATCATCCAAAATGCAACCGATGCAATGAATAAAGGAATATAAGCATAAACTCTTTTGCGTTCATGATTGGCTGTTTTTTTACTTAAAATAATTTTAACAAAATAAAAGAGCGGTAAAAATACACCCAAAAGCGTAATAAAATTTGCAAATGTGGCTATCGTTAACAGTTGTAATTGATTTAAAATAAAGCAAACTACTGCAATGACAACAGCCACAATAATAACGATTTTGATTAATTTTGAACGCTCTGCTTTTGTTAACGGATCGGGTACTTCTAATCCAGCAAGACCCAAATATTTTCTATTCGTGATGTAGTATGTAACTAATCCAATAAACATCCCTACTGCAGCAATAGCAAAGCCGAAGTGGAAACCGAGGTTCACTTGTGCCCAACCTACAATAAGTGGGGAAAGCAATGCACCTAAATTAATACTCATATAGAAAATTGTAAAAGCTGCATCTAAGCGTGGATCATTTTTTTCATACAATAAGCCTACTGTTGAGGAAATGTTAGGTTTCAACATCCCTGTCCCAATAATTAACACGAGTAATGCAATTAAAAGGATGACAAAGTTATTGGGTAGAGATAAAAGAATATGCCCGAGCATAATGAGTGTTCCACCGTAAAACAGTGCGTGACGTGTACCAGTAATACGGTCAGCAATCCATCCACCGATCACACCACTCATATAAACTAACGCACCATAAATAGAAACAATTTGTAGTGCGACACCTTGATCGAGGCCAAATCCGCCTTTAGCGATAGAATAATAAATATAGTAAGCTAAAATGGCTTTCATACCATAATAGCTAAAGCGCTCCCAAAATTCAGTGAAAAATAATGTACTTAAACCTTTAGGATGCCCGAAAAAACCTGTACGTGGCGTACTGTTCAATATTTCTTCCTTTGTGTAATGTGCGCCCATTAAAAAGTCCCCCTCTTCGCATGAAGTTAAAACCATTCTATAACTAAATTGTAGATTAAACAAGACAATGATTAATATGATATACAACTTAGCTTTAAATATTTCAAAGAAGCTAATTCATTTATGTGCATATTTTCAGGTGGGATGATATAGATTTAAAGTGATTTGTTATAAAAGAGGAGGACGCTCTGAGATATGAAACGCAGTTTTATCATAAAAAGGAAGCGCTCAGACGATTTTCTATTAAAATCATCGGAGCGCTATTTACTTTGGGATGGATGTGCTAGCCTCTTGTGCTTTAAATGTATTTAAATAAAATTATCTGTTATCAACTGTTTCAGGGTATAAATCATGATTCATCATGCGATAGTCGGCCATTTTTTCATATTTTGTTTCTGGACGACCATAGTTCGTATAAGGATCAATTGAAATACCACCACGAGGCGTGAATTTACCCCATACTTCAATGTAGTGAGGGTCCATTAATTCTATAAGGTCATTCATGATAATATTCATACAGTCTTCATGAAAATCACCATGATTACGAAAACTAAACAAATAAAGTTTGAGTGATTTTGATTCAACCATTTTTACATTTGGAATATATGAAATATAGATGGTAGCAAAATCAGGTTGACCTGTAATTGGACATAAAGATGTGAATTCAGGGCAGTTGAATTTAACAAAGTAATCTCGTCCCTGATGTTTATTATCAAACGTTTCTAATACGTCTGGACGGTAATCAAAATCATATGTGTTGTTTTGATTGCCGAGTAATGTAATATCCTTTAATTCTTCTTTTGAACGACCTTTAGGCATTGGTATGCCTCCTTCTTTAATTTGATTGTTGCTTTTTATGACGATGTTCAGAGTATGTGGAGCGTCTTGCTTTTTCAAACATATAATAACTTGCACCTAGAATAATAATATAACCAATTACAGCGTAGAAATCAGGTGCTTCTTTGAATAAAACAAAACCTATGAGTGCTGTAAAGATGATAGAAGCGTATGTGAAAATAGAAATATCTTTTGCAGGTGCATAACTGTATGCGACAGTAATTCCGATTTGACCAACAGCTGCTGAAAGTCCTGCTAAAACAAGGTAGATGATTTGTATACGGCTCATCGGTTCATACGTAAATATAACAAATGGTAACAGCGCAATAACTGAGAAGAATGAAAAATAAAAAACAATCGTGTAAGGTGCTTCGCGTGTACTTAATGCACGTACAGCTGTATAAGCCGAAGCTGCAAAAATACCAGACAACAATCCTGTCAACGCAGGTAATATTTCTGAAGAAAATTCAGGCTTGACTACAAAAAGCATCCCAACGATTGCGACAAGCATTGCTGTAATTTGATACTTTTGAATATATTCTTTTAAAAATATTAAGCTTAATAGAATCGTCCAAAATGGGTTGAGTTTCATAAGTATGTCTGCATCGCTTAAAACCATATGATCAATGGCATATATATTTAACAACACACCCGTTAAGCCTAAAATCGAGCGTGTAATGAGTAAGGGTTGACTGCTGAGTTTACCGAAAAAAGGTTGCTTGAATTTAATAATAAAGAAAAGGGGAATAAACATCGCTACAAAATTTCGAGCTAATGATTTTTGAAATACGGGCAAATCTCCGGCGAGACGAAAGAAAACAGCCATAAAGCTAAAACCAATCGCAGAAATTAAGATAGCAACGATGCCTTTCATTTTTGAATTCATTAAATCGCCTCTTAATTATAAAAATTTGACTTATACATCGTAGCATAAAAAGCGTTACCGTGCATTATATCTTGAAATTTTGTGAAGGAAGTGTACAATAAAATAGAACATATGTTCTGTTTTGGGTGGTTTAATAATCCTTTTATCATCAAAAGTCAAGCGTTAAAAATGTTTTCTTACAGAAAAAATTTTTCTGTTTCCTAAACCTATTGATACTATCGCTTTTGATGACAATCGGTGACAAAAATTCATATTTATCTCTTTAAAAACAGAAAGGACTTATGTATAATGAAACACATAATATAGTACCGATGAACGAAAAGAAACACTATATATTGTGTTTGAAAGATGAGAAATAGGATGAAAACGGTTGGAATTGATAGAGGATTACACGTTTTTGCACATTCTATTTCTTTTCTTCTCTACATGTAGTGTTATTAATTTTTTAATGAACGATTGCATGATGAATATAGCAATTTGCGAAATGAGCGCATCATCTTAAAGTGCATATGACAACAAATATATGTTCGCATTTAATTAAATGAGAATTATATTGTGATTGAGAGAAAACAAAAGCAATTATATAAAAATCGTTCATTTAATATGAAAGGTGGTTATTCAATATGAAAGTCGTTTTTTATTCTTTTACCGGCAATGTAAGACGCTTTGTTAAGCGTGCAGAACTTGATAACACACTTGAGATTAATGAAACGAATGCATCTGAAGAGATGACAGAACCCTTTATTATTGTGACAAGTACAATTGGTTTTGGAGAGGTGCCTCAACCAGTACAACAATTTTTAGGGAAAAACCATGAATATTTAAAGGGCGTTGCAGCAAGTGGAAATCGCAACTGGGGACAAAACTTCGCAAAGGCTGGCGTAACAATTTCTGACGAGTACAATGTCCCTTTATTATTGAAGTTTGAATTACATGGGAATGCCCAAGACACAACAGAATTTAAAGAGAAGGTGGTCAATTTTTATGAAAACTATGGAACAAAAGCAGTACAATCACATTGAATTAAACAATCAAGTCACAAAGAGAAATGAAAACGGCTTTTTTCAAATAGAAAAAGACCAAGAAGCGTTAGCGGTGTATCTTGAAGAAATTAAAGATAAAACCGTTCATTTTGATAGTGAATTGGAGCGCCTTCACTTTTTAGTTGATAATAATTTTTACTACAACGTATTTAACGACTACAGTGAAGCGCAACTTGCTGAAGTCATTGCATTTGCATCTTCAATTCCATTTGCATTTGCGAGCTATATGTCAGCAAGTAAGTTTTTTAAAGACTATGCACTTAAAACCAATGATAAATCAAAGTACCTTGAAGATTATCATCAGCATGTCGTGATTGTGTCACTATACCTTGCAAAAGGTAATGTCGCTTTAGCTAAACAATTTATTCAAGCGATGATTGATCAACGTTACCAACCAGCGACACCTACATTTTTAAATGCAGGACGTGCGCGTCGTGGGGAACTTGTATCATGTTTCTTATTAGAAGTGGACGACAGCTTAAATTCCATTAACTACATAGATTCAACTGCAAAACAACTCAGTAAGATTGGTGGCGGTGTTGCTATTAATCTATCCAAACTACGTGCCAGAGGCGAAGCAATCAAAGGCATCAAAGGTGTAGCAAAAGGCGTGCTCCCTGTTGCTAAAGCTTTAGAAGGTGGCTTTAGTTATGCTGATCAGTTAGGTCAACGTCCAGGAGCAGGTGCAGTATACCTTAATATTTTTCATTATGATGTGGAAGAGTTTTTAGACACTAAAAAAGTAAATGCTGATGAAGATTTACGTTTGTCTACGATTTCTACAGGTCTAATTGTGCCATCTAAGTTTTTTGAACTAGCAAAAGAAGGTAAAGACTTCTTTATGTTTGCGCCACATACGGTTGAAAAAGAATACGGTGTCACACTCGATGACATTAATATTGATGAATATTACGACCAACTTGTTGAAAACCCAAATATTATGAAGAAAAGCAAAGATGCACGTGAAATGTTAAATATGATCGCGCAAACACAATTGCAATCAGGCTATCCTTATTTAATGTTTAAAGACAATGCCAACCGTGTGCATGCGAACTCTAATATCGGCCAAATCAAAATGAGTAACTTATGTACGGAGATTTTCCAATTACAAGAAACATCTGTCATTAATGATTATGGTATTGAAGATGAAATTAAGCGAGATATTTCATGTAACTTAGGTTCATTAAACATTGTAAATGTAATGGAGTCTGACAAGTTCAGAGATTCAGTGCATACAGGTATGGATGCACTGACTGTTGTAAGTGATGAAGCTAATATTCAAAACGCACCTGGTGTAAGAAAAGCAAACAGTGAACTTCATTCTGTTGGTTTAGGTGTGATGAACTTACACGGTTATCTTGCGAAAAATAAAATAAGCTATGAATCAGAAGAAGCTAGAGACTTTGCTAATGTTTTCTTCATGATGATGAACTATTATTCAATCGAACGTTCTATGGAAATCGCAAAAGAACGTGGCGAAACTTTTGTTGGCTTTGAACAAACAGATTATGCAAATGGTCGCTATTTTGAGCGTTATACGTCTGAAGACTTTTTGCCACAATATGATAAAGTAAAAGCATTATTCGAAAATCACGATATACCAACACGTGAAGACTGGAAAGCATTACAAGCTGAAGTTGAAAAATACGGTCTTTATCATGCATACCGTTTAGCGATTGCACCAACTCAAAGTATCTCATACGTACAAAATGCGACAAGTTCTGTTATGCCAATCGTGGATCAAATTGAACGACGCACATACGGAAATTCTGAAACATTTTATCCAATGCCATTTTTATCACCGCAAACGATGTGGTATTACAAATCAGCATTTAACACAGATCAAATGAAATTAATCGACTTAATTGCAACGATTCAAACACACATTGATCAAGGTATTTCTACAATTCTCTATGTAAACTCAGAAATTTCAACACGTGAATTATCTCGACTTTATGTTTATGCACATTACAAAGGGCTTAAATCTTTATATTACACAAGAAATAAATTACTTAGCGTCGAAGAATGTACAAGTTGCTCAATTTAGCCATAAATTGATGCCGAACTAATATTAACTATCATGCTTGGGGCAACGAAGTCATTGATTTCAGCCCCATACATGCGTGATGCATAGATCGTGATACTAATAAAAAGATAAGGAGAAATGGAAATTAATGATAGCTGTAAATTGGAATACTCAGGAAGATATGACGAATATGTTTTGGCGTCAAAACATTGCTCAAATGTGGGTTGAAACAGAATTTAAAGTTTCAAAAGATATTGCGAGTTGGAAAACTTTAACTGAACAAGAACAAGATGCCTTTAAAAAAGCATTAGCTGGGTTAACAGGATTAGACACACATCAAGCTGATGATGGTATGCCTTTAATCATGATGCATACAAGTGACTTACGTAAAAAAGCTGTCTATGCTTTTATGGGGATGATGGAACAGATTCATGCGAAAAGTTATTCACATATTTTCACAACATTGCTTCCTTCAAGTGAAACGGATGAGTTATTGGACAAATGGGTAATTGAAGAGCCACATTTGAAATACAAATCTGAGAAAATTGTTGGGACGTATCATAAATTATGGGCGAAAGAAACAACAATATATGATCAATATATGGCGCGTGTTGCAAGTGTATTTTTAGAAACATTTTTATTCTTCTCTGGTTTCTATTATCCACTTTATTTAGCAGGGCAAGGCCGTATGACGACATCTGGAGAAATTATTCGTAAAATTTTATTAGATGAATCCATTCACGGTCTATTTACTGGACTGGATGCACAAAGTTTGCGTAGCGAGTTATCCGAAAGTGAAAAACAAAAAGCGGATCGTGAAATGTATAAATTATTAGAAGATTTATATGCAAACGAAGAATCTTACACACGTAAATTGTATGAGCCTCTTGGTTTAGCTGATGACGTGCTCAATTATGTACAATATAACGGTAACAAAGCACTTTCTAACTTAGGTTTTGAACCGTACTTCGAAGAAAAAGAGTTCAGCCCAATTATTGAAAATGCTTTAGACCGTACAACTAAAAACCATGACTTCTTCTCAGTAAAAGGAGACGGTTACGTTTTAGCACTTAACGTTGAAGGCTTACAAGACGAAGACTTTATTTTTGATGACAACGATAAAGCATAAAAAGATATAAACTCCTCTTTTTCTAGGCGTGACAGCATGTTAGATGTCGGGATGTCTTGAGGAAGTCTATACAATTTGATTGAGCAACCTCACCTCCAACTGGTGAGGTTGTTTTTGTGGCGCTCTGTCAAAACGAACTGATGCGCAAAATGTAGAGGTGAACTTAAGTCAAGAATACTGAAATAGAAAAAAGAGTATTCTTTAGGGGGCATATTATCTAACGTTGAAAGCACTTTTTTAGAATTGTAAAAAATAAGGATATATTCCACAATGCCCAACATCACTTCATTCTTGGTTTGATAGCCTTAATGATATATCAATTCTTTTTGATGAACTACAAAAAGATTCGTGCACACAATGATAGGCGCTATACTTAATATTTAAGACGTGGTTGGAATGTGATGTCCAATCTTGTTTTGATAAGACAACAAAAAGAGCGGGGCAAAAATCTACACGATTTTTACCCCGTTTTAGCTATTCATACTAGGGGAAGCATGGTTCACCCCAGCCATTCCTTTTCAGTCATTTCACTGATGTGATGTTATATTAAACAAAATAAAAAGAATTCCTGATTTTAGCTCAAATGAAAACCATATTAAATCTCGAAATAGTGATGATAATGAAATTTACATCGATTATTAAAATGGGCATCACATTCTGGACAAGCTTCCGACATCATATAAGTTTCAATTGACATTTCATGGCCACAAACGCCACACATAATGGCCTTTACTTGGAATTCATCTGAATGCCATCGTTTTGGGCGATGCTTCTCAGATTCATTATGGCACTTAAAGCAAGGGTAATATTTTTCACAGCATTTAAACTTTATTGCAATAATATCATAAGGCGTATGATAATGAATACATCGTGTTTCTTTATCTACAGTGGCACCATACACTTTAGGCATACTATTCGCTCCTCACATCAGTTACTATTGATCTTCTAACTTTTCTCCAATAATGCGAACTTCACGTTCTAATGCAACATCAAATTTCTCTTTTACAACAGATTGAACATGGTGGATGAGACTTTCATAATCTGTTGCTGTCCCGTTATCAACATTTACCATAAATCCTGCGTGCTTTTTCGATACTTCTACGCCACCAATACGATGACCTTGCAAGTTTGAGTCTTGTATGAGTTTCCCAGCAAAATAGCCAGGTGGGCGACGGAAGACACTCCCACATGATGGATATTCAAGCGGTTGTTTTGACTCTCGACGCTCTGTTAAATCATCCATCTTTTCTTGAATACTTTCGAGCTGACCAGGTGTTAGGGTAAAGGCAGCTTCAAGGACAACGTAATGTTGCTGTTGGATAATACTATTTCGATAATCGAGTTCTAATCCATTATGTGTGAGTTGGAGCAATTCGCCTCGTTCGTTAATCACACGTGCATAATCAATGACATCTTTAATCTCGCCACCATATGCGCCAGCGTTCATGTATACAGCGCCCCCAACTGAACCTGGAATACCGCAAGCAAATTCAAGGCCTGTCAGTGACAAATCACGTGCTTTTCTTGAAACGTCAATAATTGCTGCACCACTGCCAGCAATAATCGTTGCATCAGAAGCCTCGATATGATTTAAATCTAATAAACTTAAAACAATGCCTCTAATCCCACCATCACGAATAATAATGTTAGAGCCATTACCTAAATAAGTTACTGGAATTTGGTTATCGTAAGCATATTTTACGACTTTTTGTACATCTTCATATGAATCAGGCGAGATGTAAAAATCTGCATTACCTCCAGTTTTTGTATAAGTATAACGTTTAAGGGGCTCGTCTACTTTAATGATGCGTTCTGGGACGAGCGCTTTTAACTCTTGTAAGATGCTAGAATGATTCAAAATTAACATCCTTTCTTTGTCTGTATTCGTTGATAATTTAATTGTTTCTGCAACAAAGTTCTGCTTAATATTTTGTTTTAGAAATGTCGGCAGAAATTTATTTAATTCTATTTTAACTGTTTTATGATAAAGCGTCATGTTTTAATCGAAATTCTAAGACGAATATTGACGCAGATTTTTAAACCATTGTGCTTTTTGTGCTTCATAATCTCGAATAGCTAACGTTGTATCTGTCAATTGCTGTTTTTGTGTTGAAAAATAGTCAATGGCTTTTGGATGGGATGTTAACAAATCATGATATTGCGCATACTGTTCGAAAATAGGGGTGTGACGTTGGAGAATATGCAGTCGGACTTCCTGTTTTAAATCAATTAAGTTATTAAACTTCGCCATCATAACCTTTTTTTCGTAAGGATGATGCAAACGATAAAATCCAGCGTAATTTAATCTTTTTTCATCTAATGAAGTAATATCATGAAGGTTGTCCACACCGACTAAAATGTCTAGGATGGGTTCTGTAGGATAGTTAAAATGAAAGGTCCCTCCGATATGCTGTGTACTTTTCACTGGAGACTTCAATAAGTTAAAGAGAATATCTTGATATTTTTGATATTGTTGCGCATAAAAATCTTGGTGTTGCTCGGTAATAAAAGGTTGAACATGACGATACATGTGAAAGCCTCCTTATGGCTAAAATAAGGCATTTTGCTTAATTCTGCATAACTATAACATATATTATTTTCAAGTTAAATATGTTTCTGTATAATACGAATTAATAAGGGGTGCAATGATGAAAAAATGGATTAAAATTATAATTTTAAGCTTTTTAGCGCTCATGTTACTTCCGGCATGTATGCATTCGTCTGAAGACCAATTAAAAGCGTTTGATCAACATATGAAAATAGTCAATGAAAAAGAACGCATATTAAGTAAAACACTCAATCAAATGGACTTAAATCAAATTCATTATTTAAGTCAAACCGATACGACAGATAAAAATAAACAAGCATTTAATGACATAAAAAAAGCAATCGATCAAAAGTTAAAGCCGAAATTTAAAGATTATAAAGAGGAAGCCAATCAACTTCCGGCACGAGATGATACATTGAAAGCATTAAAATCAACTTATTTAAAAGGAATTGATCAAAAAGAACATGAAATCAAACAATTGGATTCATTTATAGCACTTTGTCAAAAATCTATTCAATCCAATGAAAAAATTCTAGATTCTACACAAGCATTTGAAAAACATCGTAGTCGTGTCGAGTCGCAAATGAACTTGGCGAAACAAACAGAACAAGGTTCAAGAGAAAATGAAATGCTTGAAAATAAACTCATCAGTAACAACCAAGCGATTAAAGAGATAGCAGAAAAATCAATGAATGCTAAAAGTGAGAAGGCACAATTAGATGCCATTCATAAAGAAATGCTACCGCTCATTCAAGGACAAATAAAAGAACTAAATAAAACGCAATTAAAAGACAGTGCAACAAATAACGCGCGTCAAAATGCGATTGAAATGTATTATAAATTAGAACGTTATTATCAAGAAAGAGCGAAAACGATTCAATATAGTGAAAAATTATCAAAATTTGATGTAAATCAATTAGTAACAAAAGGGGACGATTTAGAACGTTTCGATCAACCTTTTGAAAAAGAAAAAAGAAAGTTAGAGTCTAAATAAGATCGCTCGTAAGACTAAGGATTAAAGGGGAATCATATGCGTCATAAGGAAGAAAAGAATGGATTTCATACGTGTAGATTTCCAGTTTCAATCAAAATTAAAGGTTAACAAGGATAGATTATGTGTGTATAATGGTACACATTGAGAAAAGTTGAATTAAATGACAGATAAAAGACAAACAGAAAATATACTTAGAGGTGAAGAGAATGGCGATAAAGCTAACTTCGATTGACCAATTTGAGCAAGTGCTTGAACAAAACAACTATATTTTTATATTAAAGCATAGTAATACATGTCCAATTTCCGAAAATGCATTTGACCAGTTTAATAAATTTTTATATGAACGTGATATGGACGGTTATTATCTCGTTGTTCAAGAAGAAAGAGAATTATCGGATTATATTGCTGAAAAAACAGGTATTCAGCACGAATCACCACAGGCATTTTATTTTGTAAATGGTGAGGTCAAATGGCATGATAGCCACAATAATATTAATGTATCTTCACTTGCGCAAGCTGAAGAGTAATCAATTTGTAAAATGGAACGCTTATAGGGTATTGTAGAATCACTACAAAATGTCTATAAGCGTTCTATTCGTTTGTATTCAATTATAAGTCAACGCTATAATATGGAGTGGTTGAACAATCCATGATTATTAAAATGGACAAATAGAGAGAAAATGGAAGCTTAATCTTTCCAAAAGCATACCTTGTTATAGCGTTTATGCAAGCAAGATACCCATTGTATTATAAGTGTAGCGCTCATAGTACGCTAGCAGTTTGAGCAGTGAAAAAACAGTATAATCAATAACGAATCGTTTCAATTTGATATTTAAGAGATATGAGAGATAAGAGGGTGACAAAATGAAAGTTTTAGTTGCGATGGATGAATATAACGGCATTATTTCGAGTTATGATGCTAATCGCTATGTGGAAGAAGCTGTAGCGAGCCAATTAGAATCTGCAGATATCGTTCAAGTTCCATTATTTAATGGTAGAAGAGAATTGCTGAACGCTGTATTTCTATGGAAGTCTGGAACACAGTATCGAATCTCTGCGCATAATGCTGAAATGCAAGCTGTTGATGTCACATACGGCCATACAGATGATGGTTTAACAGTGATTGAAGCAAGTCAATTTTTAACAGGTCAAGCGCCACACGTCAATTTGACAAGCTATGGTCTTGGTGAAGTCATTCGACATGCGTTAGATAAAGCGGCACAACATATCGTTATTTCAGTTGGTGGCATTGCTTCATATGATGGCGGTGCGGGTATGTTAGAAGCGTTAGGTGCACGTTTTTATGATGACGAAGGTCAACGTGTTGACATGACAAAAGGTGCACGCCAAATTAAGCATGTTCGTCATATTGATACAAGTGATTTGGATCAACGGTTGCAACAATGTCGTATCCAAGTTTTGGTCGATTTTGAAAGTAAGTTATATGGTAAACAAAGTGCGATTATGAAAACTTATATAGAACAGCAAATAGATAGAACTCAAGCTGTAGAAATTGATAACCTATTATGGTATTTGAGTGAGTTATTTAAAAATGAACACCAATTGTTGTTAGGTCCTATTGAAAGAGGTGGTGCAGGCGGTGGGACTGCTGCAACTATGGCGGCACTGTTTAATGCTGAAATCAATACAAGTCATGAACTTGTTGATCAAATTACAGGTCTTGATCAATTAGTTGGACAAGCGGATTTAATCATCTTTGGTGAAGGTATAGATGAACAAGATGAAATTATAGATACATCATCATTGCGCATCGCTGAATTATGTCAAAAACATGATAAAGTTTCTGTGGCATTGTGTGGCACTGCAGATAAATTTGAACGTTTCGAAGCTTTAGGTGTAACGGCTATGTTTAATAGCTTTATCGAAATGCCAAAACAATTGACAGACTTCAAAATGGGGATTCAATTACGCCATAATACAATACAAGCCATCAAGTTATTGCGCACGCATTTACCACAATAAAAGAAGTTTAGGATAACAATAATTTGAGTAGTTTTAAGATGACATCTAGATTGAGGGGGTTAAATTGCCTCCCTCAATGAAGAATGCTTTCAAAGCGAAATACAATTGATAAAAAAGAGTCAGAGAATACAGTTTCTCTGACTCTTTTTGACTTCTTTTGACAGCAATAAAGTTATGCTTTTTGATTTTCAGCCACTTTTTGTACGATACCAATGATGACTTGAACTGCTTTTTCCATAACATCAATCGATGCATATTCATATGGCCCATGAAAATTGTCACAGCCTGTGAAAAGATTTGGTGTCGGTAACCCCATAAATGATAATTGTGAACCATCTGTACCACCACGTATAGGTGCAGTATTTGGCGTAATGCCTAAATCTTTATACACGGCTTTAGGAATATCTATAATATGTTGAAGTGGTATGATTTTTTCTGCCATATTATGGTATTGATCATGAATGACAAGGTTTACAGGATTGTAATAATACTGTTTGTTTATCTTCTCTTGAATTTCAATTAAAGTTTGTTTTCGATTTTCAAATGAAGTACGATCATGATCTCGAATAATATATTGTGATGTAACTTTTTCAACATTACCGTTCATTTGCATCAGGTGGAAGAATCCTTCGTAACCATCTGTATGCTCTGGAACTTCTTGAGCAGGTAGCGATTGATGAAAAATATTCGCCAGATTTAAAGCGTTGACCATTTTATCTTTTGCAGAACCCGGATGAACATTGACGCCTTCAAAAGAAATCGTTGCTTCTGCAGCATTAAAACTTTCATATTGAAGTTCGCCTAATTGACTACCATCCATTGTATAAGCAAAATCTGCATCAAAACGTTCAACATCAAATTGATGTGGCCCACGACCAATTTCTTCATCAGGAGTGAAGCCTACTCGAATACGACCATGTTTAATCTCTGGATGATTTAATAGGTAACGTAATGCTTCCATGATTTCTACGACGCCTGCTTTGTCATCTGCACCTAATAATGAAGTGCCATCAGTCGTCATTAAAGTATGCCCTTTAACTTTAACGATGTCTGGAAAGACTTCAGGATTGATTTCACGTCCAGATGTACCTAATTTAATAATACCGCCATCATAATTGTCGACGATTTGAGGATTGACATTTGCAGCATTGAAGTCAGGAGAAGTGTCTACATGAGCTAAAAAGCCAATAGTTGGCACCGGTACTTCAATATTGGCTTCTAATGTCGCAAATAAATAGCCTTGATCATCTAAATCTGTTTGCAATCCCATCGCTGACAATTCTTTCTCTAGGAGATGTAATAAATCCCATTGTCTTGTAGTGGAAGGTGTTGACTCACTATTGGGATCAGATTGTGTATTAATTTTAGTGTAGCGTGTGAGTCTTTCGATAATTTGTTCTTTCAAGTTGACCACTCCTTCTCTTTACGTTAAATACGGTTATTCATATGATAACCTTTACGATAAGTCTTACCTTTAAGTTTACCATAGTAATGCTTGATGCGTGTATAGATATAATAGAAGATCTCAGCGCAGAGTATTCCAAAAGCTATCGCGCCAGACGTTAGTGTTACTTCTAAAAACTGGTTTACAGCGGGTGTATAGGAATTTGATACTAATAGTCGTGTTGCTTCATAAGCTGCGCCTCCAGGTACAAGAGGAATAATACCAGGTAATATAAAAATAATGACAGGACGTTTATAACGGCGGCTCATCGTATGACTCATAATGGCTAATATAAAACTTCCAAGAAAAGCGGCCATAACGATGCCGTAGTTCATATCTACAGTGAATTTATAAATGGACCAACCCATTGCACCAACAAAGCCTGACGCAACTAGCAATCGCTTAGGTGCATTGAATATAACTGAAAATAGCATTGTAGAAATAAAACTAATCATAAACTGCGCAATGTAATACAAAATGACGGTCAATGCTTCCCACACCTTTCTTAAAATATGAGTAATACAATCGCGACGCCTGCTCCGATAGCAAAAGAGGTCAATGCGGCTTCGACACCTCGAGACATTCCGGCAAGTAGTTCTCCCGCCATTAAGTCACGAATGGCATTCGTAATTAAAATACCTGGGACAAGGGGCATAACACCAGCGATTGTGATAATATCCTGATTGATTGCCCAACCCATTTTAGTAAAAAAGGCAGCAATCGTAATCACGACCATTGCACTTATAAATTCAGAGAAAAATTTAATCTGTATAAAGCGTTGTACTAAATCAAATGTTAAAAATGCCGCGCCACCTGCAATAACTGCATAAATAAAATCATGTGCGACACCGCCAAACATGAATAAGAAAAAGCCACATGCAATGGAAGCGGATATAAATTTAATAATAAACGAATACTGTAACGAAGCATGGTCTAAATGAATTAACTCCGATTTTGCTTCGTCTAATGTTAAAGCATTTCGTGAGATTTTTCGTGAGATATTATTAGCCATTGCAATTTTTTCTAAGTCCGTCGTACGTTCACGCACCCGAACAAGGCGTGTATTCGTACGATCATTTAAGGAAAAGATGATGGCTGTAGATGTGACGAAAGCATATGTATCTTCAAGTCCATAACTTGCAGCAATTCGGCCCATTGTATCCTCAACTCGGTACGTTTCAGCACCACTTTCTAGTAGGACTTTACCTGCAAGTAAGACAACGTCAATGACTTTATCTTCATCTATAATCGTTAATGCCTCTGCCATGACTATGCCTCCTTTTTAATAACAATCAATTGTCAGTCTACATTGGAATAAAGGGTCTTGCAATATATAATACCTATGTTTTCAAAAAATCATAAGCAAAAGCTTTACATATGGGGAATAAATAATATTTTTCATAATAGGCTCACACTCAAAATCATCTCAAAATTATCTCAAAATAATTTCACAATTTCACATTAGAAAAAAGGAGATTCATTCAATGCGCTATAGCGTTACTTTAGTTTCTGAACTAGGTGTTGCTGTTACAGAATTATTTTCTTTTCTACTTTGAAAAAACGACTAAAAATATAGAACTCAAAAAAGACACTTCGCGTGGATGAACGTGTCATACGCGAAGTGTTTAAAGCATCTTGCTTATTGTAATTTAATAATTGGATTAAACATGACTTTATTACGGCCTTCATTTTTTGCAACGTGGAGCATGTCATCTGCATCTTTAAAAACTTTTCGATGAGATTTATGTGCTTCACTATCTAAATAGCCGACACCAATCGATACAGAAAGTTTAATCACCGTTTTATCAGGAAGGTGAAAATTAGACTTTTCAACTGCTTTTCGAATATTTTCGGCGAGTTTCACACATTCATCTAAAGAATAATGACGAAGGACAATCGAAAATTCTTCACCGCCATTACGAAAAATTTTAGTCTTTTTAGGTACGTAATTTTGAAATAAGTGAGACATTTGTTTTAAAACAGCATCTCCAGCACGATGTGTATGTGCATCATTGACATCTTTGAAACCATCAATGTCTATCAGTAATAAAGCTAAACTTTGGTTATTATCATCTGCAATACGTGAGACTTCGTTGAGATGACGGTCAAATTCTTTAACATTTCCTAATCCCGTCAAATAATCCACCGTTTCTTCATTTTCGTAACGCTCGATTAAAGAGAAAAATCTTAATAAATCAACATAGAAAATCGCTGTTACTAAAGTAGCGATAACAGAAAGTGGTATTAAGTAGATGACTTCTTTGATATCATACGATGGCATAAATAATGCAATAACGGTCAAAATAATGATACTTAATACATTCAAAATTTGAATTGCAACGACATGGTTCTGTTTTAAAAATGGGCCGATAGTACTCACAACGCCTGCAATGATAATCAGTGCGATAGCATAAGTTAAAGATGTAGATAATACAAAATAGCCGACAAGTGCAATAATAATGGCTGAAATAAATGTGTAAAAGGAATTTGTATAGCGTCCTAAAAATAGTAAAGGAACAAAAGAAAGTTGAACCATATAATGTTCTATAGGTACGGGATATAATGCTAGTAATAGTCCAACAATTGTCATCAATACGGTGATATAGCTTTTTGAAAATCTAAAATCGTGTGATTCTGCGTATTGAAGACGATGAAATAAATATATACCAGCAATGGTTACTGAAATATTATAAATAATAGCTTCAATCATAATTTATGACTCCTTTTCTTGACCATTAGTTATTGTAAGTGAAATGTTACATTTTGTCATTCATTTTTATAAGAGAAAATCAGAATTTTAAATGATAAAATGTCGTGTTAGTATTTTTATAATAAGTTAAAAAAATTAAAATATCACAATTGTGTCAAAATGGATAGCGATCATAACGCATAGAGTGATCATGAGAATAACGTAAAAGAATATACA
>NZ_PPQN01000039.1 GCF_002901995.1 Staphylococcus coagulans | reverse complement strand
GTATGTAAAATGTTTAAAATAATTACTTAATACTATTTTCGTCATCGATTAAATATCCTGCTGTAAAAACTTTATTATTTAAAAAGCTAAGGATATAACGCATAACGGCTTCGCGTTCAGGCTCATTATGAATTTCATGCGCTAAACCTTCCCACGCTTTAAAATAAAGTTCATCGTAACTGAGATTATTCACAAATTGATAAATTACTTTTGTATCTGAAATCACATCTTCTGTACCATACATGACGCACATCGGAATGCGCATGAATTGATCCATATGATCCGCAGTTTCTTTCATTGTTCTGATAACTTCTTTGTACCAATGGTAGCTTACTTTCTTTAACATCATTGCATCATTTATTGTTTCCTCTTGAACTTCAGGATTTCGAGTCAAATCAGTTACTTGAAAACCGAGATCAAATTTTGCACTTTTAGAGACATCACCTATGTTCGCTGTTAAGAAATTTTTACGTGTCTTATTGCTATTATGAAAAGCCATTAATGGGGAAATTAAAATCAATCCTTCAATATCAAGTTGCACTTTTTCTAATAGATTGACACAAATGAGTCCACCTAATCCGACCCCAATAATAAATGTAGGAAGATGATACGCTTCTGCAATTTCAATCCACTCAAGTACCCGTTCTTGATAGATTTCAAAGCTTTCGATTTGCCCCTTATTCATACGTGACGTTTGTCCTTGCCCAGGTAAATCGCCCATAATCACATGATAACCATTACGCTTTAAATGTGTAATGACATAGGCGTATCTTCCTGTATGTTCTAACATATTATGAACAATAACGATGACGCCTTTAGCTTTACTATCTGTTTCCCATTTCCACATACAACATTACCCTTCCTTTACGTTCTTTTTTTTATTATAGCGTGATTTTATTCGAGTTTGCGAATAAAAAGGAAATCATAAAAACAGGATAGAAATCTACATGAGACGTAAATTTTCTATCCTGTTGATATGAGTCACTGACGAATATAAAAAAAGCGCGTGTGACTTTAAATATTTACTATGATGTTGCTCTTTCCATCGTTAAGATAATTTAAAAGTTTTACGTATGAATGGTAAACGTAATAATAAAATTGCTAAAAGTAATTCATAAAAAGTTGGGAAAAATTTTGCGACTAACATTAAGAAAAATTGACCAACCAGTGAGCCATCTCCTTGAGAAACATTAAAATGTGCTATAATGCCAGCATCAATAAGATTTAATCCTATAATTACAACAGCTACAAGCCACATTCGGTGTGTAAGCACCCCCACAATTAATCCAATCAGAACTAAAATAATAAGTTCAAAAACAAAGTACTGTACAAACGTATCTAACTGCGTCCCAAATATATAAAATGCCATATCTCTAAACATGTCATAATCTCCCTTAAAAAGATTTCACTCTTATTTTAACACGCACATACCGATTGAAATTTTAAGATATCGTAAAGTTTCAATTGTGGACTTTACATTACGTTAATATTTGGCGCTGTTTACTTTTTAAAGCACATCTTTACAACATATTCACACCTACTTGATAATCGTATGATACGTTTTAGTTGAAAATAAATTTAAATTGAAGGTGTCGTTAATGAAAATCATCGTTAAATGTGTGATTAGTTTATTGTTTTTGCTTATGATGCCCCTCTTTTTAGCACTAGCACAAGAACCGATTGATACTGATTTACAGAAACCACCACTCACCGCTTCACAAAATTTATCATCTTAGTCACAAGAAACAAATAAAGAATTTAAATATTCATAATTCTAAAAGAAAAATACGCGCTAAAATTGTAATTATGTACTATGAAAACGTTTTCTTCCATTATCTGTTCATGATACACTATCATTATGACAATGAACAAAGGATATGGGAGGAATTGAAATGAGCTTAATCAAAAACTTTTTTATTACACTATCAAACAATGCTTATTTAAACTCATTAGCAAAAACTGTAGGACCTTCATTAGGGGCAAATAGAGTTGTTGCTGGTAATACGATAGAAGAGGTTGTCACTACGATTAAGAAATTAAACGACAAAAATATCGCAGCAACAGTCGATAATCTGGGTGAGTTTGTAAATAATGAGCGAGATGCAATTGCAGCTAAAGAAAATATATTAAAAGTTATGGATGCGATTCACGAAAATCAACTCAACGCGCATATGTCGGTTAAGCTCAGCCAGTTAGGTAGTGAATTTAATCGTGCCTTATGTTTTGAAAGCATTGAAGAAATTGTTTCGAAAGCAAATAGCTATGATCATATGCATATTAACATCGATACAGAAAAGTATGATAGCCTTTTCGATATTACACAAACTTTAGATCGATTAAAATCCAATTATTTAAATATTGGAACAGTGATTCAAGCTTACTTATTTAAAGCAGATGTACTCATCGATAAATATCCTGAACTCCGCTTACGCCTAGTAAAAGGTGCCTATAAAGAATCACCACATATCGCCTATCAAACTAAGGAAGAAATTGATCAAAATTATATTCGACTTATCGAAAAAAGATTGTTAAATTCTAAAAGCTTCACTTCAATTGCTACTCATGATCACAAAATAATTAACCATGTTAAAAAATTTGTTGAGGACAATCATATTGATAAATCTCAATTCGAATTTCAAATGTTGTATGGATTTAGAAGCGATTTAGCAGAGGCGATTGCAAAGGAAGGATATAATTTTACGATTTATGTCCCTTATGGTGATGATTGGTTTGGTTACTTTATGCGACGATTAGCGGAAAGACCTCAAAACCTAACATTAGCCTTCAAAGAATTTGTTAAACCAAAAGTCCTACTCTCTATAGGGGCAATTGGACTCGCAGTCGGAACATTATTTAAGCTATTAAAAAATAAATAAAATTGTCTGACGCTCATGTCAATTTTAGAAAGCCACAACATGCCTTAATCATAGCTGTTGTGGCTTCTATTTATTGATATCACGTTAACAAAACGGTGTGGTCGCCTATATTGATATCGTGTCTTAGCGCCACTCCAAATTATCATTTTCAATTATAAAAAAATTGTAATCGCTACGAAATTGAAACACGCGAACTATATTTCATTAAAACTGTTTCAGTAAGTTAGCCATTTCTATTGCGCCTACTGCGACTTCTGCACCTTTGTTACCTGCTTTTGTACCTGCACGTTCAATTGCTTGCTCAATATTTTCAGTTGTTAAAACACCAAATATTACAGGAATACCTGTATCATCTCCCGCTTTAGCTATGCCTTTAGCAGCCTCATTACAAACATAATCATAATGAGATGTTGCACCGCGAATCACGCAGCCAAGCGTAATTACCGCATCATATTTTTGAGTTTGTGCCATTTTTTGGGCCACAATTGGAAGTTCAAATGCCCCCGGTACATAAGCAATATCAATATCGTCAGCTTCGACTTGGTGGCGTTTTAAAGCATCAAGCGCACCTTCGACTAAGCGACCAGTGATAAAATCATTAAAGCGACTTACGACAATTCCTATTTTTAAACCTTTACCTATAAGTTGACCTTCAAATTTCATTTTTTGTACCTCCTATATTTAAATCATATGCCCCATTTGTGTTTTTTTGACATGCATATAATCATGATTGTGTTCATTTTCTTCAGCTATGAGTGGAATTCTCTTACCAATTTGAATCCCATAGCGTTTTAATCCATGAAATTTTTCTGGATTATTGCTCAATAAATGCACATGATCTACATTAAAGTGTCTTAGTATCTGTGCAGCGATATCGTATTCCCTTAAATCTGGTTCAAAACCTAACGCTTCATTAGCGGAAACCGTATTATAGCCTTGCTCAATCAGTTCATACGCTTTTAATTTATTCATTAAGCCAATGCCTCTACCTTCTTGGGGTAAGTATAAAATCATACCACCATGTTGTTCAATATAGGCCATTGCTGCTTCAAGTTGATCTCCACAATCACAGCGTGCACTATGAAAAATATCTCCTGTAGCACAAGCAGAATGAATACGTACATTCATCGTTGGGTGAATTTCACCCTTAACAATAGCTAAATGTTCGGTACCATCTATATTAGAAGTAAATCCATACATATCAAAAGCACCAAATCGCGTAGGTAACTTAACTTTCGCTTGCTCAGTTATGATTTTGCGATTCACTTTAATGTATCCAACAAGATCCTCAATAGAAATCATTTTCAATTGATGCATCTCTTTGAACTGGTCAAGTTGCGCGCCTTTAGCCATTGTTCCATCTTCATTCATAATTTCACAAATTAATCCTGCAGGTGTAGCACCTGTTAACCGTGCTAAATCAGTTGTGGCTTCTGTATGACCACGACGTTCTAAAACACCATGCTTTTTTGCAATCAACGGAAATAAATGGCCCGGTTGATTAAAGGTATATTGGTCCATTTGTTCATCGATTAAAGCTCGCGCAGTATGCATCCTTTCATAAGCGCTAATTCCAGTGGTCGATTGAATATGGTCAATACTTTGTGTAAAAGCAGTGCCATGCGGATCATTATTGTGTTTAACCATTCCATCCAATCCTGCTTTTTCAGCGATTTCTTTTGTGATAGGTGCACATATAAGTCCTCTTCCATGTTTAGTCATAAAATTAATGGTGTCATCGTGCATCCACTCCGTTATAGCAACGAGGTCGCCTTCATTTTCACGATCTTCATCGTCTACAACAATAATCATTTCTCCATTTTTTAAAGCTCTGAGCGCTTCATCAATTGTATCTAATTTCATTACTTACGCCTCCATTAAAATCCTGCTTTCAACAAATCTTCCATTGATAAGTCTGATTTTTGTGTTGTTATCGATTGGACATATTTAAATAACATGTCCGTCTCTAAATGAACAGGATCTCCTTGTTTCTTCGTAGATAAAGTTGTAGATTTTCTTGTTTCTGGAATTAAATGAATATCAAAAGCATGAGGGTGCTTTTTAAAAATCGTTAAACTGATACCGTCAACAGCAATAGAGCCTTGTGAAATCATTTGTTCCATTAAATGAGTAGGTGCTTCAATCGTATAAATCCATTCATTTTGTGATGATTGAATTTGTTTGATACGACCTTTCCCGTCTACATGGCCTTGCACAAAGTGACCTCCTAAGCGGCCAGTTGCTAATAACGCGCGCTCAAGATTGACTTTATCGCCTGTCTTAAGTTCAGCAAGATATGTTTTATTTTCAGTACCTAAAATAACTTCCACTGAAAAACTGTGTGCATTAAAAGTTGTTACCGTTAAGCACGTGCCGTTGACACTTATGGAATCACCAATATGCATATCCGTTAATATATGTTGACACTGTATAGTCAGTTCAGTTGTGGGGTTTTGCTTTTGAATTTTTTCAATTGTACCTATTTCTTCAACGATACCTGTGAACATGGATTCACTTCCTCTTCATTCGTAATTTCATGTCGGTATCTATTATTTCACTGTGTACAATTTCAAATTGTGGTAGTTGGTCTAAAGGCATTACATCATTTGTTTGATAAAATTGATATTTACCTTGACCACCTATGATTTTCGGGGCTAAATATAGGATGAAGTTTGTCACATCAAGTGACGCTAAAAATTGTGATGTCACGTTCGGTCCGGCTTCAACAAGTATCCGACCAAAACCTTTTTGAAATAAATCTTTTAATATAAAATCAATATTTAATTGATTCGCTTTAATAATATGAATATGGTCTTCTGTCGATGTTAAACTATGGTTTTCGGTATAAATATAAATCGGTGTCGTTTCATCTTTAAAGAGTTGCACATTCCAATTTATGTCACCAGAACGCGAAAGAATGACCTTTGCCGGATGATGTCCATCTTCGATACGCGTTGTCAAACTTGGATTATCTTTGCGAAGCGTCCCATTACCAGTGATAATAGCATCATGATTATGCCTCAAATTAAAAACATCTTGCTTCACAGCTTTTGAAGTAATCCACTGACTCTCTTCAAGATCTGTAGCTTGTTTGCCATCTAAACTTGCACTGACTTTGACAGTTACAATAGGTCGTCCCTCTGATTTACTTTTGAAAAAGTCAGCATATAAATCCAAGGCTTGTTTCATCGGACGGTATTCTACATCAATACCCGCTTCCACCATCATTTGGTGACCCGCCGTATCTAAAGTGATGTCTTTAGCTGCGTATACCACCTTTTTAATCCCTGTGTCGATGATTCTTTTGGCACAAGGCGGTGTACTTCCATAATGAGAACAAGGCTCTAATGATACATAAATCGATGCATCTTTTACATTTGCTTCACCAGCCATATCAATGGCTTGAATTTCAGCATGTTTGTCGCCTTTTTTCAAATGTGCGCCTAATCCAATGATTCTACCGTGTTTAACAACAACAGCGCCTACAGGAGGATTCGTTCCTGTTTGGCCGTTGACCATTTGTGCGAGTAGTATTGCTTGCTCTAAATAATTTTCCAATCTTTCACCTCAATAAAAAAACCACTCGTTTAAAATCGAGTAGTGGGAATTAAAAATCGCTATCTCTTTAAAGATAGTCGGATTCATATATCATTTGGTACGACAAATAAGCTTCACAATACTTTGTGAAATTGCCATACCTATTCTTCCTCCCATCCAGACTTTAACTGTCGGCTCTAGATTCTCACTAGATCAGCCATATCGCTTTGCAATATGGGTCGCAGGCTTTAATTTACTGCCGGTTGGGAATTTCACCCAGCCCCGAAAGAATATATGAAATTGTATTGAGTATAAAAGATACGCATGGACTGTCAAAGCCCATGCGTCTATATTACCGTAACTTTTTAAATTTTACAATTGTTTGAATATAAAATCAGGAATTAAACTTATTCTATAAAAATCATTATTACATAATAATATACCTTTTTAAAACTATGACCTACCAATGTATAACAATCATATTGACTCTTTGAAGAAAG
>NZ_PPQN01000038.1 GCF_002901995.1 Staphylococcus coagulans | reverse complement strand
CGAGAATTCAATCCAACACAAGATACTATTGAAGTATTCACAATAACTAAGAAATAAAAATAGAATAAGTTTAATACACTTTAAGCTACCTATACATGTCACTGGGTAGCTTTTTTATTTTGGTTTCCACAAATTAGTATACTTTAAATACATAGCCTTTAGAAAAAAATAGCTTTTTAACGATTGGCTCTTTAGGATTTTAAGTGTTATATTACCCATTGAAGTAGATTTATATAGGAATGTTATGAATTAACACATTTTTTATATTGTATCGTTATTTTCATAATTAGTGATTAACTTTTATGGATGAACTTGGGGGGATTTATATGAATGATGAACAAAATCAAATGCATAAAATTCAAGAGGAAGAAATTTTGAAGTTAACCAATCAATTTGTGAATAAGATCTTTAAGCATTATAATCAAGGCGATTTTAATGCAAAAAGAGGATTTTTGAATCGCCAAGAGATTCGCAAACCTTTTAATTTATCCTCGATTCAATCTCAAGGTCAGCCAATCGAAGAAGTTATGAAAGAAGAAATCGATGCGTTAGAATTGGATGCGAATTTACGACACCCTAGATATTATGGTTTTATCCCGGGACCGGCGGAGTATGTATCGTGGTTAGGAGATATGATTGCGACATCTTACAATTCTCACGTAGGTGGATGGCATTTAGCGCCTGGTGCAAGTGCAATGGAAAAAGAGGTTATTCATTGGGCGATTCAGCAAGTAGGTTTAAAAGGTGAGCATGCAGGAGGCATTCTTGAATCAGGAGGAACGATGGCTGGTTTTACAGCACTAGCTGCCGCAAGAGATGCTAAAGTTTCAGTTAATGATATTTCTAAAGCGACTGTATATTTGACGCGACAAACACATACTGCCAATCACAAGGCATTACATTTATTAGGGATACCCAAAGAAAATTGGCGTTACGTTGATACAGAGAATTTTCGGATGGAAAGTGACGATTTAGAACGACAAATACAGGCTGATCAAGAGAAAGGTTTAATCCCGATTATTGTCATTGGAACATGTGGAACGACCAATACAGGTGCTATAGATCCGTTAGATCAAATTGCTCGAATTTGCGAAAAATATCAATTGTGGTTTCATGTTGATGGTGCCTATGGTGCATCAGTCGTGCTTTCAGATCAACGTCATTTAGCGAAAGGCATTGAAAAAGCAGATTCGATTGTATGGGATGGACATAAGTGGTTATACCAAATCTATGGTATTGCGTTTTGCCTTGTAAAAGATATTCGATATTTGCTAAATACATATCGTGCTGGAGGAGAATACCTACAAGACGTAGAGTCTACAACGGATAAACCTGATTGGTGGGATTTGGGGCCTGAATTAACAAGACCTGCACGGGGACCTCGATTGTGGATGACGTTACAAACGTTTGGTACTGAAAAAATATCTGCAATGATCAATCAATCTATGACATATGCAGAGTGGTTTGAAGCACAAGTGAAACAATCTAAACGTTTAGAACTTGTAACAGCAGCGAGTCTTGGCATTGTCACATTTAAAGTAAAAGCTGAGCGTCGAGAGGAATCTGAAAGAAAAAATATATTGTTGTCAGAAACGCTAAGAAAATATAATATTGCAGGTATATTTACGACAATGTTAAATGATGAGAATGTTTTAAGAATCTGTACAATTAGTCCAGAAGAAAGTTTAGATGATTTTAAAGACATGTATCAAAGTATTGAAAACACAATGGATAAATTAGGAATGTAGTAAAGTAAGACTGAAGAATGTTACTGTTGAAGTTTTTTATATAAAAGCAATATATGTGCTAAATTTTTATTTCTAAATTAATTCTTAAAAATATAACACAACCCAAATAAACACACCTTAAATAATTGCAAATATAAACTTTTTATTAACTATTTCAAATAATATTGTCTTTCATATCATCACGTTATACAATTGCGCTTAGTGTAATCGGTAATATTGCGCAATAAGAACGAGATGGAGAGAAAAAGTGAATAATCAACAAAAATTTGGAATTAGAAAATATAAATTTGGGGCAGCATCTATATTATTAGGGACAATGTTTATCGTTGGTATTGGTCAAAATAATGAAGCAGAGGCATCAGAAGAAACAAAGCCCGCTATAGCAGTTGAAACTGGGAAGTCAACTGCAGAATCAACACCACAATCCACTAATGCAAATAAAGCAACTGAGAATAACGAACAAGCGCAATTTGCTCTTCAAAGTGAGAAAAAAGTAGACTCAGTAAAAGAAGAAGTCACACCTCAAGCTGTTTCAACACAGCCAGTTGAAACTAAAAACGAAGAAGCGGCAGTATTAAGTAATAAAAAGGAAGAAAATGTTCAAGTTGAATCGCAAAAGTCACAAGTTGCACCTGTCAAAAATGAAGAAAAAATAGAAGCACAAGCAAATCCAGCACAGTTAACCGACAACAAGCAAGCAGCAAATCAAAGTAAAGTAGCAAAAAATATTTCAACAGAACTTCAAAATGTGAAAGTTGATTTAACAAATGTTAATAACACACAAGCTATCAATCCACAAAAAGCGGAAAGATTAAACTTAAAATTAAATGCGAAATTACCTGAAAATACAAGAAGTGGTGATTTCTTCGAGGTAGAACTGTCAGATAATATCAACACGAATGGTATAGCCGCTGATAAAAAAGCAGCAAATATTTTATTAGAAGGTCAATCTGGCGTACTAGCACAAAGTGAAGTAGTAGGTAATAAGATTAAATATACGTTTACTGACGTTGTCAATAATAAATCAAATGTGAACGTCAACTTAGAATTACCTTTATTTATTGATACAAGCAAAGTTTTAAATAATGCAAACATCACTGTAAAAGCAGAAGTAGGTAATCAAAAATCTGAGCAAAATTTGAATGTAAATTATTTAAATCCAGTCACAGCTACAAATATTTCTAGTTTAAAAGGCGCTTTTATCACATTAGATAAAGCAAATCATAAATTCACACATATCACTTACATCAATCCACTTGCAAAATCATACAATTTACAAAAAGTCACTTTCACAAATGACAAAAATAGTGGGATTGATTTTGGAAAACAAAGCTTGAAAATTTATGAAATAACTAATGGCTCAAAACCAAATCAAAGTATGCACAATCATCTTGAATCATTGAATAATGTAACTTCAAATTTCAAAATTGCTTCAAATCAGGATCGATTAGAAATCACACCACTTACAGATAGCAGAGTGGAAAGACCTTTAATTGCCGTTTTAGAAGGTGAATTTGATGGCAATCGAGATATCAGTTTAAAAGTGACGCAAAATTCTACTGAGGATTACTGGAATTACAGAAATTATCCTGTAACTTTAAACTGGATTGATGGTATTCAGCTTCATTCTGGTAAAGGTCAAGGAAATGGCGAAAATATTCCTGTTCCACCTGTAGTACCTGTACCACCACAACCTGAAATCATCATAGAAGGCGGAAATGTGATTAATACAGTTGAAGATTCTATTCCAAATGATGTTATTCATGGTATGAATACAGGTGTAGATACTGAAATTGAAGAACATGGAAATTTAATCTACCTTGAATCAGAACTTCCGAAACAAATCGAACGTGGGCAACAGATGGGTATTCTATCATTTGAAGAAGATACAGTTGAACCAACCTACACAATTGGAGATTTCGTATGGGAAGATGGCGATCACAATGGTGTACAAAATGAAGGTGAAAAAGGATTAGCGAATGTCACTGTAACATTGAAAAATGAACAAGGTGAAGTTGTGGCAGAAACGCAAAGTGATGCGCAAGGTCACTACCAGTTTACGAATGTTAA
>NZ_PPQN01000037.1 GCF_002901995.1 Staphylococcus coagulans | reverse complement strand
AACGTCCTACTCTCGCGGAACGTCAGTCCGACTACCATCGGCGCTAAAGAGCTTAACTTCTGTGTTCGGCATGGGAACAGGTGTGACCTCTTTGCCATTGTCACCAGACAATAATTTTTTTATTAAGTAGCTCGTTTTGGCTACCTTATTATAATACAATTTTTGTAAATACTTTTCAATAGTTAATTTTACACTTTGTTTAAGTTTTTTACAAACAGTTTAAACAAGTTTGTCACTGAATTTGACGACTTTTATATATTAATCAATTCTTGCAATAAAGTCAACATTTTTTCGTAACTTTTTTATATTTTTTTCATCTCCAACTTTTATTGAGATAAAAACCTTTGATATAGCCCTTTTAAAGCCATTTGCTTTGTATCGATAACCGCTTCAATAAAACATTCTAGCGCAGCCTATATCAAAAAACTTTCTGACTTAAAAAGGAACAACACTATAAAAATAGAGTGAGGCAGAAGTCAAATTAACTTCCTTGCCTCACCCTTACCAATATTATTTCATATTAAAGATGCACTAAGCGTACACACTGATTAAAACGTCTAACCGCACTTCATTTATGCTGCTTCAATTTATTTTTGACGCATGTAAGGGAATAATAAAACGTCTCTAATCGATGGTGAGTTTGTCAATAACATCACAAGACGGTCGATACCGATACCTAATCCGCCTGTTGGTGGCATTCCGTATTCCAACGCTTCAATGAAATCTTCATCCATTTCATGTGCTTCATCGTTACCTTGTTCTTTTTCAACAAGTTGCGCTTCAAAACGCTCGCGTTGATCGATTGGGTCATTAAGCTCTGTGAAAGCATTCGCATGCTCACGACCTACAATGAAGAGCTCGAAACGATCTGTGAATCTTGGATCTTCCGGATTTTTCTTCGCTAATGGCGAAATTTCAATTGGGTGACCATAAATAAACGTCGGTTGAATTAAAGTTTCTTCAACTTTTTGTTCGAAAAACTCATTAAGGATATGACCATACTTCATATTTTTATCAACTTCGATACCATGTTCTTGAGCAAGTTGATGTGCCTCTTCATCTGATTTCACTGCATAAAAGTCTACGCCAGTAGCTTCTTTTACAGCATCAACCATATGAAGACGACGCCATTTTGGCTCTAACTCAATTGTGTAATCGCCATATTGTACTGTTGTTGTTCCTAAAACTTTACGTGCAACATGAGCCACCAATTCTTCAGTTAAAGCCATAATGTCTTTATAGTCAGCGTAAGCTTCATATAATTCAATCATTGTAAACTCAGGGTTATGACGTGTAGATACACCTTCATTACGGAAAACGCGTCCAATTTCGTAAACTTTTTCCAATCCACCAACAATCAAGCGTTTAAGGTGTAATTCAATCGCTATACGCATATAGAGTGTCGCATCTAAAGCGTTATGATGTGTAACAAATGGACGTGCAGCAGCCCCACCCGCAATTTGATGCATCATTGGTGTTTCAACTTCTAAAAAGCCTTTATCATTTAGATAATTGCGCATTTCTTGAAGGATGCGGCTGCGATTAATAAACGTTTTCGTGCTCTCTTCATTTGTTATTAAGTCGAGGTAGCGTTGGCGATAACGTTGCTCTATGTCTTGTAAACCATGGTGTTTATCCGGTAACGGACGTAATGCTTTTGATAGAAGTTTGAATGACTTCGCTTTTACTGAAACTTCGCCTGTGTTTGTTTTGAACATCACACCTTCAATGCCGACAATATCTCCTAAATCTGCACTTTTCCAAAGATCAAATTGTTCATCTCCAACTTGGTCTTTACGCACATAGATTTGAATTTGTCCTGTTAAATCTTGAACATGTGCAAAACCGGCTTTACCTTTGCCTCGTTTTGTCATAATACGACCTGCAATTACGGTATGACTTTCTGATTCTTTTTCTACAAGTTCTTCTTTAGAATATTGATCCCATTGCGCTTTTAGTGTTTTAGCATCTCCCGTACGATCAAACTTTTCACCAAACGGGTCAATTCCTAAGTCCCGTAACTCTTGTAATTTTTGACGGCGGACCTGCATTTGGTCATTCATTTCTTCTGTCATTCTTACCTCTCCTTTTCACTGCTTATACTTCTATTGTTTATTGTTTTCCAAGCATCTCATCACGGAATTGTATTCACACTTCCGCCTTTTGTGCTTCTATTTTGGTTTAAAGCTTTATACACTTGACCATTTCCTGTAATCCCTTTAAATGCTAAAAGTCAAGTTTTCGCAATCCATTACGCCAACTTTTCGCTTTTTAAATCCTCTCAACGATGTAAGCAGAATCATGCACGATCAATTTCCCATCGATATACGATTCATCGATGAATTCACCTGTTTCTCAATAATGATCGTTACGATGTCTCATCCAAAGATTCATTAATGTTTCAAGTTCAATCCTCATCAAGTATCGAAACAAGTTAACTTTTATATTTTACCACTGTTTCATCTTGTTGCACGATATTTTGAATCATTTGACCTGATCGTGGTTCAATGACGTTGGCTGCAATATCATTTAATGGAATCATCACAAATGCGCGTTCAGTCATACGTGGATGAGGAACAATCAAATCAGTCTCTTCGATGACTTCATCTCCATATAATAAAATATCGATATCTATTGTGCGAGGTCCCCATCGTATTTTACGCACGCGATGTAATTCCGCCTCTGTATTTAAGGCAACTTTTAGCAACGCTTGGGCTGAAAGTTCCGTTTTAATATGCAAACATAAGTTTAAAAAATCAGGTTGCTCTGTATATCCTACTGGCTTCGTTTCATAAATAGGTGAAATCGCGATGATTTCGATGGCTTCATTTTCACGTAATAGGCGGATCGCTTCTTTTAATTGATTTTCACGGTCACCTATATTACTTCCTAATCCTAAATATGCATCAACCATGATGGCTCACCCTTACTATTTCCACACCAACGCCTTCATAATGACCTGGGATAGGTGGATTCTTTTTTGTAATTCTAACTTTTGTTTCCATTACACGATTATAGTGTGAATTTATACGTAATGCAATACGTTCCGCAAGATGTTCTAGCAAATTAGAAGGAGAACCTTCCATGATTGCTTTAACATCTTCATAGACTTCGCCGTAATGAACGGTGTCTTCTACTTGATCAGATTGTCCTGCTTCTTGCAAATCAACTTTCATTTCTATATCTACTGTGAAAATTTGTCCTATTTCGTTTTCCGCTGATAGTGCACCATGATAAGCATAAAAGTTTAAACCTTCTAAAAATATTTTATCTGTCATGTTCATATCCTTTCAATCCGTCCATCGCTTTAGCAAGTCGCGCATTCATCAAAACGTTGTGCACACGTACACCGTGAACCCCTTTCATAATACCATAAGCAGTTGTAGCGGCTGTACCTTCATCGCGTTCATCCACTTTATTATCATTGCCAAGCAGTAATTTAACAAAGCGTTTACGACTTGTAGCCAGCAGTACTTTATATCCTGTAGCCACTAATTCATCTAAACGGGCCATAACTTCACGTTCTTCTTCTCTTGTTTTAGCAAAACCAATTCCTGGATCTAACCAAATTTTTGATTTTGGAATTCCTGCCAATACGGCTTTATTCGCTTGCTTTAATAGTGTTACAAGCATTTCATCCATGACAGGAACATCACGTGTACCATCACCGTTATGCATTAAAATGATGCTCGCCTGATATTGCGCCACCACTTTAAACATGCGTTCATCGTAAATACCTGCCCATTGATCATTAATGATTGTTGCGCCTTCTTTCAAGGCCGCTTCAGCCACTTCGCTTCGAAAAGTATCAACAGAGATGTCTGCATCGATACCTTTCAGTGCACTGACTACAGGAATTACGCGTTTCATTTCCTCTTCTATGCTTACATTTTCATGGCCGGGTCGGGTCGAAACACCCCCTACATCAATGATATGCGCACCTTCTTGAACCATCTGTTTGGCATGTTCGACTGCTTTATCGACTTCGCTAAACTGACCACCATCAGAAAAAGAATCTGGTGTGACATTCAATATACCCATAATTTGAGTTTGCTGCATAGGAATCCTTCCTTTCTGTTTGAGATAGCTCATTGTACGAAAAATTCTTTTTTGAACAAATTTATTATAGCAAATTTTTCAAACAAACCCTCTTGATTCGTTCATAGCCACATTAATATCACGTTGATTATGCTGCCTCGTCTCAACAAAGAAAACTAGAACGATGGTTTGACTTATCAAATATGCATGGCAGCACAGCGTCTCGTTTCCACATGCCACTTGTTAAGCATAAAAAAAGAGATTGAAGCATCGTTATTGGACGCTTCAATCTCTTTTGCCAGCTTTTATTCAAAATTGTAAAGTGGTGTAGATAAGTAACGTTCACCATTACTTGGTAATACAGTCACAACTGTTTTACCTTTACCTAATTCTTTTGCTTTTTGAATCGCAGCATAAATGGCAGCACCTGAAGAAATACCACCTAGGATACCTTCTTCTTTAGCTACACGACGTGACGTTTCCATCGCCACTTCGTTACCCACTTTAATGACTTCATCGTATATATCTGTATTCAATGTACCTGGAATAAATCCTGCACCTAAACCTTGTAATTTATGTGGTCCTGGTTCTCCGCCACTAAGTACTGGAGAAGCTTCTGGCTCAATCGCAACAATTTGGATGTCTGGATATTTCTCTTTTAACACTTTACCAGCACCTGATAACGTACCGCCAGTTCCTACACCAGCTAAAAATGCATCAATTGTTTTACCTTCGAATTGTTCAACTAGCTCAGGTCCAGTGGTTAATTCATGTACTTTCGGATTGGCAGGGTTTTCGAATTGTTGTGGTTCGAAATAACCATGTTCTTCTTTAAGTTCTTTTGCTTTTTTAATTGCGCCTTTCATTGCTTCAGCGCCTGGTGTTAAGACTAATTCTGCACCGTATGCTTTTAATAAGTTACGTCGCTCATGACTCATTGTTTCTGGCATTGTAAATACTGCTTTATATCCTTTTGCCGCACATACGAATGCCAAACCAATTCCTGTGTTTCCTGAAGTAGGCTCGACAATTGTATCGCCTGGCTTAATTTTTCCTTCTTTTTCAGCTTGTTCAATCATCGCTAATGCAATACGGTCTTTTACAGAGCCGCCTGGATTTTGATATTCTAATTTCACATAAATATCAGCTGCATCTTCACCTGCTTGATGACGCAATTTTACAACAGGTGTTTGTCCAATAATTTCAGTTATATTCTCTACAGGTTTTCTGACCATAAGTTGATACCTCGCTTTATCAAAATTATATTTCGTTAAATACATAGTTTTTGAATCGGATATCTTTAGTTTACCACTATTTAGACCTTTGCAAAAGCACTAATATCAATTATTCCCTGAAATACGCATCTTTTCTTCGGAAAAACGAAAGCCCCTTCAACGATTAAAAATTTAAGAAGACATTTCAACTAATAATGCTTTAAGTTCTTCTTCGGTATAGTGATAACGTGTTCTACAAAAATGACATTCTGCTTCTGCACCATGATCTACCTTTATCATATTCTCAATTTCTGCTTCTCCTAAACCTTTAATTGCATTTAAAAATTTATCATGTCCACATTGACATTCAAAATCAACAGGAACTGTCTCTAAAAATGTCACATTATCTTCGCCAAGTATGGTTTGTAACATTTCTTCAGGTGTCAGTCCTTCGTCAATTAATTTTGAAACAGGCTTCATGCTATTAATAGCCGCTTCTAAGCGATCAATCGTTTCTTCTTGAGCACCCGGCATCACTTGAATAATGAAACCGCCCGCCGCTTTAATAGAATTGTCTGGGTTTACAAGCACACCGACACCCACTGATGATGGGACTTGTTCACTGTTGGCAAAGTAATAAGTGAAATCTTCGCCAAGTTCTCCAGATACAATCGGACTACTACCTGTATAATAATCACGCATACCCACATCTTTAACTACGTTGATCGCACCGCTAGTTCCTACAGCACGACGAACATCGAGTTTGCCTTGTGGATTCAATGGAAAATGCGTTTGCGGTTGTGATACATAACCACGGACTTTACCTTTTGCATTAGCATCTGCAATAATTTTACCGATTGGGCCATCACCGTCAACAGTTACTGTTAATTTTTGTTCTCCCTTCAACATTGCCCCCATCATCACTGTTGCAGTCATTGTACGACCTAATGCAGCTGAAGCTGTTGGCCAAGTATAATGGCGTGTTTGTGCTTCTTGAATTGTATTTGTCGTATTCGCACTATACGCTCGAATTTCCCCGCCGAATGCTAATGCCTTTACTAAATAATCTTGTGTCATCTTTCTATACCACTCCTTCAATCCTTCTACAATGTTTTTAAAGCTTCTTGATACAAATATCATTTTTAACAGATTCAAAATCTTATCAACACTAAATTCGCTATTTTTAATAGCACTTAAGTTGATGTGCAACGACATTTCAGTCACACCTATATATATCAATGTATTGTATACAATAACTACTGCGAATTATCATACGCGCATGTGGTTAGGGACACAACTAAAATGACTCAAAACACATCTATATCACTTTTCACTATCATTAGTACACGATACTTCATAAGTAAAACGGACTTTTCTAAAAAGTTTTCACTTTAAAGAAAAGTCCATTCTATCTTTTATTGACGCGGCTCATTATCGCCTGGACGATCGATTTTAGGTTCTTGTTCGTAACCTGTTGCATCTTTGTCCTCGTCTTCTTGATGAGAAGATTGATCTTTTTGATCGTTATCTTGCTTCTCTTCATTTGATGATTCGTCATGACGGCGTTCACTTGGGTGTTGTGTTAACGACTGTTGTTCACGGCGAATATCATCGTAAGACTTGCCATATTTACCTTCGTCAAAATCTTTATTTTCTGAGTGATTGATCACTTGTGCGTCATCATAATTCACTACAGGTAAATGTCCTTCATGGAACAATGATTGAATTTGTTCAGCAACCAATGTTTCTTCAGTTAATAATGTTTTAGCAATAAGTTTAAGTTGAGATTCATGTTCTAAAAGAATTTGCTTACAACGTTCATATTGTTCTTTAATGATACGTTGAACTTCTTTATCAATCTCAAATGCAATTTGTCCTGAATATTCAGGTTCACCAGACATATCTTTACCTAAGAACACTTGTCCACCGCCGTGTTTAAATTGTAGCGGTCCAAGTTTTTTACTCATACCATACTGTGTCACCATTTCACGTGCGATTTGTGTTGCACGTTCAAAGTCATTAGATGCACCTGTAGAAACTTCGTTAAAGATAATGTCTTCAGCGACACGTCCACCTAACAGGCCACAAATTTTATCTAATAACTCTGGTTCAGTCATTAAGAAACGGTCTTGTTTTGGTAACATCATCGCATAACCGCCGGCTTGACCACGCGGAACGATTGTAACTTTGTGTACAATTTCCGCTTCGTCTAATACCATACCGATAATCGTATGCCCGGCTTCGTGATGGGCTACAATATTTCTTTCTTTATCAGAAATTACGCGAGATTTTTTAGCAGGACCTGCAATAACACGGTCTGTTGCTTCTTCGATGTCACGCATATCGATTTTCTTTTTGCCGCTTCGTGCAGCAATAAGCGATGCTTCGTTTAATAGGTTTTCTAAGTCAGCACCAGAAAAACCTGGTGTACGTTGCGCAATCGCTTTAAGATCTACTGTTTCATCAAGTGGTTTGTTTTTAGCGTGAACATGTAATATCGCTTCACGACCTGTCACATCAGGACGACCCACTTGGATTTGACGGTCAAATCGACCTGGACGTAATAATGCCGGGTCTAAAATGTCTGGTCGGTTCGTTGCAGCAATCATAATGATGCCTTCATTTTCACCAAAACCATCCATTTCAACAAGTAATTGGTTTAATGTTTGTTCACGTTCATCGTGTCCACCACCGACACCCGCACCACGTTGGCGACCGACTGCGTCAATTTCATCTATAAAAATGATACACGGCGCATTTTTCTTCGCATTTTCGAATAGATCACGTACACGGCTTGCACCGACACCGACAAACATTTCAACAAAGTCCGAACCACTAATCGAGAAGAACGGCACACCTGCTTCGCCAGCGACAGCACGCGCAAGTAATGTTTTACCTGTACCCGGTGGTCCTACTAATAAGACCCCTTTAGGGATACGTGAACCCATTTGTTTAAATTTCTTATTATCTTTTAAGAAATCTACAATTTCGATGAGCTCTTGTTTTTCTTCATCTGCACCTGCAACGTCTGAGAAGCGTACTCTTCCTTTTTGGCTATCATACATTTTGGCTTTGGATTTACCAAAGTTCATCATGCGGCCACCACCACCGCCGCCTTGTGCTTGACTAAGGAAGAAGATAAAGAGCAAGGCAATGACTAAGACTGGAATTAATGTAGAAATGATGCTTACAAATACACTCTGTCCTTCTTCTTCTTTAACTGTAAAATCTAATCCTTTTTGTTCTTTAGCTGTTTCAGTGATTTTGTCCAATTCTTTATCATTATTGAACAGAATTGTCGATGCATAATCGTCATTGTTCTTTAACTTACCACTTACTTTATATACGTTATGCTCAGGTTGAATTTCTAATGTTTTCAATTCACCTTTATCTAATTTTTGTATAAATTGGTTATAAGTTAATTCTTTAGGTACATTTCCGTTACCATTAATCCACGAAAACAACCCAAAAATAACAACGCCGATAATTGCTACAAACAGCACATTACGAAAAGCTTTCTGCATGCGTCGTTTCCTCCTACTTCAAATATAAAACTAATAAAAATTTTACCATAATTGATTGACAAATGGCTAGTAATTGACTTTCATCAACTGACACGCCATATGATTTTTAAAATTATTTATTTTGCATAAACTTCTTGTTTAAGCGTACCAATATAAGGTAAATTACGATATTTTTCTTGATAATCTAAGCCGTAACCTACGACAAATTCATCAGGAATTTTTTTACCAACATATTTGGCTTCAATCTCTGCTTTTCGACGATTAGGCTTATCTAATAATGTCACGATTTCTAATGATTTAACTCGACGAGAAGCTAATAATTCTGTAATTGATTTCAAGGTCGTACCTGTTTCAAGGATGTCTTCGATGATTAAAACATCTTTATTTTCAATAGATGAACCTAAATCTTTAAGTATTTGAACTTCGCCAGTAGATTCTGTACCGCCATGATAACTCGAAACATCCATAAAGTCTATTGCGAGGGGCACGTCAATGCGTTTAATCAAATCTGTCATAAATAAAACAGATCCCTTTAAGATACCGACACAAAATAAATCTTTACCTTTATAATCTTCCGTAATTTTACGGCCAAGTGTTTCACATATTGCTTGAATATCATCTTCAGTCAGCAATATTTCTTTCAAATCATTTTTCATCTTTGTCATCTCCCAGAAATTGTATCTTTATAAATTTTTCATACTGCTTGCGAACATACAACGTACCCACTGCTAAAATATCACCATTTAATGTTTCAACAATTGGCATTTGTTCCCTTAATTGCGTAGGCACCTTTGCATCAATCATTAAACGCGATACTTTTTTATGATGCTTTGAATCTAAGGTCACATAATCACCTTCATGACGCGAACGAATCGTGATACTTTCCATGTTCATCTCATGAAAGTCCTCTATTTTGATGCGATAGAAACCAAAATGGTAAGTTCCCTCTTGGTCGACTTGCAATGGTTGCGAATCTGCACTGTACAGCCCCGGTTTCATTATCATTAATTGATCGTACACAACATCTGCGTGCCATTGATGCGTATGCATTAATGGCGTTTGTGCAACGTCACTTTCTAGTTTATCAAACCAATCAAAGTATGCTTTTTCACTAATAGTGACGATGTCATCAAATTCTTGTAACAATTGATCCAAGATTAACATTTTAACATGTGACGTGCACAGATTAAATGTTTTTCTAGGCAAAACAACACCATTATCTTGTTTTGTTACATGATTTTCAATAAACGATTGTGCTTCGTTTCTCATTAACAGTTGCGCTTCATCATGAAATGATTTTAACTTTAATAAATGCTGCGTTTGTAGCTGCGGGCTTTCTTGAATTGAAGGCAACAAACGATGTCGAATCATATTACGTATGTAATTTTCAGTTGCATTGGATTCGTCTTCAAAGTAAGGGACATTATATGTTTGTTGATATGAACGGATTTGTGCTTTAGTTGTTTCAAGCAGAGGTTTTAGTAGACGATAGTCATTTCTTCGTTCGCTATCTGCCATGCCTAATGGGCTCCGTGTGCTTCTGCCGGTAAAAATTCTGTAAAATATTGTTTCAACTTGATCATCTTGATGATGCGCAGTTAATAAACAGTCCGCGCTCAACGCATTCATCATATCATCAAACCATTGATAACGCATTTCTCTTGCATCATTTTGAATACTTCTACCTTCTGAAACTGCTTGTGATAAGTCCAATTGTTTAATATAAAGAGGGACGTTATGCATATCGCAATAATATTTAATGAACAGCGCTTCTTGATGAGATGCCTCTCGCAAACCATGATGGACATGCAAACAAGTCAATTGTCTATATGTCGACGCATATTGATGCAATAATTGATGTAACAACACCATACTATCGATTCCAGTTGATACTGCAAGTACGAGGTGATCTGTCGCTTTCCAATTTTGTTGCATAGTTCAAAACACTCCTACATTAAAATAGAGGCTGAGATTCAAAGTTACCCTTCGTTTCTCAACCTCTAAGTCATTATCAATGCTTAACGACGTGAGCCTCTGCCACCACGTCTTGATTCCGTTTGACGCTTAATAGAAGTAAGTTTATCTTCACTATCTTTTAAAAAGTTAGATAGCTTTTTCTCAAAGTCTTCCGGTTTTTGCGCCGGTCTTTGTTTACGTGGGCGATCTTTTGCTTTTTTAATCGATAAGCTTATTTTACCGTCTTCTGCTATAGACAGCACTTTCACTTCTACTTCATCACCAACTGACAAATGGTCTTCAACATTTTCTACATAGTTGTCTGCTACTTCACTAATATGAACTAACCCACTTTTACCTTCAGGCAACTCCACAAATGCACCAAATTTTTTGATACCAGTGACTTTACCTTTTACCTTACTTCCTACTTCGATTGACATTGTTTTAATGCATCCTCCCGATTTTGTTCGATATTTAGTTCTATTATACTTTTGTTTATCTATTTTCACAATGACTATTTGAATATCGACATTTTTCTTTACGAATTTTACATATTATGCAATTTAATTATAAACTGCTTTTACTCTTTTTTCGATTGTTTCTCTTGCTTGTCTTTGTCGTTAGGCAACTTAAAGATGATCTCGCCGTCATTACTTAAATAATATTCATCTCGCGCAATTTTTTCAACATACGCCTCATCATTTAAATTATTGAGTTGTTCTTTAAGTTCAATCTCTTTATCTTGTAACTTTTGATATTTCTCCTCTTTGGCTTGGCGTTCAACAGAGGCATCATGGTTCCCTTTAATTTGAAACGCAACCATGATTAAAAGCAGGATAATAATGACTAAAAGTACGCCTCCAAAAACAGCAATACGCTTTTTCACTACTTTTTTACGGCGTTCATGTCGTTTTTTCTTTGCGTTTTTTTTAGAAGTATATTGATTGCCGATATTTTGAACTTTTTGATTCATGCGGCGTCACCTTTCTTTGTTTACCCTTTACTGAATGCGTTCTTCTTTGACCAATTCAAACATGCCTTTTGCATTCTCTTTTGTGGCATGTTCACTCAATCCTGTTACTTTAACTGTCACAACTTTTTGTCCAAATTGAATCACGAGCACGTCATCTAATTTAACATCCGTGCCTGCTTTTGCCGTTGTTCCATTTACAGCGACACGACCTTGATCGCATAATTCTTTAGCCAGTGTACGTCTCTTAATAAGACGTGATACTTTTAAATATTTGTCTAGTCTCAATGTGACCCTCCTCGTTCTTCTAAATAGGCTGTTAATTCTTCTTCTGAAAAATCTCTGTTTTTGACTTCATCATACAATTTTAGAAAATGCGTCGCAAATACTTTCTCGAATTTTACGCGTGGCGTTTTACCTTCAGCTGCTTTTTGCTTTTGCCAAATGGTTTTAACATCATCTACATCTTGAGCTTGATCATTTTCAAAAATATGCGGATGACGTCGAATCATTTTTTCAGTCAAGCTTTCTACAACTTCACGTGTATCCATATAACCTTCTTTGCGACCTATATTGGCGTGTAACAACACTTGTAATAAGATGTCACCTAATTCTTCAATCATATGCCAATCATCTTCGTTATCTATGGCCTCAAATAACTCGAATGTCTCTTCAAGCAAGTAGCGTTTAAGCGTTTGATGCGTTTGTACTTTATCCCATGGACATCCAGTTTCGTCGTCCACAAGTCGTGCAATGACTTGATCAGCATAGTTAAAATCTTGGTATAACACTTTTTCGTCATTCGCTTTAGGTATAAATACGCTCGTTAAATTAGTATATTCTATCTCATGATCCAGTTCATATATTGGACAACGTGTAACTTGAGCGCCAGACTGACGCGCACCATCAACGACCATGACCTCAAAATCATCTGGATAGCGTTCCATAAGCAATAGTTTCAAATGACCTGCCACCATTGCACTGTAGACTTGCGTGATGATAGTTGCTGTTCGAGGGTTCAACATGTCTGCATTTAAACTTGTCGCATCTAACAACGTAAAACCGTCATTAGGGTCCGTTTGAACCGCTTCAAATATATCATCTATAAAACTCCGCCCACCTAAAACTTGAACCTCAACGTCCTTTTCATGTGCACGTTCAATTAGCAGTTGTGTCGTCGTTTCTGCTACGCGTGGGTGTCCCGGCACAGCGTAAACAATATCAGACTGTTGGGCACGTTGTAAAAGTTCATCCACAATCGCTTGATATACAGGTTCAAAAGAATCATACTGCTCATAAATGTGATCAAAACTTTCAAATTCGATTTCTTTGAGCTGCTGAACCACTGGATGATGTTGAGTACGAACATAAATTTTAGGCTGTTGCTGAATTAATCTGTAAATGCTGACAGGCAATTCATCTAAGCCGTAATTACCCAGTCCTATAATTGTAAGTTGATGTGTCATGATTTTCTTCCTTTCTTCCATTCAATCATTTTATCACCAAATGGTAAATGTACCCATTCATCGCTACTTAAAATATTAAGATATAACAGCATTAAAATCACACTGCCAACGCCTACACTAGCCAAAATAAGCAATTCGAGCAATCCGCCTAAACGTGTAGATGTAGGAATGAGATATTGACACAATTGTACACTAGCTGTCATTACCAATAAAGCCAAAGCCAAGTTGAAATAAAACTTTCTTAACGCGTTTAAATGGTATTGTTTAACTACATATACATGTAAATAGAATACAAAAATGATTAAAGATGCGACCGTTGCAATACTTGCTCCGATAATACCCACAAGTGGAATTGTGATTAAATTAAATATTAATTTTGTAGTAATGCCCATTAGAAAACCTATCAAAATGATGCGAAACTGCTCTTGTACTTCTAATAAGGCGATATACATCATAATTAATGAAACCCAAATAACAGTCAACATGTATATAGATAGTGTTAACGTTAAGTCTTGACTTGCAAAAAAGACGTGATTGAGTACAGGAAGAAGATTGATGAGCCCAATGCTACAGGCACTACTTATCACAATAGTAATTTTAAGCGACGCATTCGCATAACTGTGCATTTGTTGCAATTGACCTCTTTTTTTCGTTTCTGTTAATAGCGGAATCAAGACAAAGCAAAATGTCGTTGTGACAATCAAGCCCATTTGAATAAATGAGGCACCTCTATCATAAATACCTTTTTCAGTAATCGCCTCTTTAAAGGGCAAACCCGAGCCATAACGCAACATGTTCACGATGGTAAAACTATCTACCACTTGCCATAAAATGACGATTAAATGACTGATTGCAAAAATAACGGTTGCAACAATAAATTTACGCCACGGCAATGATGGCATTTCGTTATTACTATGTGGCACATCATGCTTGCGCCAAAGAAAGATCGTTGCGCCCAAAAAGCCAAAAGCAGAAGCGATAATGGCCCAAGTTCCTGCTTGATAAATTGATAAATCTTGTTTGACGAATAGCAGGATAACAACACCAATGATTCCCACCCGGATACTTTGTTCTAAAACTTGTGAGTATGCCGGCATGTGCATATCTCGTTTTGCTTGAAAATGGCCACGCAATAAACCTAAGGCTCCTATGGCGATAAAACTCAAGCTTGCTGCATGAATCATCGGTGTCAAATGAACGTCGCCCATCAAGCTTGCAATGCTTTTTGCACCTATAAACAGCACAATAAATATAAGGAATCCTATTGCTGTCAATGACCATAATAATCGTTTTAAAACCGATTGCGTCTCATGTGTATCCCCAACGAGCTGGGTATATGCGCTTGGTAACGCATTGCTAGATAACACAACGCCCAATGCGACTATCGGATAAATTTGTTGATACGCATATAATCCTTCATCACCGAGTATATTTTGATAAGGCACACGATAAAGAGCGCTTAATACCTTAACGATGATAAGTGCAAGCGTTAAAACGACGACGCCATTGAACGCTGTTTTAGACTTCATCTGGTATTCTCAAACTTTCTTCGAGTGTCTTAGACAAAAACTTCAATGACTCTAACCATTGATTACTTTTTGTCAGCGTCACTTTCATGCAACCTTCTTGTACGCCGACTTTCATACTTCGTCCTAACGCAATTGTATTTTTAAACAACGCTTCACCATCAATATCGTTTGTGCCTTTTTGTGTTAATAAAATTTCAATGGTTTTTCCGGTATCTTTTACCGTTTGCACACCTACGTGCAGTAAATGAACTTTAATTTCAACGGAATCGAGCAATTGTTCAACTTCACTCGGATAATCGTTGAAGCGATCTAACAATTCATCTTTAATATCCATGAGTTGTTCTATCGTTTCAGTCGCACGTAATTTTTTATAAATTTCTATTTTAGCTTGCTCATTACGAATATATTCGGCAGGCAAATAAGCGTCTAAACGTAAGTTCATCTCAATTTCAGGTGCTACTGTTTCTTCTTTGATACCTCGTTTTTCATTCACCGCTTCTTCTAACATTTGTGAATAAAGATCAAAACCAACAGAATCAATAAATCCATGTTGTTGCTTACCTAATAAGTTTCCAGCACCTCGTATGTTTAAATCACGCATCGCAATTTTAAAGCCACTGCCTAGCTCTGTGAACTCTTTTATAGCTTGTAATCTATCCTCAGCCGTTTCATTCAACACTTTATTTGTCGCATGGAGGAAGTAGGCATAGCCAATTCGACTCGAACGACCCACGCGACCACGTAATTGATACAATTGACTTAAACCAAAACGGTCAGCATCTTCAATAATCAATGTGTTGGCATTAGGGACATCTACGCCGGTTTCAATAATCGTGGTCGTAACTAAAATATCATATTCACCATTAATAAAATCGAGCATTGTCTCTTCTAAATCGCGTTCAGGTAACTGTCCGTGTGCCACACCAATAGATGCATCTGGCATTAACATTTGTAATTGCTCACGTTTTTCATAAATAGATTGGACACGGTTATACAAATAGAACACTTGGCCCCCACGCGATAACTCTCGCTCGAGTGCTTCTTTAATAAAGTTCGTATTTTGCTCTAATACATAAGTTTGAACTGGAAAACGATTTTCCGGCGGTGTCTCTATTACAGATAAATCACGCACACCTAACATACTCATGTGCAATGTTCTTGGTATAGGGGTCGCTGTTAAAGTTAATACGTCGACATTCGCTTTCAATGTCTTGATTTTTTCCTTATGACGTACACCAAAACGTTGTTCTTCATCGACAATCAACAATCCTAAATTTTTGTATTCCACAGCTTTTCCTAAAAGTTTATGCGTGCCTACTACAATATCAACAAAACCGGACTTTAAGCCTTCTTTTGTTTCACGAATTTCTTTAGGTGTTCTAAAACGGCTCATTAAGTGAATTTCGACTGGAAAATCTCGCATACGTTCGATTAATGTCTCATAATGTTGTTGCGCGAGTATAGTGGTTGGCACTAAAAATGCAACTTGCTTACCTGACATGACCGCTTTAAACGCTGCGCGCACGGCGACCTCAGTTTTACCATAGCCGACATCTCCACAGAGAAGTCGATCCATAGGGCGCTGACTTTCCATATCTTCTTTAATCTCTAAAATCGATTTCGCTTGGTCATCCGTTAAATCATATGGGAAGTCCATTTCAAAAGCATGTTGTTCCTCTGTATCCGGCCCAAAAGCATACCCTACAGATTGCTCACGCTCTTTATATAAGTCAATTAATTCGTCGGCAATATCTTCGACACTACTTTGAACTTTAGCTTTCGTTTTCTTCCATTCACTACCGCCTAATTTATATAGTTTCGGCGTTTTATCTTCAGAACCAACATATTTTTGCACTTGTTCCATTTGATCAACAGGTACGTACAGTTGATCTGTGCCTTGGTACTGTATCTTAATATAGTCACGGTGGACTTCTCCAACTTCTAACGTTTCAACACCTAAGTAACGTCCTACACCGTGATGAACATGGACAACATAATCGCCAACGTTCAATTCTTGGTATGACTTGATTTTTTCAGCATTACTCATCGTTTTACGACGTTTTTTAGACGTCTTTTTTTGCTTCGATTTAAATAATTCTCTTTCAGTCACGACTACCATGGACATGTAAGGCAATTCAAAGCCTTCGGATAGACTGCCTTGAATAATCGCAGCATGACCGGGCTCCATAGCATCATCTTCAGGTTCAAGTAGTGTAGGCACATGCATTTCACTCAACATTGCATGAATTCTTTCTTTTTTTGTTTCTGTTTCGACCATGACCACCATACGGTCACCTTGTTTCATGTAGCGTTGAAATTCTGAAGCCATGATATCGTATTGGCCATAAAATTGTTGTACAGGCTTACATGAGAACTTGACGATATGGTCTAATTTCATAGGCATTGAGGCAGTAAACAGTGTAAAGAAAGTAATTTTAAATTGACGGAGCATACGATCAAAAGTGTCATCTTCCATAAAGCGTTGACCTATAAAGCCTTTACCACTTTCGATTAAATTTTGAAGAAATGCTTCTGTCTCAGTAGTCAACGTTTCTTCCGTTTCTCTCACACGATTATACTCATCTACTAAAACAATCGCGTTGTCTTTGAAATAATCTAAGATGGTTGTCGGTGTTTCATACATCCAAGCGATAAGACGACGTAATATTTGTGGATCAAAATGCGTATCTTCTAAAAGATTAAAACGCTCATACGTATCTTTTAAATCTTGACGCACAGACTTCTCTATTTTAGGGCGTGTCGTTTCATAAGCTTGTTTTAAGCCTTCCATCATTCTTTGACGAACCGCATCCGTCATAATATAATCATGCGCTGTCGTGATCTCTGCTATTTCCACATTTTCAGAAGAGCGTTGAGATTCGACATCAAATTGACGGATTGAATCCACCTCTGTATCAAATAATTCGATACGCAACGGTTCACCTAGCAATGGATAAATATCAATAATGCCACCGCGTACTGAAAATTCTCCAATATTTGAAACGACTGTTTCACGGCGATAGCCCATGTTTACAAGTTTATCTAGAAATAGATCAACATCAATATCGTTACCAACTTCCAATGAGAGTTGATGTTCTTGCCATAGTGCTTTTGGCGTTAATAACTTTTTCAGACCATTTAAAGGAACAATGTAAAGTCCGCGACGTTCATTCGCAAGTGCCGTAAGTGTTCGAACACGCTCACTCATTAAATCTGGACTTTGCGTAGAAAATTCTTCAATCATAATATCTTGCACGGGATACTTATAAATTTCGTCATCTGGTACAGATTGAAGGAAATCCGCTTCTAATTTATCCGCTTGATATAAATTATTTGTCACTAATAAAAGTTGGCGATGGTCTGATTGGTAAAGTTCAGCTATGATAGACGCTTTTGCTGCAGGCGTTAATCCTGTGACTAATAAATTGGCATGTCCGACTTGCTCGGACAAATCTTTAAATCTTGTATCTCTATTTATAATTTCATTAATGATTGATTTCACTTGGCCTCACCATTATATTGATTCATTACATTTTCGAATTTTTCATCGCTAATAAATGCTTCCACAGCATCTGCAACATGCGCAATAACAGGATCCATCACTTGCATTTCAGCGTTTGAAAACTTTTGCAACACGTAATCGCGAATCGGCGTTCTGCCTGAAGGTCGTCCAATTCCTATACGGATACGTTTAAAGTCACTTGTTCCGAGCATCTGAATGATTGATCTCATCCCATTATGGCCCCCAGCACTTCCTTTTTGTCTTAAACGTACTTTACCTTGTGCTAAATCTAAATCATCATATAACACTAATAATTCGTCGATTTGAACGTCATAATAATCCATCAATGGGGCTACGGCTTCTCCAGATAAATTCATTAATGTTAAAGGTTCGATCAGCATTACTTTTTGACCGTTAATTCGTTCAATTGTATAAGCACCACGAAATTTTTGCTTATCGAGTTGGATTTGATGTCGCTCGAGTAAGTGGTCGATGACTTCGAAACCTATATTATGTCTTGTATGCTCATAATTTTTTCCTATATTACCTAAACCAACGATACACTTCATCATTTACCTCCAAATTGATCTTGATGCGCTTCATTTGAATAAACGCCCCTTCTTCATTATTTCTATATATTAACATATTTAAGAATACACTTGCTAAATTGCGATATATACGGTCGCACGATCTATTTGAATGCGAGACTACAAAAGTTAGAATCACTGAATATTATGAATTTTACTTTTAAAGATTTAAATCCTATAAAAAAATAACTTAATGTGATTATATTATTATTTTTACATTTTAACACAAAATCACCACAACGCCACTTTTATACTAAAAGCATCCACCACATCTTTTTCACTTTTCTCTCGTATCATCGTATGCGACAAATTCTGCATTTTGTTTTACCCATTATAAAAAGAGCTGAAAACTATAACAGTTTCAGCTCTTTTTATAATACGACTAAGTTGATAGATATTAGTCTTCTTTTTCTTCTTCAGAAGATTCACCAACAACTTCTGGTTCTTCTGTTGTAGATTCGCCTTCCATTGCTTCGATTTCTTCTTCAGTTGGTTCTTCAGTTGGTGCAACAACTGATACAAGTGCTTCTTCTCCATCGTTTTCGATAGTGAAGTCACCAGAAATTTTAACATCTGCTACTGATAAAGTATCATTGATGTTTAATTCGCTAATGTCTACTTCAATGTATTCAGGAATGTTGTCTGGTGTTGCAGTAATTTCTAAGTTGAATAATGGTTGTTCCACTACGCCGCCTTCTTTAGCTCCTGGCGCTTCACCAATTAAGTGTACAGGTACTTCTACTGTACGTGCTTCAGTCATATTGATTGCTAAGAAGTCAATATGTGTAATTTGGTTTTTAAGTGGATCAAATTGATAATCTGAAACCATTACTTTGATTTGTTTTGAACCTACACCAAGTTCAATAACACCGTTACGTCCTACTTCACGAATCAATTTGATAAATTCAATTTCATCAACTTTAACTGAAACGTTTTTAGTACCGTAACCATATACAACTGCAGGTACTTTCCCTGCTTCACGGATTTTACGTAAATCACCGCGTGTTTGTTTACCTTGACGAATAACAGACTTTAATGAAGCCATATTCATTTTCCACCTTTCATTGCACACATCTGTGCAGCACTTGCCCATCAACTTTTATTGCTTGCAAGTGTGTATTTGTCCGTATGGGCACGAACAGAAATATTTTACACAAAATTTGCAGTTTCGTCAATGCTTTAGTCAAATAATACGCTGACTGATTCACGTTCATACACACGTACGATGGCTTGTGCAAGTAATTCAGCAACAGATAATTCTGTAATATTATTTGGTTTTTGCTCCTCTTTAAGCTGAATTGAATTTGTCACCACTAATTCTTTAATCGATGAGTTCTCGATACGCTCTTTCGCAGGTCCTGACAATACTGGATGTGTACAACAAGCATACACTTCTGTTGCACCTTTATCTCTCAATGCTTGAGCAGCAAGTGTGATTGTACCTGCTGTGTCAATAATGTCATCAATGATAATCGCTGTACGCCCTTCGATCTCACCTACGATGTTCATAACTTCAGCTACATTCGGTTTTGGACGACGTTTATCAATAATAGCAATTGGTGTTTTAAGGAAGTCTGCAAGTTTACGTGCGCGTGTTACCCCTCCGTGGTCCGGTGAAACAACAACACAATTTTCTGGATTAATTTCTTTATTATTCAAGAAATATTCTGCCAAAATCGGAACGCCCATTAAGTGGTCAATAGGAATATCAAAAAAGCCTTGAATTTGAGGTGCGTGTAAGTCCAATGCAATCATTCGATCTGCACCAGCAGTTTCAAATAAATCCGCAACTAATTTCGCAGTAATTGGCTCACGACTACGCGCTTTACGGTCTTGGCGCGCATAGCCATAATAAGGGACAACAATTGAAATATTTGCTGCAGAAGCACGCTTACATGCGTCAATCATAATAAGCAGCTCCATTAAATGTACATTGACTGGATTTGATGTAGGTTGAATAATGAAAACATCACAACCTCGAATACTTTCTTCAATATTAATTTGGATTTCACCATCACTAAAACGTTTGACCGTACATTTACCTAATTCAACACCTACATGATCTGCAACTTCTTTTGCAAGTGGTTCATTACCTTTCAGTGAGAAAATTTTCAAAGACGAATTTTTATACTCGGTGTTTAACATTATTATGAATCCTCCAATTTTATTATAGTCATTTCAATTGATTACAACATACTTGTTTCTATTTCTTGCTTAATTCATTACATTTATTTATTCATATATCCCTTTTTTGTCACCTGTCTTGAACGTGCGAGTGCGAGACTCTCGTTCGGTACATCATCAGTGATTGTTGACCCTGCAGCGATTAATGAACCATCGCCAACAGTCACAGGTGCAATAAGATTTGTGTTACAACCGATGAATGCGTCTTTACCAATTATTGTTTTAAATTTGTTGGCACCATCATAGTTAACTGTAATTGAACCACAGCCCACGTTCGTGCGTGCGCCAATTTCTGCGTCTCCTATGTAACTTAAGTGCGATACTTTAGCACCGTCATCAAGACGAGCTTTTTTAATTTCAACAAAATTACCCACTTTTGTTTCTTTGCCAAGTTCTGAACCTGGTCTTAATTGTGCAAATGGACCTACTTTTGATTTTTCGCCAACAATAGCGTCTGAGATGACAGATTGTTTAATCGTCACGCCCTCATGGATTTGGCTGTTGTGTATTTCTGAATATTGTCCAATTGTGACATCTCTACCAATACGTGTGTTGCCAGATAACTTAACACCCGGCTCTATCACTGTATCTTCGCCAATTTCAACTTCTGCACCAATGTAGGTTGTGTCTGGATCAATCAATGTCACACCATTGCGCATGTGATATTCATTACGTCGTTGACGGTAAGCTTTTTCTGCTCGACTTAGTGCCACACGGTCATTGACACCCATAATTTCGTCGAAGTCATCTGTACGGTAGACTGCAACTTTACCTTCGTTCTGAAGCACTAAACTTAAAACTTGAGGTAAATAATATTCGCCTTGTGCATTATGATTATCAACTTGCTCTAACAACTGAAACAATGTTTGATTATTAAATGCGAAAATTCCAGAACTAATTTCTTGAATCTTTTTTTGTTGTGCGTCAGCATCTTTTTCTTCGACGATTTCAGTCAGTTGGCCTGTTTCATCTCGAACGATGCGGCCATATCCAAAAGGATGCGCGGCAATCGCAGATAATACTGTCGCTTGTGCACCTTCTTGATCATGATGTGCTAGTAATTGAGACAACGATGCGCTTGTAATTAGCGGTGTGTCACCACAAACAACAAGTGTTGTGCCTTCCTTTGATGCTAAATGCTCTGCCGCTTGTTTAACGGCATGCGCTGTTCCCAGTTGTTCTTCTTGAAAGCTATACAAAGACGCGTCCCCTAATGTTTCTTTTACACTTTCTGCACCGTGTCCTACAATAGTCACCACATTGTCAACACCTGATTCGCGCACTTGATCAATTACATGACGAATCATTGGTTTTCCAGCAACACGATGTAATACTTTATATTGCTTAGATTTCATCCTTGTGCCTTTACCCGCCGCCAAAACGACTGCATGTTTTTGCATGGCAATGAACCCTCCAGTATCTTTTACACTTCTATATAATTATAATTTAAGGGCGTGTACACTTTCAAGGCGTAAACGAATAAAACCTTTGGCACATCATAAAAACCTTGTGCTTTCACAACTGAAATATCATGGCTATCGCAATATGCTCACGCTAAAAATCGTAAGCTCATCTTTAACACTTGTATGATTTTAAGCGATTAAGTGCCGCTTTACAACTATTAAAATGTTGTCCCCGCTTCTTCGTAGCCTGCACAATGGTCCAATGCCTTTCACTCACTTTTTACATACAAAAAGGTTTCATCACCCTTTTTAGATGACAAAACCTTAAATCGCAAATACCTATTCAACTTCTTCGTTTGTGTCTTCTGATGTGTGATTATCCTCATGATTATGAGATGGTAACACTTCATCAGTTTCGTCATATACTTTCATTACTGCATCCTGAATTTCTTGACGCATTTCCGAGTTGATTGGATGCGCGATATCTCGGAATTCACCATCTGGTGTACGTTTACTTGGCATCGCAACGAACAAGCCTGTATTACCTTCTATTACGCGTAAATCATGAATCACAAATGATTCGTCTAAAGTAATAGAGACTAAGGCTTTCATTCTGCCATCTGTTTGGATTTTTCTAAGTCTGACATCTGTCACTTTCATGTAGTGAGCCCCCCATAGTAATTAAGTATATTTATTGCTGTGTAATTAAAGAAGTCTTCACCGTAACTTTCATGATTATATAGCTTTAACCTCAGCAATCAGTTCAATCTCTACTTTAACATCCTTCGGTAATCGTGCAACTTCCACCGCGCTTCTTGCAGGGCGGTGTGTGTCAAAGTATTTTTCATACACTTCATTCACTTTTTGAAAGTTTTCCATATCCGATAAGAAGATTAAAGCTTTAACAACGTGATTTAGATCTGACCCAGCTGCTTCAAGTACAACTTTAAGATTTTCTATGACTTGTTCTGTTTGCTTTTGTACACAATCACTTACAATTCCACCATTTAAAGTAAGTGGAATTTGACCAGATGTGAAAACAAGTCCGTTGGCAACCGAAGCATGTGAGTATGGTCCAACTGCATTAGGCGCTTTACTCGTGTTAATGATTTCCAAATGATTGAACGCTCCTTTTGTCTTTAAAATTTAGCTAGACTGTTACCTGATTCGACTTTAAATTCTTGATTATATTCGTCAACATCAGATAAACGTACTAAGGAAGTATAATCTTCAATCAGTCGTTGTTTGACTTCTTTGGATTCTACAAGTACTGATACCCCTTTTACATGTGCTTTAAACTCATTCATTAAATTCATCACACCGTTAATGGATCCACCAGCACGCATGAAATCATCAACGATTAAAACATTCGAATGTTCCTTCAAAGTACGCTTAGATAATACCATTGTTTCGATTTTTCGCGTTGATCCTGAAACGTAGTTAATTGAAACTGTTGATCCCTCTGTCACTTTATTATCTTTGCGAATCACCACGACAGGTAAATTGAGTACATTCGCCACTGCATTTGCGAGAGAAATCCCTTTCGTTGCAATTGTCACAATCGCATCTAACTCTTCATGCATATATATTGTTGCAATCAAGCGTCCCACACGTTTAAGCAAGGCGGGGTTTCCCATCAAGTCAGATAGAAAAAGATATCCCCCAGGTAATAAACGTTCTTTTTCTTGTAGCAAGGCGATGACTTCATCAATGACAGCTTTTGCTTCTTCTTTTTGCATTTGTGGTCGATATTTGACGCCACCACTTGCGCCAGAAATCGTCTCCACTGTGCCTAAGCCTTCTTTAATCAAAGTATCTTTGATAATTTGAACATCTTCGCTTATCGATGACTTGGCCTGTTCAAACTTTGTAACGAAAAAAGTAAGTGGTACAAGTTTATTCGGGTTGCTTATTAAATATTGTGTCATGTAAACAATACGTTCACTTCTTTTATATCGCACGATTGTCATCCTTTCTCTTTTTAACCAAGCATTCTTACAAGATATACGTCATTACAACAGCCACTCACAGCATTGTAAATATGACGTGCTTGCCTTTCACGTTGTGCAAAACCATAGACAGTAGGGCCACTGCCACTCATTAACGCGCCATCTGCACCGTTATTCAACATATTAGACTTAATTTTTGCAATTTCAGGTTGTAGCGCCATTGACACAGGCTCCAAACGATTAGAAAGACTTTCACACATCATTTGATAATCGTTGTTTTCCAATGCTTGTAAACATTGCGTTGTATGAACAGGAAAAGGCTGATTTAAATCTAATCCACCATATATTTCAGGTGTAGACAGACCCGCTTGCGGTTTCGCTACAATCACCCATGTCGAAGGCGGTTTTGGTAACTGTTCCAATATTTCCCCTCTACCTCGACAAATCGCCGTTGTACCATAAACACAAAACGGAATATCTGACCCTATCTCTGCTGAAAGTGCACTTAATTCATCGAGCGGGCGATTGAGTTCAAACAAACGATTCATACCACGCATCGTCGCTGCCGCATCACTTGAACCCCCAGCGAGACCAGCAGCAACAGGAATATTTTTTTCTAATGTAATCGTGACACCTTGCTTTAACTGATAAGCCTCCATCATTAAAAGCGCCGCACGATAAGCCAGATTACGCTCATCAGACGGAATAAAAGTCTCATCTACATTTAGAACAATACGTTGATCATTTCTCTTCTCAAACGATAGGCGATCATTCAAATCAATCGTGGTCATAATCATCTCAACTTCATGATAACCATCATCTCTTTTATATAAAGTATCTAATGTTAAATTGATTTTAGCAGAAGCCGTTTCATAAATCATTACAATATCCTCTTTCCAAATGGTATTAATGTGATTTTAACACAGAACCCTTTCAAAGTGGGAGCAGGACAGAAATCTATTTGATTTCGTCGTCCTGCCCCGGCAAGGATGACTAGGGTTGAACATGCTTAAAAAGCGATGTTCAATCCAGTCAGCTACTGCGC
>NZ_PPQN01000036.1 GCF_002901995.1 Staphylococcus coagulans | reverse complement strand
CCAAATATTATTCTAGCATGCTGAGGTGCCTATTTTAATACAACGGTAGAACCTTTCCGGAACCATACGCATAGCGCATGGTTTACTTTTATTCAATTTAAAACGAGTCAGGAGAAGTTAACCTGACTCGTTCTTGATTCTTGTGATTATCAATTAATCTTTGTTATTGTATCTTCAATCGACTTATATCGTATTATAAGCAATGATTATTAATGTGATGATGTTAATAAATATGGCCGTATATCAAGGACATTGTCAACGAGTATCTCTGCCCCATGTTGTTTGAGTTCATCTGCTGCCTTTTTGCCTTTTAAGCCGGTTAACGTCCCTATAAATCTTGCGTTGAGCACTTTGGCACTCAATAAATCCGCTAAGGAATCACCTACGATTGTGACATAGTCTGGATGCATACGCCCTTCTTGTTGTGTTGCATAGTCAAAATAATTTTCAAGCTGATTCCCTTCATATGTAGTGATATAACTGAAAGGGTTAGGCTTTCCAAGTGGTTTTAAATCAGGGAACATTTTTTCCGCTTCTAATACTTCGCTTGCGGAAACAATATGTTCTGCATCAAATAAATCTAACAAGCCAAGTGCCTCAAAAGGAACAATCGTTTCTGTACGTGGTCGTCCCGTTGCAATTGCAATGAGATAACCTGCTTGTTTCAAATCTGTTAATAATGTTTTAATCGGCTCAATAGGTGCTAGTGCAATTTCGTGGTATATGTATCCTTTTTTATATTGAGTTTTAGGCACTTTATGCTCGACTTTTTCATATAACTCATGACCTAAGTACCATTCTTGATAAAGCTCTTGCGCCAAATGCCACAATGGACTTTTCATATCAAAAAGAGACACTTGATTAGTATTGAGTTGTTTTTTCGCATGACCTTGTAAAGCTTCATAAATATGATTTTTACCAGGCTCAACATTTTCAATAAATTCTAATGGTTGTTTAAAAGAGACGTGGAAATCTGTCTTTATTTTCCCAATAGCACTTAATGTCTCAGCACTCCAAGTCTTAATCTCCAAAAATGCTTCCCTTTCTTTTGGAGCTATTTGTTTAAGATAGTCGATAAGATGAATTGAAAAAACAACAAACAACATATCCCAGTTTGAATTAATACCAAGTGATTTTAATTGATTAAGAATTTGATCATTCCTAAATAAGTGCGATCGAATGCTCGATATTGTTTCATCCGTCAATTGACTCAAATCCGTGTTGTGTTCATTTAATCCTAAATATGAAGAATGGTAAAGTAATTCATAGACTGTCAATGCCGAAACATCAAAACAGCGAGATTCATCTAAGAATACACCATCGACATCAAATAATACAGCTTTTACCAATCCTACCCCTCCTCTAACTGAAAATTCTGACAAAACTATTATAACATGATTTTCTTTTAGGAAAATCCCCGTATCTTAATCTGACTATAATTAAACCTGTTAATATACGCTACTTTAAATAGAAACAACAGAAAAGCATCTCTTTATACTTTTCTGTTGAATTTGAAACCTATTTTTGATTAACATATGCGTTTAATTCATCTTGCAATTGTTTCGTACGAGCGCTGATTTGCTGTGTAATATAATCAACCTTTTCTTGGCGATTTAATTCTTTAGGAATATCCGTAGTACTAATCGGTTCACCAAATTTGATATAAGCTTTTTTAGTAAATAACCCTCTAATTTGAGTAGGTCCTACATATGCTGCAGGTAATATAGGCTGTTTAGCAAGCATCGCAATTGTAGAAGCTCCACGTTTTAAAGGTACTTCTTCACTAGTGCGGTGACCAGATGGAAAAATTCCAACCGTTTTATTCTCTTTTAATAATTTTACCGGGATTTTTAACGTGCTCGGTCCAGGATTTTCACGATTAACTGGAAATGCATTTAACTGTGTTAAAAACTTACCAAACCATTTATTTTTAAATAGTTCTTGCTTAGCCATAAAGTGAATCTGATTTGGTAATAAAGCTACACCAAGTAAAATGATTTCATTGTAACTTTCATGATTACACGTCACCACATATTGATTGTTTGCGGGTTGATTTTCTTTTCCTAACACCTCTAAATTTCTCAATACTTTCACAATAATGAAATCAATCACATTACCTATAATCTTATATAACATTCTCACACCTGCTTTATCATTTTTTAACCCTTTAAATTCTATCACTTCGATTGTGATTCAACAACCATTCCATAAGATACATCTAAAGTCTGATAACATCATACTGGTAATATAGATTGAAAACAATCATAATATGAATTAAAGGAGGAATTTTATGCGAGATTTTGATAATGAACAAGAAGCTCATGGGACACCACATGAAAACGACAATCTAAATCAAAGAAGCAGTGATCAACGCTTCTCTTCAACTCACAGTTATAATCCACCTCCTCCACGAAAACCGAAACTGCCTTGGCTCAAAATCGTTTTGATTTCTTTAATCGCAGGATTGTTAGGTGGTTTAATAGTATTAGGCGTGGCAGGACTTTTTTCAAACGGTTCACTATTTGAAGGACATAATGGATCGCAAGTGAATGTGGCCAAAAATGATAACGGTGGCAATACGTTAGATGGAAAGAGCAACAAATACAAATCTGTGAATGAAATGATAAAAGATCAATCACCTGCAATTGTAGGTGTGATCAATGAACAGCAAGCACAAAGTCTTGAAGATCTGTTAAGAGGTAAATCGACTAAGGCCGAACCGACAGGAATTGGTTCAGGTGTCATTTATCAAAAAAATAATGGGGATGCATTTATTGTCACTAATAATCACGTGATTGAGGGTGCTTCTTCAATTAAAGTGCAATTACATAATTCTAAACAAGTAGATGCTAAATTAGTTGGAACAGACCCATTAACTGACATTGCTGTGCTTAAAATTAAAGACCGAGATGATATTAAGGCAATCACTTTCGCTGATTCATCAAAAGTTAAAACTGGGGATAGCGTGTTTGCAATGGGTAACCCATTAGGCTTAGAATTTTCAAACACAGTCACTTCAGGTATTATTTCTGCAAATGAACGAACAATTGAAGCTAACACTTCGGCAGGGCCCAATAAAGTTACAGTGCTTCAAACAGATGCGGCGATAAATCCTGGTAACTCTGGTGGTGCACTGGTCGATATTAACGGAAACTTAGTCGGCATTAATTCGATGAAAATATCTGCACCTCAAGTTGAAGGCATTGGCTTTGCAATCCCAAGTAATGAAGTGAAACTTGTGATTGAAGAATTGGTTAAGCATGGCGAAGTGAAACGACCATCTATTGGTATTGGTATGATTAATATTTCAGAAATACCTCAACAATATCGCAATGGTATCCACTCTGATTCTGGTATTTATGTTGCTGAAGTTCAACGTCGTGATATTGACGTCAAAAAAGGCGATATCATTACAGGAATTGATGGCAAAAAGGTAGATAGTGACACAGATTTAAGATCCTATCTGTATAAAAACAAAAAACCAGGCGAACATATCACATTAAAAATCAATCGTGACGGCAAAACAAAAGATGTGGATGTTAAATTATCTGAGTCAAATAAAACTTCATAAATGAGCAATACCCAGTCTTAACAAAAGGGCTTGGTGTAAAAATAGCTTAATCATCGGCTTCATCCGAGGTTTTCGTAAAACATCACGTAAATCTCGGATTTTTTCTTGAATACTTCTCTATTGATTTTTAAGTTTAATCAAACTTTCTACCCAGAGTATTGAAATGATACAAGCATTGAAGTTGTTTCTCTAAGAAGACCAATCATCCCATTCAACCCAGTAGAAATCAAAAAAGCTCTAAGATGGTTTTTATTAACAATCATCTTAGAGCTATTGAATTTGGATTTTATATCCAAACGCTTATTTATAATGCATCACATAAAAGGCAATTAATAACGGTAGTCATTAGTGAATAATTAGCCTATTTATTTATTTGATCTCAATTATTCAAAATTTACCATAAAGTATTTTTTCTTACCACGGCGAATGATTGTAAATGTATCCTCGTAACGATCTGATTCAGATAATGTATAATCTAAAGATTGCTGTCTTTCGCCATTAATGTAAATTGCACCATTATTAACATCTTCACGTGCTTGACGCTTAGATGGTGAAATTTTAGTTTCTACAAGAGCGTCCACAATGTTTGTTGTTTCACGAGATAAAGTCACTTGAGGCACATCTTTAAACCCGGCTTTGATTTCTTGTGAAGTTAACGCTTTAAGGTCACCTTTAAATAGGGCTTGAGAAATGCGCTTCGCTTCCTTTAATGCATCCTCACCATGAATAAAACGTGTTACACTTTCAGCTAATGTTGTTTGTGCTTTTCTTAAATGAGGTTCTGTTTGAACAGCAACTTCTAAGTCAGCAATTTCATCTTGAGATAAAAATGTAAAATACTTCAGGAACTTGATGACATCTTCATCAGTAGTGTTAATCCAAAATTGATAAAATTCATATGGGCTTGTTTTTTCTTTATCCAACCATACAGTTCCTGATTCAGATTTACCAAATTTTTTTCCATCTGCTTTAGTGACTAATGGGATTGTAAGGCCATATGCATCATTCACACCAAACATACGACGCATTAATTCAATACCACTTGTAATGTTACCCCATTGATCAGAGCCACCAATTTGAATTCGACAGTCATATTCACGGTTTAAATGACCAAAATCAATTGCTTGAAGAATCGTATATGTGAATTCAGTATATGAAATACCACGTTCGAGTCGTGATTGGATAGAATCTTTAGCAAGCATGTAATTAACACCCACATGTTTACCGTAATCACGTAAAAATGTTAACAATGAAATTTGTCCTAACCAATCTTTATTATTAACTAAAATGGGACCATTTTCAGTATTGAAATCAAACAATTGCTCCATTTGTTTCTTTATTCCTTGAACATTTCGTTCAACTTGTTCTTCAGTTTGTAATAAACGTTCTTCAGATTTACCAGATGGGTCCCCTACCATACCAGTAGCACCACCGACAAGGACAATCGGTCTATGACCCGCATCTTGAAATCGACGTAAAGTAAGATAAGGTAAGAGATGCCCGATATGCAAACTATCAGCAGTTGGATCTGCACCACAATATAATTTGACTTTCTCTTTATTTAAAAGCGCTTCTATGCCTTCTTCATCTGTTTGTTGATAAATTAAACCTCTCCAGCTTAATTCTTCTAATAATGCATTTGTCATAAATATTACCTCCCTAATTAAAATTATCAAAAATAAAAAGCACCACTTACATGCAAAATGTAAGGGCGCTTTGAAGCACGTTACCACCATACTTGGAACTCTTACAATGATACGTTCATTGTCAAACGATGAAATTCAATTAAGAGGTGTATTCATTAATGTATTATAATCAGTTCACACCACCCACTGACTCTCTTAATATAATCACAAAAACTACTTGTCCTCAATTTCAATACGTTATGTAATTTCATTTTATTATATAACCTTCCAAAATCGATGTCAAATACAACTCTAAAATGACCTCGGACACCTTTTTTAAAATATGCTATACTTTGATTAATATATGGAGGTCATGGTGTATGAAGTTAACAACAAATCATCAAAATCAAGCGACTTCATTTCTAGAACGGTATGATTATTATTTTAAAAGAATTAAACAGACAATCTTCTCTTTTATTATATTTTTATTATTAGGGATGATTTTTCTATCCGGTCTCACTTTAGGTTACTTTGCGAGTATTGTCTCAGAGGCAAAGTCAATTAATAACCATGAATTAATGAGTCAAATTACACACCTTCCAGAACTGAACTTGGCGCACCCCGAAAAAGAGAATTTAATTGCAGTCTATAATCAACAAGAGCCGCCTCTAATTGCAGGTCCAGCCGAGGTGTCCCCTTATGTGACAAAAGCATTAGTCGCTTCTGAAGATGCAGATTTTTATACACATAACGGTATTCTACCAAAAGCAATATTACGTGCAATGTATCAAGATATTTTTGATACTAAATTTGCAACAGGTGGGAGCACAATCACCCAGCAACTTGTAAAAAATCAAGTGCTTACGAATGAACGCACCTACGATAGAAAAGCAAAAGAAATAATGTATGCGATGCGCATTGAGCATATCATGACTAAACAAGAAATCATTTATACTTATTTAAACCTTGTTCCCTTTGGCTTAGATACACACGGTCAAAATATTACAGGAATTACATCTGCTTCATACGGTATTTTTGGCAAACCACCCCATGACCTTAACATCGCTGAGTCAGCTTATATTACAGGGTTACTACAAAGTCCTTATGTATATACCCCTTTCACTAAAGACGGCCAGTTGAAAGATAAGCAAGCACTCAATCTTTCTATTAACAGACAACATTATGTACTAAAACGCATGCGTGTTGAAAAAATGATTTCACCTCAACAATATCAACGCGCCCTATCATATGATATATACGACCACCTCTATCGAACACAGTAAAAGGCAGCAATCGAAGTCTAACTCTTCTGATTCCTGCCTTATTTTTTATTTAATTAACCTATTACTTTTGCACATCCATTTAGAACAAGCCAATGGCATGGCCGTCATCTGTCACATCCATATTTAATGCGGCAGGTTTTTTAGGTAATCCCGGCATCGTCATAATCGCACCTGTTAGTGCAACAATGAAACCAGCACCTGTTTTCGCCTCTAATTCACGAATTGTAATTTCAAATCCAGTCGGTGCACCTAATTGTGTTTGATCATCTGAGAAAGAATATTGTGTCTTTGCCATACAAACTGGATAATGATCCCAACCATTTTCTTTAAATTGTTGTAATTGTTTTTGCGCTTTTGAAGAAAATGTCACTTTAGAACCACCATAAATTTCTTTGACGATTTTTTCGATTTTTTCTTCAAGCGGTGACTCCAATTCATAAAGTCGTATAAAATCATTTGGTGTATTGACGACTTCTAACACTTTTTCTGCTAAATCAACGCCACCTTTACCGCCTTTTTCCCACACTTCAGTAAGAGAAAGACGTACATTGTTCGATTTAGCCCACTGCTCAACATACTCAAATTCGGCTTCGGTGTCGTGAATAAATGCGTTTAAAGCTACGACTGGTTCTACACCAAATTTTCGAATATTGTTAACATGGCGCTCTAAATTTTGAATACCTGCTTTAACTGCATCTACATTTTCTTCTTTTAGTTGATCTTTCGCTACACCACCATGCATTTTTAATGCACGTATTGTCGCAACAACGACAACTGCATCGGGTTCAAATCCAGCTTTTCTTGATTTAATGTTAATAAATTTTTCAGCACCCAAGTCTGAACCGAAACCTGCTTCTGTTACTACGATATCAGCTAAGTCACGTGCTGTTTCAGTTGCGATAATAGAGTTACAACCATGTGCAATATTCGCAAATGGTCCACCATGTACCAATGCAGGTGTCCCTTCTATTGTTTGAACAAGGTTTGGCTTAATCGCATCTTTTAAAATCATCGCTAAAGCACCTTCAACTTCTAAATCTCTAACAGTGACAGGTTGACGATCACGAGTATAGCCGATTGTAATCTTAGCAATATTTTCTTTTAAATCTTTAATTCCTGTACTTAAGCATAATATTGCCATAATTTCAGAAGCCACCGTAATATTAAAACCATCTTCACGTGGCACCCCTTGCGTTGGACCGCCAAGACCAACAATGACCTGACGTAACGCTCTATCGTTCATGTCTAACACACGTTTCCATTCAATACGTCGTTGATCAATACCTAATGCGTTTCCTTGATGAATGTGATTATCAATAAATGCAGATAAAGCATTATTGGCTGTAGTAATCGCATGAAAATCGCCATTAAAATGAAGGTTAATGTCTTCCATCGGCAACACCTGTGCGTATCCGCCGCCTGTTGCGCCACCTTTAATACCAAATGTTGGACCTAAGGCAGGTTCACGTAAAGCAACCATGACATTTTGATTGATTTGCTTAAATGCATCCGCAAGGCCAACCGTTACAGTTGATTTGCCTTCACCAGCTGGTGTAGGACTCATCGCAGTCACTAAAACCACTTTACCTTTTGTCCCCTTCGTTGTTATTTTAGAAATGTCTATTTTTGCTTTATAATGCCCGTATTGCTCCAAGACATCCTCAGAAATACCTGCACGTTCAGCAATCTCTTGAATTGGTCTTAATGTCGATTGGTTCGCAATTTCCAAATCTGATAAATGACTCACCATAGTCAACCCCTTTAAAAATTTAGTGTTAGTATGTAAATCAATGTTTAGAAACAGAGCAGCACGTGAAAAATTGAAGTCAACACGCTATTCAATCTAAATCACTTAACTGCAAGAAAAAGAGTGTGTTTATATTACCCGCCCTTTACCACTCATCATAACGAACAATGATGGCAATGTCGAACAAAATATGAAACATATTTCGGAAAAACTTATCCCTGAATTCCTGTATTTTTATCTGACAATAATGTTTTTTAATCCCTTTTATTGCTAAGCTTAATCAGTGAGTCCCATAAAATATAAAAATAAAATAAATCGTCTTTAAAAAATTAAAATATTTAAAAGGTGACTTGATAACGAGTGAGTTAACAACACTGATTAATAAACATAAATGTCTTATCTTTAATATTATTATCTAAAAACAACAAGGAACAAGACTAAATCAAGTAGCATCTATCACATCATAAATGGGCAGGACTAACGGCATTATCATTTTATCGTCCTCCCCAAAATAAAGATGACTAGAATTGAGCAGAGCATTAACCATACAGACCCTGGACAAACTAGGCATCTTTATTAATTTCATGTTGTCATTTATTTAAATTTATAAAGCTTGATGAATTCTTTTCAATAAACACTTTAATCTTCCATTGTGCTTAAATCACCAGTTGGCAAATCTAATTCCCACGCTTTAAGCACACGACGCATAATTTTACCTGAACGCGTTTTAGGCAATTTCTCCTTGAATTCGATTTCTCTCGGCGCAGCATGTGCAGCAAGCCCTTCTTTAACAAATTTTCGAATGTCCTCTTTCAGTGCGTCAGAAGGTTCATATCCTTGACGAAGTGCTACAAAAGCTTTGATAATCTCTCCACGTACAGGGTCCGGCTTCCCAATCACGCCCGCTTCAGCAACAGCTTCATGCTCGACTAACTTAGATTCAACTTCAAATGGACCTACTCTTTCACCAGCTGTCATGATGACATCATCCACACGACCTTGGAACCAGAAATAACCATCTTCATCTCGGTATGCGGAGTCACCCGAAACATACCAATCACCTATAAAGTAAGATCGATATTTCTCAGGATTTTTCCAAATTTCACGCATCATTGACGGCCAACCTTTTTTTATCGCTAAATTCCCCATGCGATTTGGCGGTAAAATATGACCTTCGTTATCGATAATTGCAGCTTCAATACCTGGCAATGGTTTACCCATTGAACCTAATTTAATATCCATATTGCGATAATTAACGATCATGTGACCGCCAGTCTCTGTCATCCACCATGTATCTAAAACACGTTTATGATAAACTTTTTTAGCCCATTTAATGACCTCTGGATTCAAAGGCTCGCCTACTGATAGAATACTTTTAACAGAGGAAAGATCATATTTTGCCACCAAATCATCACCAGCACTCATCAACATTCTTAAAGCAGTCGGTGCTGTATACCAAATGGTCACATTGAAATCCTCGATCATGCTGTACCAACCGTCAGGTGAAAAGCGGCCACCAGCAATACAGTTTGTTACACCATTTAACCACGGTGCAAAAATACCGTAAGATGTACCAGTAACCCAACCGGGATCAGCAGTACACCAATAAATATCATCTTCATGAAAGTCTAAAACATAGCGACCTGAAATATAATGTAACAACATTGCATTCTGAACATGCAATACGCCTTTCGGTTGGCCTGTCGATCCCGATGTATAATGTAATATTAAACCATCTTCACGGTTTAACCATTCGATGTCGAATGATGTATCCGCTTCAGCTAATGCTTGATTAAAATCGACATAATCAGCTTCAACGTGGTCATCTACAACCACAATTGTTTCTAAATGCGGTAGTTGTTCTTTAGGAATTCGCGGTAATAGTTGATTCGTAGTAATAACGACCTTAGCATCACTATTTTCTAGACGATCCTTCACTGCTTTTTCCATAAATGCTTCAAATAACGGACCAACAATTGCACCTATTTTAAGAATACCGAAGAAAGCGAAATAGAGTTCAGGCGTTCTTGGCATAAAAATAAAAACGCGATCTCCTTTTTGAACATGCGCTTGTTCTTTGAGCACATTTGCAGCTTGATTTGTTTTATCTTGCATTTCTTTAAATGTGTAACTTTCTTTCCGATTCTCATCTTTATAATTTAAAGCAATTTTATCTGCTTTACCTTCATTCACATGGCGATCGATACATTCATATGCCATATTGACCTTTCCAGTTTCATACCACGAAAAAGCTTTTTCAACTTCTTTCCAATCGAAATTTTGATATGTTTCTTGATAATTCGTTAGATTGAAATCTCCTTGTTCCCCTTTGTATACTTCGACTTTCATCACGAGTACCCCCTTTTGTAATCGCTTTCAAAAGTATTATAGCGTACTCGACTATTGTTTTCAAAATATTATACTTATTCTGACTACAAGATGAAAATTCACAAAAGTTACATTATAATAAATGTAGTGTAATACGTAAGAAAGGAGCTACCGTCATGTCTCATATAAAAACATACGAATACGAAAGTTACGAAAAAGCTGGTCAAACCTTTGTGATTGAAGGTCCTGTTTCAAAAGAATATTTACAAACAATGACATTTGACGAAGGACTTGATGCATTTCGTATACCCATTGCACAATTCGAAGCGATCCAAGATATAAGTTCTTTAGACGAAGGCCGCATTTATATCATTCGAAAAGCTAAGCATATTATTGGTTACGTCACTTATTTATATCCTGATCCAATGGAAAGATGGTCAACAGGAAATCTCCCTTATTTACTTGAATTAGGTGCTATAGAAATCAGCCTACCCTATCGTGGTCTAGGATTAGGAAACGCGTTGTTAAAAGTCAGTACACGCAGCCCTGAATTTGAGAATTATATTGTCATTACAACCGAATATTATTGGCATTGGGATTTGAAAAATTCTGGTTTAGATGTTTTTGAATATAAAAAACTGATGCAAGCAATGATGTCACATGGCGGATTAGAAGTATTTGCAACAGATGACCCTGAAATTACGAGTCATCCCGCAAACTGCTTAATGGCTCGAATTGGCAAAAATATAACTGTCGATCAAATGACAGAATTCGACAATATACGGTTTATGAATCGTTTCTTTTTCTAGGGGGTGTGTGGCATGAAAGAACAGTCACAACAAACAGGTTATGTCTATTCAGACGCACTTTTACGGTATCGCTTCCATAATAAACATCCGTTTAATCAAATGCGTGTTAAGTTAACCACCGAATTATTAAAAGCAACGGGTTACTTGTCAGATTCACAGATTATTAAGCCAAGACAAGCCACAACAAACGAGATTGCAACCGTTCATAATTATGACTATATTGAAGCCGTAAAACGTGGGGAAAAGAATATTTTAACTATTGATGAACAACAAAAATATGGTTTAGGGGATGAGGATACACATGTATTTTCAACCATTCACCGTAGCACAGCTACCATTATCGGAGGGGGATTAAATCTGGTTGATGCCATCATGACAGGTCAGTTTAGAAATGGTTGTCATCTTGCTGGAGGGCTTCATCATGCACACGAAGGTCGAGCGAGCGGTTTTTGTGTTTATAACGATGCAGCCATTTACATGAAATATCTCAATGAGCGATACCATCAACGTGTATTGTACATTGACACTGATGCGCACCATGGGGATGGTGTGCAATGGCGTTTTTTTACTTCAAATCAAATTATGAATTATTCAATTCATGAAACAGGGAAATTTTTATTTCCCGGATCAGGACACTACACTGAGAGAGGCACCGATCAAGGTTTTGGCTATTGTATCAACGTACCTTTAGAACCTTATACAGAACATGATTCTTTTATCGATGTCTTTAAAAAAACAGTAGGAAAGGTCGCAGAAGCATTTCAACCTGATTTTATTGTGAGTGTCAATGGTTCAGATATTCATTATTTAGATCCACTGACACATATGAGTTGCAACTTAAATACACTTTATGAAATCCCCTATATTATTACAGAGTTAGCAGAAAAATATTGTAACGGAAAGCAAATCATGCTAGGCGGTGGTGGTTATAATATTTGGCGTGTCGTACCTAGAGCTTGGAGTCATATTTATTTAAGTTTAATACACCAGCCACCGTTATCAGGAAGATTACCAGAAGTTTGGCTGAACAAGTGGCGTCATTATAGCCCTGTTCCAATTCCTGAATACTGGGAGGAACAGTTTGAAGATTATCAAGAAATTCCAAGAAGAGAAGCCATCACAAAACAGAACGAACAAGTTGCTTCTAACATTTTAAGTTGGTTTTAATAGTCTAAATTTTAAAAAAATAGCTGTGAAGAAATCTATTTTCATAAATTTCTTCACAGCTTATTTGAGTTTGAATTGAATATTAGCGTGTCGTGCCACGATATTGAATTTTATGTGGCAAAATAACGTTATGATCTTCAATTTCTTCGTTATTCATATATTTTGTAAGTAAACGCATACCAACAGCACCAATGTCATATAAAGGTTGAATGACACTTGATAATTGTGGTCGTACCATTTCAACTAAGCGTGTATTGTTAAAACTAACAACTTGAATATCTTTAGGTACTTCTAGTCCATGATCTAAAGCGGCGTGAACAATGCCAATTGCTTGTTCATCACTAATAGACAATACAACATCTGGTCGATATTCACTTAATTTCTCAAATGCACGTAACCCATCTTTATAAGTTTCATTCCCTACATATAACAGATGTTGATCCACTGTTAAATTATGCTTTTCTAACACTTTTTTAAGCCCATCATATGCATCTTCTTGTGCTTTTTTTGAATAGCCTCCACCAACAAAAGCAAATTTCGTTGCACCTGATTGAACAAGCTTTTCAGTGACTTCTTCACTTGCTTTAACAAAATCAATATTAACTGAAGCAATACCGTCGTCTTTACTATTCGTACCAGAAACCACCACTGGTATTGAAGCGCGACTAATTTGTTCTTTAATATCTTCCGTTAAAGTGCCCCCAAGAAAGATAATACCGTCCACTTGTTTACTTAATAAATTATTAAAAATCTCTTTTTCCTTATCAGGATCGTTATCAGAGTTTGATATGATTGTATGATATTTATACATCGTTGCAATATCTTCTAGACCTCGTGCTAATTGAGAGTAATAAATATTAGAAATATCAGGGATAATAACGCCAACTGTCGTCGTACGCTTACTCGCTAAACCTCTCGCAACGGCATTAGGTCTATAGTTTAAACGTTTAATAACTTCATTTACTTTATCTCTTGTTTCAGGTTTTACATTTTGATTCCCATTCACAACTCTTGACACTGTTGCCATCGAGACACGTGCTTCTCGAGCAACATCATAAATGGTTACAGTCATATTGAAAGTCCCTCCTCGAAAACGCTTTATTGTTTATTTTAATACGTTTTCATGTCATTTTCAAAGTTTATCATAATTTGACAAATTTAGAAATCTAAAACGCTTTCTTGTCAAATTTTTGTCATATTTAAAAACAATATTATAACGTAATTATTGTCAAAATGATAGATATACTCATTGTTTTATTGATATCTTATTTAC
>NZ_PPQN01000035.1 GCF_002901995.1 Staphylococcus coagulans | reverse complement strand
TGTGAGAAAGAACGCCCATAAACTCCTCCTTTAATCATTACTATTATTTTAGATACAATAGATTTTTATAAACATCTAGAAATAAATAACGATTACTTTTTCACTTCATTTCAACTATTTGTTCTCCAGTTGTTTTTTTGGAATTATTACACAAATCATATATTTATTTCTTTATCTATCGCTTGATAATATCTACATTGACTAATACGTTTCTTATCACCAACAACAATAAATTCTTTTTTAGCTCTTGTTACAGCAACATTAATTAGATTAGGCTTCTGACATGACCATTGAATAGCAGTATTTTGCGTATCATCCGTACCAGTGACAAAATAAACTTTATCTGCTTCTTTCCCTTGGAATGTATGAACTGTACCTATAGATTCATGTAACCACTTTCTAACATTTATGTTTTGGTTAACTAATGGTTTCAACTCTTTTTTGGCAAAAGCAATAATTTCACTCTTGACTCTAGAAAACGGCGTGATAATAAACACATTTGGCTCCTGTTTGCCACTTTTCAAAGCTTTAACCCAGTCTTTTTTCAGTTCTTCTACTACGACTATACCTTGTTCTTTCACAAATTGTTTTGGATTAGCTTTTCCTTTAACATCTATCCATGAAACCCTGCCAACTTTTCCTTCTAACTCGTTACTTTTAATATATTCTGGTAACACCATCTTTTGTTCGTATGCAATTTTATTGCTAATAGTAAACATTGGATTTAGACATCTTCTATGCACCCAAAGAGGTACACCAATCCACTGCTTTTCACCCTCTTCACCTTTCCAATAACCGTAGATATTTGCTCCATCACTTAGTGTTTGAACTGAAGATTCAATGCTCACCAATCGCTCAGGCACATTAAATGCTTTCCTTACAGAGTCAATCAAATTACGATCTATAGTTACCACTGGTTCAATTTGGACGGGATCTCCAACTGCCACCAGGTGTTGCGCACGTTGTATCGCTCCTACTGCAGCTTGAGGAATAGCTTGCCCTGCTTCATCAATATATAAGTAGTCTATAAAATCTTTAGGCATTGTTTGATACATTGACCTAAAGCTTGCAAAAGTAGTGCTAATGACGGGAAAAACAAGGTGAATTACGTTCCATGCATTTTCTACTTTCTCAGGTGCTGCATCTAAATATTCAAAACGTCGCTGAAAATCATATAACCCTGATTGAATAGATTTAGCATTCCCTATTAAAATCAATTTGTGCAATACTATCGCCTTTAAAAATAATAATCCTCTTTCAAATTGTAATTCATCTGAAGTCCACAATACTTTCTCTTGACGCATATTATATGCTTCATTTCCACTTCTCCAAAATTCACTATCCGGCACCACGACATCTGGATGATCTTTTATAAAATTTAAATAGCCCTGTTGATTTTTGCGAAGCAGCATTAAATTTTGTTCTATCCGCTTGATGTGACTTTCTCTTTCATTTATTTCATTCACTGCCATAGTTATCTCAGTATCTATTCTTATTTTATCTTCATTAAATTGAATCTTTCTTCTCAGTAAATCTGCATGTCTTTGCTCATATTCTGTGTCTTTATCATCACTAGAATTGCTTCCTAAAAATTGTTTTAACTTATCTTTGAATGAATTTTTACTTTTTGTCAATTGAATATATTCTTTTAAATCGTTAATTTGTATATCAACGTTTATTATTTGGTTTTCTAAATTCTTTTTCCGTTGTTTTAAGGAATCAATATTATTATTTTTGTTTTTATCATTCAGTTCTACTAATTCTTGTTGATACTTTATAAACTGTTCTTCGCTTTTTCTAAAATCATCAAAGTGTTTTATACCTTGGTTAATTTCTTTTTTTAACACTTTAACTTTACTTAAAGTTTTTTGAAATGATTGTTTAGCATCTTTCCACTCTTTATTAATATCTATAGAATTATACGCATCAATTAAAACTTTATTTAACGTTTTTGATTCACAGCTAGTAAGAACTTGCGTCATTACACTATCAATATTTGCTTTCCTGCCAAAAACGCCTGAGAATAACCCCCATGCTTTTTCACCAATTAACTTTTCAGCAATTTCACTAAATATATCAAGTTCTTTCGCAACATTTTGATAAGCCTCTTCATACTTTGGAAAGTTTGAAGAAATATCACTTCTAACCACTTCAGATATTTTAGGCAAATCTTTGGATATATTTTCAACAGCACCATTATTACTTGATGCAACTACCATTTTATAGTGTGTATGGACATCGTTTAGAAAAGCAGTTGAGAATTGGTCTGTTTCGTGAATCTTCTGGAATTTAAAAGCTTGACTCGGTTTATTAAGTTTAGCAAAAGTCTTGGCCCTTTCAACTATGTTATGCGCAAATATATCTTTCAATAACGTTGTCTTACCCGTACCTGGAGGACCGTTTACAGAACTTATTTTCATTTGATCATGTGTTATTTGATTTACAGCAACTTGTTGCATCAATGATAAACGGTGTTCTACTAGAGAAGGCCAACGTCCATCAGGATAAAATTCTGGTTTTAGATAATGCTCTATATATTCTTTATTCTCATCAATGACTTTCTTATCTTTATCATTAACGCCATGAATGTATTGGCTCAATGTTTTATTAGGATCCTTTTTTGCAAATTCCATATCACTAATATAAAAACTATTAAGTTCATTGCTCTGTTCATTTGAAGTGACATATTTTATACCTATCGCTTGCTTAAAAAAACCTTGATAATTGGTTTCAAACAAAGCAAAATATTTAGAATATAATTGATCAAGCTTATGTAGTTTTTCTTTAGTTAACTTATTATTCCCTATAATTTCTTCACACTTATGCTTAAATTTTTCAAAATGATCTTGGTAGGTCTCTTCAATTAGGATATTTTTGTCATTTTTAAGAAACTTTAATGCACTCATTAACATTGGAACATGGAGCGTATCCATTAAAACGTATCCTTCATTATCAATCATGAAAGTATATCCATAACAGTTCCTATTATCTGGATTATAAATCTCTTCATCATTAAAAATACTTCGAATATATTGTTCTATTTCTCCAAACTTAAAGCAATGTCTATAAAGTTGAAATTGTATTTCACCTTTACTGCTACTTAACTGGTTAAGCTGAAAACGTTCGTCTTCCCATATAGGATAAAAAGACTCAAAATCATGTACTGCCTTTTGCTGTTCATTTAACAAAAAAAGATCTTTATTTAAATATGACTTTATATCCTCTAACTCGCCAGGTTGTAGCGTCTTTATTAGTATCCAAGCAGACAATGTATTATTAACTAATCTATCCATTAGCGCATCCCCCAAGAATCTATATATTTATAGTCATTTTAACAATAATTATCAGAATTTTACATGTAATTTTATTGTCTAATTAAGCAGCTCGCTACAAATAAATTTCATATCTACATTAGACTTTTAATTGCCTGTTCCCTTTATAGCCACCTATAAATGTATTTACATTCAAAAAAAGAATAAACTAACTCAACCCGAGGTATTTCCATGCCTCGGGTTTTCTTTTATACAAATATACATCTTCACATTATCCTTCCCAATATAAATGATGACAAATGTCATGGTGCAATTATGACAATCCTCACTAATAATAGCTCCCTTACTTTTTTACAATTAAATTAACTTATTCAAAGGATGTGCAGGGTTATGATTCATATCGAACATATCACGAAACAATATCAGCAACAAAAAGCGGTCAACGATGTTTCCTTTACGATAACAGAAGGCATTTGTACTGCATTAATTGGTCCGAATGGCTCAGGTAAATCCACACTGATTGATTTATTGATTGGTGATCGACACGCCGATAGTGGCATCATTAAAGATCCTTCACGATTATTACATCCCGAACGGTTAGGCGTGCTTTTTCAACGTACAACCTTCCCTGAACGTATGAAAGTCATAGAGCTTTATCAATTGTTTTCAAAATTATATCCTCAGTCGCTTTCTTTGGCAAAATTCCAAGACATCACGCGTTTTAACGATGCAGAGTTACAAAAATTTGCGACTGAACTATCAGGTGGACAACAACGTATTCTAGATTTCGCTTTAACTATGATAAGCAAACCACGCTGCCTTATTCTTGATGAGCCTACAAGTGCGATGGATGTCCAAATGAGACAACATTTTTGGAAAGTCATTTCGCAATTAAAAGCAGAAGGACTGACGCTCTTTTACACATCTCACTATATCGAAGAGGTAGAAAGAATGGCCGATCAAGTGATTGTACTCAACAAAGGCCAAATTGTATTCAATGATTCCCCGGAAAATATTAAACAGCAACAACATTTTTCGATGATTGATATTCCAGTACCCCAAACACCACTTGAACAGCAATTTCCATACGAAACAATCACGCGTACGCAACAACGCCTACATATTAAGACAAATCATGTCCAACAAGTTCTTGAAAAGTTACTTGCTTTAAATGTGAACCTTGATGATATCGAAATTCGTAAAAATTCATTGCTTGAGATTATTTTCAATGAGGACAAACAAGGAGAGGATCAATGATGCGTTTTGCATATTTATTATCAGAATTACGTTTACTATTCCGTTTTAAAACAAGATTGATACTATCGATTTTTATACCTTTAGCATTTTACTTATTATTTACATCGATCATCCAAGCACCTGAAGCTGAGATGGCTGAAATTAATAAAAATGCTATGTATAGCATGACGACATTCAGTTTAACGAGTTTCTGCTTATTCTCATTTCCGCTTGAACTCATCGATGAACGCAAAAAAGGTTGGTATAAAAACCTCATGACTACGCCACTCAAACCCTTTGACTATTTCAGCGTAAAAATTATTAAAACAATGTTTCAGTTTGTTTTAGCCATTTTTATTATATTCGGGACTGCTGCCTTTTATAAAGGCGTTCATTTATCCCTCAGTCAATGGATTTTATCAGGCGTCGTTCTATGGATTGGCGCAAGTTTGTTTCTATCACTTGGCGTGCTATTAGCACAAATCAACGATACCCAGAAAGCGAGTGGAATCGGTAATATTCTATATTTAGGTTTAGCTGTCTTAGGTGGTCTCTGGTTTCCGATTGACACCTTCCCATCTTTTATGAAACCGATTGCTCACCTAACACCTACATATCATTTAAAAAAATTAGCAACCGATTTAGGACAAAACGATTCTTTTGCGATTAGCGCTTTCATTATATTACTTCTATATAGTATGATTTTCTTAAGTATCGCTTTATATATTCAAAAAAGAAGAGATGTGTCTCAATGAAAAAACTAGATTTAGACGCGGGTCATTTATCCAGCTTAATCTATTTGTTATTTCCATTTCTTGCCTTATTTTTAAATCGTAATCAAGGGAATACCGTGTTCCTAATTGTTGTTTTCATCATCTTTAGTATTGTTTATACGACGTTGATTATCGGTCATCGCGCTTTAAAACCATGGATGTCTTATTTTTTACTTGTCCTACATTATTTAGGGATTATTTATTTTGTTTATGCAATTAATCCCACGTCGTCCTTATTCTTATTTTATAGTGTTTTTGCGCTTCCTTTAACTTTTCGCGTCAAGTTATGGTCTAAAGAATATTTCACCTTTTTAGCAACCATGCTCCTCTGTCTTATCGTGACGTTTCTCTATTATTCGGAGCCATTTTATATTGTGATGTTAATCATTTATTATTTTGTCATGAATTTAATTATGTTCTCAAATTTTAAACGTGTGACAGAGCAAGCGTACCAATCAGAGATTAACGCACAAAATGAGCATATCAACGTATTAATCGCTGATCAAGAGCGTAACCGTATTGGCCAAGATTTGCACGATACATTAGGTCATGTCTTTGCGAGTTTAAGCTTAAAATCAGAGCTCGCGCTTAAATTAATCGACCATGATATTAAAAAAGCAAAAACTGAAGTGGAAGCAATCAATCAAATTTCAAAAGAGGCATTAACTCAAATTAGAGCCATTATTAACGATTTAAAGTTGTTGTCATTTGAAGAAGAAGTCGCTTCGCTAGAGCAACTCTTAAAAAATGCAAATTTGACATTTCATTTTGAGAATGCGGCATATTCTCATGCTTTATCGCCAACGAAACAAGCCTTGTTGTCCATGATTTTGCGAGAAGCCATTAACAACGTCATCAAACATGCAGAAGCAACAGAAGTTTCCGCTTCACTATCGCATCATGCAGAAGGAATCATCTTGACAATTTGTGACAATGGAAAAGGACTTAACGATGCAGACGTTCATTTACAAAGTATTGAAGATCGCATCGCTTTATTAAGAGGAACTCTAAAAATTGAAAATCATTCAGGTTTGCAGTTGACCATTTTTGTACCAAATGGAGGAGGAATCCAAGTATGATTAACGTGATTATCGCAGAAGATCAAACAATGTTAAGACAAGCCATGGTTCAACTCATCGAAATGCATAACAACATTCATGTCGTTGCTGATGTCGGAGATGGACAAAGTGTCCTCAAAATGGCTCAAGAAACGGAGGCAGATGTTCTGATTTTAGATGTTGAAATGCCAAAGTTGACAGGCTTGGAAGTTTTACAACAAATCCGAGAAGATAAAGTCGATATTAAAGTGATTATCGTGACCACGTTCAAACGGCCGGGCTACTTTGAAAAAGCGGTCGCCCTTGATGTTGACGCTTATGTGTTAAAAGAGCGTTCTATCGATGAGCTAGTTGATACGATTCATCGTGTGATGTCGGGTCAAAAAGAATATAGCGAAGCTTTAATGACTTCGATTTTTACAGAACGCAATCCCCTTACGCCCAAAGAACAACTCGTACTCAAAGAAATTGGCAAAGGCCTTTCAAGTCGTGAGATTGCAAATACTTTATTTCTATCAGATGGCACAATCCGTAATTATACGTCGACGGTTATCGATAAGCTTGAAGCTGACAATCGCTTCGATGCTTGGAAAAAAGCGCATGATAAAGGATGGTTATAAGGATGACTTACATATAATGCTTGTGACATTTTATCTTTTTGATACAAAGTCATCTTTACAGCCATCCCTTCACTTATTTCAAATCTTTATTTTGATACTTCGTCATTAATCCATATGGAATATGACAATAATCTTGCGGATACTTGTCTAGATGATCTTGATGAATCTCAGCACTGGCAATATAGTTTGACAATGACTTTACCTCTACTGCTATACGCGCACGGTCTGAACGACGAGCGATAAATTGACGTGCCCGTTCTAAATGTTTTTCTTCCTCACTATATACACCCGTCCGATATTTGGGTCCCGTATCTTCACCTTGATGATTAATGCTATATGGGTCTATGATTTCAAATAAATATGTCATCAACTGCGTGACATCGACCTTATCAGGATTAAAGGTCGTTTTCACACACTCAGCATAACCATCGTACGGACCATCAAGTGTTTGCGTCGTCCCATTTGCACGCCCAGCTTCCGTTGCCACAACGCCGGGTAATGTTTTAATAAAAGCTTGGACGCCCCATAAACAGCCTCCTGCTAAATATATCGTTTCCATTGTACCCCTCTACATCCTCACTATATATTCTATAACATACGCCACTCATCTCGTGAGTGCCTAGATTTTAATGATTTCTAAAATTTTTATATTAAAGTAAATCTCTATTTGAATACTGTCATATTTAATAATCTATTAATAGACTCTCTTTTAAATTTCACATATAATGCTTGTGATATAATAAATTTATTTGAAAGGAGTCGATACTTTTGAAAGATCATCCTGAAAATCAAGAGGTTCACGCACAAAAAGACGCAAGTCAACAAAGTGAACAACCACTTGATGCGCCTCAATCGCATACCAAAGAACAACACCATCAAGATACAGAAACCATTGAACAAAAAACGATTGATAATATTAGCTTAACACAAGAATTCAAAAATTTATTTAATAACACAACGCGCTCTATCGGTAAACTTGCGGGAAATGATGAAGTTTTAAAAATCAACCTCGCCGATATGTTTTCAGAAGTATTCAAACCCCACACAAAACAAGAAATGGACGAGGTTTTCATTGCGGGTACTGAATATACGACACCACAACTCGATGAAGTATCAAAAGAATGGGCGAAACCTTTCCTGTTTTCAAGAATATTTCTTGGCCTTGCCACTGTTTTTGCATTGTTATGGATAATGGTCGCTTTTTTTGGAAATCCTAACGGCATAGGTGGTTTAATTTTTATCGGTGCACTTACTGTGCCTCTTCCTGTATTAATTTTCTTTTTTGAATCTAATGCATTTAAAAATATCAGTATCGCCATTGTCTTTAAAATCTTTTTCATTGGTGGCGTATTGTCACTTATCAGCACTTTAACGTTATACGAATTTGTGCCAGTTTCTGATGATATTACTATTTTTAGTGCCATTCTTATCGGTATTGTCGAAGAGATGGGTAAAGCGATCGTGACGATTTATTTCATTCAACGCATGAATACATACAAAATTTTAAATGGGTTATTAATTGGTGCTGCTGTTGGAACAGGATTTGAAGTATTTGAATCAGCGGGTTACATTTTTAGATTCATTCCTGAAGGATTTGACGTCATGACTCAAGTGATTTGGTTACGCGCTTGGACAGGTATTGGTTCACACAATGTTTGGACCGCTATTGTTGGCGCTGCCGTCGTCATTACGAAAGGGAGTCAAAAATTCAATTGGGCACATCTCGCAGATAAACGCTTCCTCTTTTTCTTTGGCGCAGCTGTGACCTTGCATGCAGTATGGGACATGCCTATTGCGGAAGACGGTATCCTCAAGTCAATCTTACTCATTACATTAGGTTGGTTACTGACTTTTATCTTAATGAAAGCCGGTCTAAGCCAAGTGACCCAACTTCAAATGGAAGCCATGAAAATGAACGAAGCCCATCAGACACAAGCGCAAGAATAATTTGGGTCACACAACAATAAAAATGAGCGATACCGTTAACTTTCATAATAAGCTCTTTTCATAGCAAGTAAAAAAGACTGAAGTATACGTTTTCAGTCTTTTTTTATTTGCCCGCTTCATTTTGACAAAAGCTTTTTCTAAATTTGAAACAAGCCCTAAGAATGGATTACGAAATCAAATATGCCTATTCCGTGTCACTTCTCTTAAACCCTTTACATTAAAAATAATGCGCGTTACGATATTATTAAACGAAACGTTTCGTTTAATAATGACGTCTTAAGGAGGCGCACGTTCATGTTTGGGATTTCTTTAACAAGTGTCCTACTACGCTTTTTAATTGGGGGCTTTGCTGTTGCTTCAGCCTCCATTATTGCTGGAAAAGCAGGTGGAAAAATTGGTGGTGTCATTGCGACAATGCCAGCCGTCTTTTTAGCTGCAATCATTGCGCTAGCGATTGATCATCGTGGTGAAACACTAGTGCAAATGTCGATTCATCTAAGTACCGGAGCCATTTTAGGTATTTTATCTTGTATCGTAACTGTTGGCCTCACTGCCCTTTATATTCATAAGCATGGCTTTCAAAAAGGCACTGTTTTTTCAGTTTTGTGTTGGCTCGTCATCTCTTGTGCATTGTTCGGTCTACAACATCTCATTTAAGGAGCGCGAAGAATAGTGAAATCGGCATTAATTAAGTTTATCGTAGGTGGCTTTACAGTCGTATTAAGTTATATCGTTTCACAAGTCTTACCTTGGAAAGAGTTTGGTGGCATTTTTGCTACATTCCCAGCCGTTTTTCTTGTATCTATGTATTTATCTGGAATGGAATTTGGCGACACTGTTGCCGTACATGTCAGTCGGGGTGCAATTTTTGGTATGATGGGCGTCCTGGTTGATATTGTTGTAACTTGGGAAATGTTAAAAGTGACACATCTCTGGTTGATAAGTATCGCAGTAGGATTTGTTGCGTGGTTTATCAGTGCAATGATAATATTAGAAATTGTAGAATGGATAGGACATAGAAGCAGAGGAGGTCATTATGGCCGGAAGACCCAAAGATCCCACGGTTAATCAAAAAATTTATGCAGAAATTGAACGGTTACTCGTCGACTATAATTTAAACCAAATCACAGTCGATCAAATAGCAGAAAATACAGGCGTCTCCAAAGCAACGATTTACCGTCGTTGGTCTGACAAATCATTTATCATTATGGATTTATTTTTAGAACGTGCTGAAACATTTCATCCAGCGTATTTAAATTTATATGATGATTTGTATCGCTTTCTCGTGACAATGATGAACATATATAAGACACCTATTGGCACTGCTGTAATTGAAATTTTAGTCAGTCATCACGATACAGATGCGAAAGCGCGCTTTATGGAAGAATATTTTTTGAAAAAGCGTGCCATCTTAAAATCAATCATTGAACCACACATTCATAGTGAAGATGAAGATATGTTAATTGACCTTATTTTCTCACCCATTTACTTTAACATTCTAATTAAGCCAGATGTACTTAACGAATCGTACATCGAAACGATACTTACGAAAGTATTGCAAGCCTATGATTTAATATAAAACGGAGCTAGGACATCCGGTTTTAGTTTTTAAAGAAAAGCATCCCAAAAATCTTTAGAACAGATTTTGGAGTGCTTTTCTTGTTTTTGAACGGGATACGTCTCAGCTACTATATGTTTTAATTGTTTAAGAATAAGTGACCGATCATTAATTGAAAGTATATTACGTATGATTGCCACAATGAACGAGACGCTTGAGGGGATGAGTGAAAAAACCAAAATTTGGCTTCTGCAGGCTTCTGTATCAATTAAGCCAAATTTAGTTGAGACTTTAGCCCCTAAGCAAGCGAGTTCATGGAGGCAAGTTCATCAATGATTTTTATATGATACCTCTTTTAGAACGCTATCTCATTTCATTATTCGTTGAGAGCAAATGACATACTACACTTCACCCCATAAAAATTGGATGATTTGATCGGCAACATCACTATTTTCATGTAATTCACTGTGCTCTGCTTCTTTCCCTTTGAATTGTAGCTCTTTGTATGTTTTCGGGCTATCGCCTAATAGGTATTTTAAAGATTTTGCAGAGCTTACAGACACACTGCCGTCAGAGTGCGTGCCGTCTTCCAAGTCACCATAAATATTTAATACACCAATATCTTTGCCTTTATAAATCGATTTCAATTTAAGTAACTTTTGATAAGGTGGATTCATTCGACTTGGTTTACCATCTTTGTCTACACTAATTTCATTAATCTTCTCGTTGATATTAATGATGCCATTAAATGTTCCAGCTATGTTGACTTGTTTATTCAATTGCGGTAACGATTGGTCCTCACTATATAACAACATATAATGCGCAAACGACATATTCGCCATTGAATGACCTACAAAGTTGAATTTTTTAATATGATATTCACCTTGTAGCTTTTCTAGCACATTTTTAAACCATTTTGCATTTTGTTCAGGATTTTCATTTTTATTATCAGCAAATTCAACTTGTACAATGGGGTTTATTGCGTCTTTTGACCATTTCCCTTTTAACAAGACATCACCTTTGGTAGAGACCTGTGCTGTAATCACATCATCTGTGACGCCTTGATTTTTTGCCTCTTTAACCATAAATTTTTCAGAATTCACGCTACCGCCATAGCCATGTAAAAATAATGTGGGTGTATGACTTTTTACAAGCTTCATGTTGTCGTGATTTTTAGAATTAGCTTGATGGCGATTAAAAGAAACTGCAACAAACAATCCAACAATTAAGACAACGATTAAAACAGCGGTGCCCCAGATCCATTTCTTTTTCATTGCATGACCTCTATTCTCTCTTTTTTATTAGTATAAAGGAACTGGCTCAAAAAAGCCTCAGATTGGCTTTACACCTTTTTATTCCCTTTTTAATTTCATCCTATTCTACGCTTTTCGCTTAAAAATTACATATTTGTTAAAATGAATATATTATTACCGTAATGTATTAAAAACAAATCTACGGAAGACTTTAATGAATTGGAGTGAAAAGGTATGGATGAAAATATTGCGCAATTAAAAACGATCATTAATCAGTCTCATAAAATTGTTTTTTTCACTGGGGCTGGTGTCTCTGTAGCAAGCGGTATTCCTGATTTCCGCTCTATTGGAGGTTTATATGATGAAATTTCTAAAAAAGGATATTCTCCTGAATATTTGTTGAGTGCGGATTATTTACACAGTGATCCAATTGGATTTATGGATTTCTGTCATCAATATTTATTATTTGCGGATAAAGCGCCTAATCCTGTCCATCAGTGGATTGCACAATTAGAAAAAAAGAAACGTTCACTCGGTGTGATCACTCAAAATATCGATGGATTGCATACAGATGCAGGTAGTCACCATGTAGATGAACTGCATGGGACGTTAAATCGTTTTTATACTGTAGAAGGCAATGAAACTTATACGAAAGAAGAGGTCATCGCACAAAATTTATATCGGAGTAACAGTAATGGTAGTCCGATTCGTCCTGATATCGTGCTTTATGGCGAAGCACTAGATCAGTCTACCTTATTAAATGCGATTTTTAAAATCAAAGCAGCGGACACACTCGTCGTGTTAGGGTCATCACTTGTTGTCCAACCTGCAGCAGGTTTAATTTCCGAATTTGAAGGAGAAAACCTTGTGATTATCAACAGAGATTCTACCCCTTATGACAGTCGTGCTAACTTAGTCATTCACGATGATATGGTAGGTGTCATTGAAGCGCTACAACAGTTGGACTAAGTGGCAAATAACCATTTTAGACATGGCTGCGTTATGATGATTAAAGCGATGATAACGTGTATGCCTAAAATAAATCATTAAACCGATGAAGGCACTCGATCTCGGCCTTCACCGGTTTATTTTTTATGAATAAACGAGAACTTGTGTGATTAACATCGCGCCTCCAAATACGAGTACGAATAAGACAACCGGCCAAACAAAACGTAACCAGTGTGAATATTTCATATCAAGCATTTGTAGTGTTGCCATAACCAGTCCTGTTGGTGCTAAAAACAGCATCGCATACTGACCAAACTGATACGCTGTCACCATTACAAATCGTGGTATACCGACAGTATCCGCAAGTGGCGCAAAAATTGGCATTGAAAGTACAGCAAGGCCAGATGATGACGGCACAATAAATCCTAAGAAAAAGAAGATGAATAACATAATGATAATAAATAATGGACCATTCACATGTTGCACGAGCGTCGATGAGAAATGGAGTATCGTATCTGAAATGAGTCCTTTATTCATGACTAAGTTTATCCCACGTGCGAGACCGATAATGAGTGAAACACCCACTAAGCTTGATGCCCCGTTCACAAAGGCGTCGACGGTTCCTTTTTCTCCTAATCCGTGCTTACCTGTACCCGCAATAAACATAATAATAATCGTCACTGCAAGGAACATAGAAGCCATAACAGGGAACCACCAACCTTGTGTCATGACACCCCAAACCATTAATGGGAACGGAATCACAAATAAGATTAAGATGATTTTTTTACGCCAAGTAAAATGATCAGCGTGTTCGTCTTTCCCCATAACAGACCATTGTTCATTAAACGCTTCTCGATCTTCGTATGCATAAGAAGCTTTTGGATCTTTTTTGATTTTTTTAGCATACCAATATAAATAACCGACAACAAAAATAGCCCCGACGATACAGCCAGCAACACGCCAATAGAGTCCCTCTGTAAAGGTAATCCCTGCTGCATTTGAAGCAATGACGACTGAGAATGGATTAATCGTAGAAAAGGTCGTCCCTATCGAACTGGCTAAAAAGATTGCTCCGACACTGACGATAGAGTCATAACCCATCGCAATAAATATTGGTACCAGTATTGGATAAAAAGCGACCGCCTCTTCTTCAATACCACAGAGTGTACCACCAAGTACCATCAAAATAGAAACCATGAAGATAAGTAAAAATTCATGCCCTTTTGTTTTTTTCGTTAATGCCAGCAATCCGGATTCAAAAGAGCCACTGGCACTGACAACGCCTATTAAGCCACCGAGCACAAAGATAAAGACCATAATATCGACCGCTTCAATCGTTCCTTCGACCATTGCATTTGTGATTTCACTCGGTCCTGCTGGTTTTTGTTTAAGGCGTTCATAAGTATTTGGAATGGAAACAGGTTTGTTAATCGAACCAGATTTAAACTGTTCGATTTTAATTTTTACGCCCATTTGATCTAATTGTTGTTGCGTTGCTGGCACTTTCTTAACTTCTTGATGTGGGTTTACAATTTTGAGTTCTTGTGAAGAAGGTTCATATGATAATTTTGAATAAGCCCCCGCTGGAATCATCCACGTCGCAAGTACAGCCACAACGGTTAAGATAAATAAAATCACAAATGCACCTGGCATTTTGAGTTTAAATTTCTTTTTATGTGGCGTTGCATCATGATCATGTGGTTGATTTTTGTCTTTCATGTTCACAGGTGGATTCGTATCCTCCATGATGGTCATCTCCTTTTGACAAGATGCCGCAATGCGGCGATAAAAATAGAATTCAAACACTATAAAATGATGAAGATTCTATGTTGTAGGAAGATGATAAAATAAGACAATCCGTAATGAATCGACGCTTTTGCCTATCTCAATATGAAAAATAGATACAGCAAAACGCATATACAGACCATTTCTTTATATTTACATTATGGCGCCGTTCAGAAATGGGAAGTAGACGATGCGTTGATTCGAGTCATCTTTGAACGATAGACGTGTCGGTGTGATCACCTATTCTACGCCTTTGCATATAGCGCTTGAATCATTTGACTGCATACATTTAAAGTCCTATCTACTTATACCCTAACATGTCATTTTTCAATAAATTAGATTATCCTCACGTTAGGCTTTTAAACAACTCCTATGTTTTGACACTTAAAAAAGCCTGAACACGTTGTGACAATGACGGTATTGTACAAACGGTTCAGACTTGTGCGGTTGTGCATTCCATCGCGCATCTTACGGTCACAAATTTATTTTTTTATGACTGTGCCTACTTGCCCGTTTAATGCGTCATCTAATCGTTCTAATGACGTAACAATCACTTCACCTTTAGGGTTATTTTTAATAAAAGCTAACGAAGCTTCTACTTTTGGAAGCATACTTCCTTGCGCAAAATGTCCTTCGTTAATATGATATTCCATTTCAGAAACAGTCACATTTTTCAATGCCTCTTGGTTCGCTTTGCCATAGTTCAAATAAATATAATCGACTGTCGTTAAAATGATGAGCTGATCAGATTGTAACTCGGCTCCTAATAAGGCACTTGATTTATCTTTATCAATGACAGCATCCACCCCGTGAAGTGTGCCATCTTGATCTTTTACGACAGGGATGCCCCCGCCACCACTTGAAATGACGAGATTGCCTTGATCAATTAAAGCAGCAATACTTTGTAGTTCGACAATTTCAATTGGTTCAGGTGACGGCACAACGCGACGATAGCCTCGCCCAGAATCTTCAACAAAAGTATAGTGCCGTTCTTTAGCAATGGTCTCTGCAAGGGCTTTATCATAAAACATGCCAATCGGTTTTGTTGGATGGCTGAATGCTACATCATCTTTGTTAACCAATGTCTGTGTCACCCCCGTAACGACAGGTTTGTGAATCCCCAGTTGGTGTAGTTCATTTTGAAGACTTTGTTGAAGTTGATAACCAATATAAGCTTGGCTCATAGCGCCACATTCTGGAAATGGGAAAGGGGGCCCTTGTTCATGTTCTGCTGCATAATTCAATCCGAGATTAATACTGCCTACTTGTGGTCCATTGCCATGACTAATCACAACTTCATTGCCTTTTTCAATCAAAGCAACCAATGATTTCGCAGTATTTTTGACCAATTCCAATTGTGCTGCTGGGGAGTTTCCCAAAGCGTTACCCCCTAGTGCGACTACGATTTTAGCCATACCGTTAGACCTCCCTTATCCAATATTTCCTAAAGTTGCAACCATCACTGCTTTGATCGTATGCATACGGTTTTCGGCTTGTTGGAACACAACTGAATGTTTGCTTTCAAATACTTCGTCTGTGACTTCCATTTCTTTGAGACCGTATTTTTCATAGATTTCTTTACCAATTTTCGTGTCCGTATTATGGAATGATGGCAAGCAATGTTCAAAAATGACATGTTTATTGCGCGTTTTTTCAATAAGTTGTTGGTTAACTTGGTAAGGTTGTAATAGTTCAATACGCTCTTTCCAAACTTCGTCAGGTTCACCCATAGACACCCAAACGTCTGTATAAATCACATCTGAACCTTTTACGCCTTCATCGATATCATCTGTCACTACAATTTCGCCACCATTTTCTTTAGCGAGTGCTTTACAACGATTTAATAATACATCTGTTGGATTTAATGCTTTCGGACATACTAAATGGAAACGCATGCCCATAATCGCTGCACCTGCCATTAAAGCATTGGCTACATTGTTGCGTCCGTCTCCTACATAAGTAAAATGCATGTCATGATAAGGCTTTTTCAAAACTTCTTTAGCCGTTAAAAAGTCGGCTAATACTTGTGTTGGATGATCTTCATCTGTAAGTCCATTCCAAACAGGAACACCTGATTTGTCTGCTAACGTTTCAACCGTACGTTGTGAAAATCCTCGGTATTCAATGCCATCATACATACCACCTAATACGCGTGCTGTATCCGCGACTGTTTCTTTTTTGCCCATTTGACTACCTGTAGGACCAAGATATGTGACACGTGCCCCTTGGTCATAGGCAGCTGTTTCAAATGCACAACGTGTGCGAGTTGAGTCCTTTTCAAAAATTAATGCAATATTTTTCCCTTTCAATGTTTGTTGCTCAATACCTGCGTATTTCGCTCTTTTCAAATCTTCAGAAAGGTTCAATAAAAACTCAACTTCTTCCTTTGTAAAATCAAGTAAAGTGAGAAAGCTTCTATTTCTTAAATTTTGCATTATCCATACAACTCCTTTGTGATTGATTTCACACTAATTGTAACCGCTTTCTTTCCAATTCGTCAATACATTTTACACTATTATTTTACTTATTGTAGTATTTTGTATTTTAATATCTTAAAGCTGTGGAGATTGACGCAATGCCAAAACAGCCAACAATTGGACGCTCCAAGTGAACATAAAAAAGCCCCCCCAAGGTCATTCAAAACGAATGACTTGAAAGGACTTCAAAAAGTTTTAACTAAAATGTGACATTAGATTCCAAAATAATATTCGAAAACGGGGTAATCTCACCTGTACGGATATTGCCTTTATTCAACGGATGACTCAAATACGCTTTCATTTCCGAGTGCGGAATAAACGCAATTTCTACATCTTGATCGATAAGTGCTTTAATCTGTTTCAATTGTGTAGCATTATGCGTCTTAATTTCTTCCGCCAAATAGATTTTTTGAATCTTCAATTCATCTAAAACAGCTGCCAATACATCGATAAAAGAAGGCAATCCTTTTGTTACGGCTAAATCGATTCTTCTGTCATCATTTGGAATCGGCATCCCTGCATCATTGACTGTTAATAAGTCAAAGTGCCCCATCGTTGCGATGGCTTGAGAAACATGGCTATTGAGCATAGTTGATTTTTTCATTATCCTCACCTCTGGCTATTATTTAATAAACACCGTTACCGTTGCGGCTACTAAAATTAATACTAAACCAATAATAGTGACCAACATTTCTTTTTGAGTTTTGCGTTGATTTAAGAAATAAATACCTGTTAATGTTGCTAAAACCACAGATGTTTGAGACAATACGAAACCTGTTGCTAAACCATTCATGTCCGGTTGTGCAGAGATTAAATATGTCAACGCGGCAAAAGCGAAGAAGAAACCTGAAATGATTTGTAGCCAAGTGACCTTCTTGTTGAAAGGATTATCTTTTTTCATTGTCATCAAACCATAAATGACAGCAGCAAGCACCATTCCCATTGCTTGCGGTAAAAATGCGGCTTTACCTCCAATATCTGTCGCTTGCGGTGCTGCTGAATAAAGCCAGTATCCAATTTCACCAATTAATAAGATAACCACAGCTTTTTTCAAGTCATTATTTCTTGCTTCTTTAGAGTCTTCACTCCAAACAGTCATGCGGGCACCGATTAAAATAACAACTAAAGCGGCAAACCCAATCAATTTGTTTGTCAAACCTGGCCAGTTCCCTAATGCAAATACACCCCAAAGTGAGGCACCTAACAATTGGAAAGCTGTCGTTACAGGCATTGCACGTGATGAACCCACATATTCAAATGCTTTGAATGTCATGATTTGACCGAAACACCATCCGGCACCTGAAAGTAATGCAAAAAATAAATCCATCCCAGTAGGAAAATCTCTACCTGTAAATATGAAAAAGGCACCTGCGAAAATCAGCGTTCCGACTGTAGTACCGATAATCTGATTGACTGGTTTACCTCCAAATTTTGATGCGATGGTAGGAAAAAGACCCCAACCTATGAGTGGTCCTAATCCAATCAATAATGCGACCATGTTCATTAATTACACTCCTCTATCTCTATTAAACAATTTATTTTTTCTTTAACAAGTCTATGTATTAAAATATAACACTTATATATAAATACATAAACTTTCTTTTGTCAAAATTGAAAATGATTATTTTAAAATTTAAAAAAATGAAACAAACTTGTCACAGATTTATGAGAATTTCATTTATTCTCATTTTTATATAAACGATGTCTTCTACTTACATCCCCATCACGTCACACGAATCCATTTGAAAAAAGCTTAGCAACATTTGAATCTGCTACCAAGCTTTGCTTTCATCAATTTGTTATTTTTTCTTTTTAGAAACAACCTGAGTATTTTTACCTTTTTTACCGTTACCTGATGTTTTATCCAATTTCGCTTTAATTCTTTTAACTTCTTGTTCGGCATAGGCACCATAATATCGGTTTGCCAAAAACATTTGAACAATCATAAACAAGGCTGACACAGACCAATATAAACCTAACGCTGAGGCAGAAGTTAATGAAATATAAATGATAAAAATTGGTGAGATAATCATCATCATATATCCCATTTGTCGTTGTTCTTTTGGCATATTTTCTAAACTCACGAGTGATTGTAAAAAGTAAAGAACACCGGCAATAACAGTAATTAAAATGTCAGGCTGCGTGAGATGAAACCACAAAAAGTTCGGATGTTCCGTAATACCGCCGTGTGATGGCCATTTTAAAGAAACATATAAGCCAAATAAAATCGGCATTTGAATTAAAATTGGCAAGCAACCTAACATGCTTTTAAACGGATTAAATTCATATTTCTTATAGACTTCCATCATTTCTTGGTTGGCTGCCATTTTTTCTTCTTGTGTCCGCGCTCTTTTCACTTTTTCTTGTACAGCGTTCATTTCAGGCTTTGCTATTTCCATTACTCTACGCATCATTTGACCATTTTTAGTTTGGCTTAACATAAATGGCAACATTACAAAACGAATCACAAGGACGATAATGATAATCGCAAGCCCATAGTTATGGTTGAGATGGTTACCTAACCAATGTAATAAATGATCCATCGGTTGCGCAAAAGTATTATAGAAAAAGCCCGTTCTGTTTTCACTTTTTGAGTAGTCACAACCTGCTAATAAGACTGTAGTTAAACCTAATAACAGTATGTATTTGATTTTCATCATTCAATCTGCCTTTCCTAATTTGTCGACACATAATCTGTTGTATCCACTTAGCGTCAAAGATACCGCACGATTCATTTGACAGTTTTGCTTTATTGTGTCTATCTTTTGATAGTATCATAATCCATTCGCTTGTCAAATATACGCTGAGTGAACTAAAAAAGGCAGATTTTATTATTTTCTATACGTAAAGTGCCCTACAGCTTACTCAAATTTTGACCTTCAGCTCACTGTCGTCAACTTTACTTATACAGATTAAGACTCTATCAAATAAACTTTTTCGTTATAGCAACGCATATGTGTGACTTTATCATGTAAAAACTGTTGCCACGCTTTCAGTTGTGACGCACTGTATTTTTCTTTAAGTAACTTCAAAGGGACTTGTAGATTCAAACATCGTCCCGCAATGTTAAAACGTGTGACGCCTGCAGGGACTGTTTTACCTTTACGGACAATGGCTTCAATTTCACTAAACTGTAGCGGCTGATATTTCATCAAGATTTCCCGAGGTGTGATACATGTACATGCATCCTGTAAAACACGCTCTACTTGGCATGTCGAACTATAACTCTCTACAACCTTTTCCCAGACATTCATTTTATTCGTGCTCAAATCTTCAGGATATAAGTATTGCTCGATATCTTCATAACACATAGTAATAAATGGTGTCGTATAACGAATTTCGGTTGTCCAAGGCAAATCGGATTCCGCACTTAGAATGGACGTGAGTTGATCACATGGTACTTTGTGACACCACGCTTCTATAGAATATTGAGCTTGGTGAATCACTTGAACGGGAATCACTTTACAGCCTAATGCTTTCAAACTTGTAAAGCGATGAACACCATCAATCACCATATAACGTCCTTGATTCATTGGAACGACTAAAATGGGATGACGGATAAACTGATCCGTTTCAATACTCTCTTTTGTTTTCTCTAAGCGCGAAGGTTCATACGTCTCATGAATGTCAATTTGATCGACATCTATTAATTTGAGTGATTCATGTAAGTCTTTCAATATGATCCCCCCTTTAATGTTGAGATAAATATATAAATTCAGGATGTGGATGACTCAGAAAATCATGATGTGAGATGGACCAACCATATGCGCCGGCATATTGGAAAACGACGACATCTCCAGTCGCGATTTCTGCGATGTCCACTTGTTTCGCAAAAACATCTTTAGGTGTGCACAGTTGACCGACTAATGTCGCAGCATCATTTATTAGATTCACCTTTTCAAAAGCGTAACGTTCCAATGGAGAGGTATAGACCTCAAAAGGATGGTTATGTTGCCATGAAACGGGAAGTCGAAACTGCTGTGTGCCACCTTTTAAAATGACAAACCATTCTTGATGGACCTTCTTAATATCTAAAACTTCTGTCGCATAATAACCGATATGTGCGACCAGATAGCGACCACATTCAAAATTCAATGTGACATCTTGCATCTCATAAGCTTCTATAACCGCTTTAAATCCTGCGACAAAATGAGGCCAATCGAATTGGGCGTTTAAATCCTTATAGTTGACACCAATGCCACCACCCAAGTTGAGATGTTGGAGTTCAAACTGATGTTTCTCTGCCCAAGATTTCGCTTTTTGGAAATAGAGTGCCATCACACGCAAGTGTAATTCGGCATCTAAATTATTCGAGATAGAATGAAAATGAAAGCCCTCTAAATGAATATGCGGTAAAGCGAGTGCTTTTTGGATAACCGTATCCATGTCCTCTTCTGAAATACCGAACTGTGTCGGGCGCCCAGCCATATGTAATGTCGCTTCTGGGAAAGGTCCAGACAAGTTGGCTCTTAATAGAATAGACTGTTGACGATTTTCTTCTTCTAATATGGCATTAAGTCGTTGGAGTTCATAGAGGCTCTCAACATGAATACGACGCACACCAGATTGGACAGCATACCGTAATTCGGCATCTGTTTTTCCAGGGCCACCAAAAATGATATGGTTGGATGCTACGTGAGCTTGTGCCTTTTCAATCTCACCTTGAGAAGCCACTTCAAAACCAGCAACATATTGAGACATCGCACTTAAAATCGGTGCTTCACTATTCGCTTTCATTGCATAGTACATCTCACAATTTTCAGGTAAAGACTGCACGCAAGCTTGGACATGTGCTGCTAAAGCATCCATATCATAAATATAATGACAAACCGGAGCATCCAGCTGTATCGTCGCAATCGTCTCGTTAATTTTCTCCATCTATGTTCACCTCTTTGATTTCTCCAACAGTCTGTTTAAAATGACGATAAATTTTACCGCGGTCGTCACCTAAAACAAACATTTTCACGCCTTTTTGTTGCCATTCTTTAATATGTGCTTGCGTTCTTGGCAATGCACAAAATAGCTTATCGTGGGCTTGTGTCGCTTCAAATACACGCGTAATATGATTCCGTACTGTTGGATGCGTTGTTTGCCAAGGCAATCCTACAGATTGAGATAAATCAGCAGCGCCTTCGATAATCATATCGATACCGTCGACTTGTACGATGTCTTCAATCGCTTCTACACCTTCGATATCTTCAATCATGACTATGACCATAATATGTGCATTCGCTTGCTTCATGGCTTCATCAAGTGGAATCTCGCCGAATTGTGCTATGCGCCCGCCATTCAAACTTCTCATACCTTGCGGGTAATAACGACTCAACTTCACCACTTGTTCAGCAGTTTGCTTATCTTTAACATGAGGCACAATGATACCTCTTGCGCCCATATCTAATACTTTAATAATGTCACGCTCAATCGCTTGTGTGACTCGCACAATTGGAATGATATGCGCCGCTTCAGCTGTCCGTATCAAATGCGCTAATGTCTCATCATTAATCGCGACATGTTCCGTATCAATAATGACAAAGTCAAAGCCACTCGCCGCCATGATTTCAATCATTAACGGGTCAGGAATGGAATTAAACAAGCCATACAATGCCTCTGTTTGGGCCAATCTTGTCTTCACTGATAAACGTTGCACTTTATACGCCTCCTAACGGATTATTCACGTGATGAATACGCATTTCCGAATCATCTCTCAAACGCCGTGTCGTCAATTTTTCAACTTGAATGGTCGGTTCAAACAAATCAAAATGCGCATAATTTTGAAGATTTGGAAAATGATTTTGATACGTTTTGATGACTTGTGCAATCATCTCCCATTGTTTGCGTTCCTCTAACTGATATTGGGCATTGATAAACCGTACGATTTCAGCGATATTGATAAAGAAAAAGGCATCATGCAAAAAGTCTCTGACTAATGCTTCATCTTCTGTTTCAATAAATGAATTACTATTAATCTTTTTATGCGACTCTGGCATCTCTTTTAACTTTGGATCTTGTGCAATATCACTAAGTAACGCACGTTTAAAGCGAATACCATCATGAAAGTCTTTTAATGCAATGCGTGTTGGCCATCCATCTTCATGAATAAGCATCATGTTTTGCGCATGCGATTCAAAGGCGATGCCGTGATAGTAAAGCATGTGAATCATCGGCTCAATCGCAACTTTGAAAAATTGCTCTAACCATGCTTCTAAGCCATATTGCGCAATCCAAGTTTGGATGAGCGGTTGCTGTTGTGCGTCTAAAATATAAAGCGCGTTAAAGGGTATCGCAGACTCTTTTGGTTCAAGGTAGTTGTGAATATTTTCTCTCCATATCACCCCAAGCGCGCCGTATACGTGCGCTTGCTTGGTCTCTGTTGTCTGTTTATTCAAATAGGCTTGACCCAATACTTCGCCTAAAAAGACCGTTTTTAAAGTTTCTGCTAAATAAACATCGTGCGCTTGAATTTTTTTAATCCAATCCGTAATCTGTGCTGCATTTTCAATCGTATGTGGTGCTAAGATACGTTTTGTCGATGTATTCGTCAAACTCATCGGTACTTTTAAGTAGTAACGCTCCGGTTGTTGTGGCGTTAATGTACGAATAGATTGTTGCGGCGTGTACTTTTCTTCTGACATTCCTAAGTACAACAATTCGCCTTGCCATTTCGCCTCCGCAAATTCGACTTCTATGACACGCTCAAACTGCCATGGATGAACAGGTATGATGGCGACATTGTCAACGTCTTTGCCATGAGATTGAATCGTCTCTACAAATTGCGCATAAGTGTCAGACCCCAGTTGTGTTTGCAACAGCTGGATCACTTCTATCGACTGTGAAATAGTTTCTTCTATATTATGTTTATCTACAGCCACCCAATGCAGTTGAAATGCAGGTCGAAAATCTGGGCCATATGCCGCGTTATCTTTTAAGCTAAAACCTAAACGTGATTTGTAGCTCGGATGATACATGTGTCCATCCATCGCATAAGCTTCATAGTCATCATAAGTGACGAGCTTTTCAACTGGATGTTTCATGCGATAGCGCCAAGCTTGTATGTCTTTAAGCTCTGTTTGTAGCAATTCAATGATAAAGTGCTCTAATTTTGCTTCATCTTTTTCGAATGTAAATTCAACTGTTCTTAACAGTGTCACATAATCTAGCGTTTTCGCTTGACCTTCTGCATGACGCAACCATACAGGAGAAACAACCGTTAAGCGCCCAAAACTCAATGAAGCTTGAATATCAACTTGATAGCTGACATCCGTTCCTTTAAGGGTGTAACGATCGTAGTCTTTAAACGATGCAACGTCATACTGTACGACATCTTCATAAATTAATGACGTTATCAGTTGGTTCATAATGCGTGTTCTTACTTTTTGTACGATACTATCCAACGAGGTGATCCTCCTTTTCCATAAAAATCGGATTCGGTATTTCAATGTAAATTGGATTTTCGCCACAATCTTTCAATTTACTTGTTAAGTTCGCTTTCGCTTCAAAAAATGGTGTGTCACATAAATCTTGAATACACGCTTGCATCACTTCATTACCACTAGCTTGCCACTGGACTAACTGTTGGCGTACTACAGACCAAAGTTGTGATTCATTACGGTATCCTTTTCCTATCGTTGAAATGAGATGTCCAAGCTGATTGACAATAATATAATATTTAAAGCGATGCCATGCTTCTTGATGTGGTAAGACTACTGGACTCTCTTCGTGAACAATATTAGGAATAATATTCGCTTGTTGTGCAAGTTCACGTGATACACAAATACCTTCTAAGTCTCTGACATAACACGTATGCGGACTCCCCTGTTTTAATGCAATCAGTGTATTTTGAACATGCGCTTCTAAACTAATCCCTGTTTCTGAGAACAGTTTCAGCATTGGTCGTAACGTCATATTTAAGTAATCAGCAAGCCACACTTCACTCGTAAATCCACTCTGTTTAATACGCTGACTTAATAACGATGTCGCATTATCTGGTAACGTTTCTACTAAACTCGCAAGCACATGAATATCTTGCTCGGTTTGATAACTTTCAATACCTTCTCTTACAATCATGGCGCTATTTTCTAAAAGATGACTGTCGGCTTGCGAATCTACTTTAAAAGCGCGATAACCTTCTTCAAACATAAGCTTAAAGGCTGCAGTTTCATAAGAGCGTTTAACTGTTGCGATGATTTCTGCGGCATCTAATGTACGTTCAATTTGTTCGAAGTCATTGGTTCTTACAAAATTAGTAATTTTCACTTGAATCGGTAGCTTCAAATAAAAGTTCAAATGTTTCGCAAAAACTGTGCGCACAGAGGAAGTCGGATAAACTTCATCACCACATGGTCCATAAACACGGACTAACCCTTTTGCACACCATACTTTGAACAGTCCACTTTGTTTCAAAATATCAATTTGGAAAGGGTGCACAGCAAGTAATTTGAAGTCTTTGCCGATGTCTGATTTAGGAATTTTAGACAACTGATGTAATTTCGTATCCACCCCTGACTGATGTCCTGTTACATAACGTTCAAGTAGCAATGATTGGTGGACTGCAATATAAAATAATCGGAATGACACATGACACTCTGGCGCATATGCTTGAATGTCTGCTTGTGAAAATCCTGTCGCACTTTTAGGCGTAGGATGAAAAGGATGACCTAAATAGAGCGACTGTTCTGATTGAATGTAACGCGTTTCATGATGTTGAGACTCACGAAAGGCTAAATAGCAAGCTGTCCGTTCAATACTATTATCAATATCAGTTTGCACTGCTTCCAAACGCTGTTTGATTTCACTTTGGTCTTCATCCGTCTCATCCACCATTTTTTCTAAAATAAGATGGATCCCTTCCACTGGTGTCAGTTGCGATACTGTATCACCTTCGTGTAAGGTGATGTGATTGTCATACATATGATGTCCCATCGGTGACCAGTAACTGAATTGGCCCATCAATTTACGCGCCTCATTCAGTTGAATTGTCCATTGATAAGAAGGGGCAGACTTCCGATACTGCCCATTTTCTCGAAAATAGACATTCAATATTCTTTCTAATGCAGCATGCGTTGCGATGTTTTTTGTATTATGCTTTTGCACGTTTTTCCTTTGCCTCCCATAGTTTCATTAAAGTCAAATCGACTTTCTGATTTTTAATATGTGATGAGCATAAAACTAAACTGCTCATTATAAAAACACAGCCCATGACAATAAAGGTCATACTTGGTTGCGTATAACTTGTAATCGCGGCGCCCCCTAAACTACCTAACACCTGTCCTAACACGAGCAAACTATTCGTCGAACCTACAAAAGTCCCTTTCAAACGTTGATCACTCGCATTAACGACGACAAACATTACACTTTGAATGAGTGCGCTATATGTGAGGCCCTGCAAAATACGCGTGATTCCGAGTATCCATACGTTTGGTGAAATGCCTTGTAAGACAACACTCAAACCGCATAAAACACTCGCAGTGATATAAACACTTTTGACATAGGAACGATCATTAAAATAACCCCATAACGGTGCACTCATCATTGAAGCCGTCCAAAAAGCAGACTGCAAGAAACCGACGACGGCGCGATGATCGACAGCTGTTTGATTCACTTCTGATGTTAAAGGTGCTAATGCTGTCAACATGCCGTACATCGCAAAGTTTGCTAAAATGCCTACAACGATGAAACGAGACGTCACTTTGGATGACAATAAACATTGAATGGAACGGCGTACACTCGTCTGAACCTTTTGCGCTGACGTTATAGCGATGTGTGCAGTTTCTTTGAGTAAGAAGACACCTAACACACAAATAATAAAAGTGAATATGGCGATACCTATTAATAACACTTGGAATCCGAGAAGCGTCGCAAGCACACCCCCGATGAGGGGCCCTATCAATGATCCTGCACTGACAGAGCTTTGCAATTTGCCTAACACGGCGCCCCGCTTCTCCGGTGGTGCTTCACTACTTGCGAAAGCACTTGATGCATCAACGACACCACCAAAAATGCCTTGCAACAATCTCACAATGACAAATTGTAAAGGGGTTTGACAGAATCCCATTAATAATAAGCACATACCTAAACCGAAAAGCGCACGTAAAACCATCCATTTTCGACTGATTTTGTCACCGAGCTTGCCCCATAAAGGAGAGGAAATCATTGTTGTAATGGCCGGTGCAGCAATGGCAATACCACTCCAAAACTGAATCTCTACGACACTCAAATCTTGCAGTGACGCCATATAAATAGGTAATAAAGGCACTAATACCGTTAACCCTGCTATGGAAATAAACTGGCTCATCCACAACATTCTAAAGTTGGTTTTCCAAATTTTCTCACTATTCATGTTTCATCATAGGATTCGGCACACGACCTAAACTGGAAGGCATACTCCCTCCACCCGATTCTTTTTGCAATAACAGCGGCAATATAATGCGTTTAAACGGCCATGTCTGTTGCTCGAGTAAAATAGCTTCGACTTTCTCTTTATCTTCAGGCAACCATTCTATCGTAGAAACCCAATATGTTAATTGATTGCGTAAAATAGTCATTAAGTCATGTTCTGCAATATCAAAGACTTGGACTAATGCATCAATAATGGCGTACAAATTAACACTTACCGCTAACGTTTGGAAATAAGCAAAGAAATCTTCTAGCGTTTCATTGATGAGCGTGTTCGGTGTATCTTTACGTACGGTATACTGAGGCACCTCAATGTGCTGCTGTTTTAACCATTTCGGATAGATTCGTACCGTATCGTGATCACGTAAAACGAAGCTTGAAACTTTGCCATCTTTAAATGCAATCAGTACATTTTGTCCATGAAGTTCAGGTAAGGCGCCCGACTTCATAAATGAACATGTCATCTCTAAAAATGACGACGTAATAGCTTCAAATAAATCCGTGATTTGTGCCTGTGTGAGTGACCCATGAGGCTGACTTAAAATCATGCGGTACAGTGAATCATCGTGTGATGCAAGAGCTGCCATTGAAACCAACTGTTGCCCGACATCTTTTTTAATCGCTTCAGGATATTGTCTGAATTGCATCGTCAAATGTCCTAACTGATCTTTGAAAATATCACCGTCTGCCGATAAATAGGACCACCATGCCGTCTCATCACATGGCCATACATGACCTTTGAGTCGCTCATCTTGTTGAATCAACGTGTGTAATAATTGTTCAGCTACTTCGCCATTCTTCATATAACGTGTCGGTGTTAATCGAAGTGCCCCTAAAGATTGAATGGATAGTGGCACTTTCAAATGTTCAAACGGTTGTTCCAGATTAATGAGCGTTCTCATAGAAGAAGAGGATAAATAACGTCCAAACGTATGCTTTAAGCGCACCACTTGTTGTGCTTCTATTTCAGCTTCGAATTCAACAGGAAGCACATGTTCATACTGCCATGGATGAACTGGAAAGATCATATACGCTGTCTCTAATAGACCTCTCTCTTGAAGTTCTGCTTTGCATGGGTCTAACGTTGCACCAAAATAATCCTGATAACGTTGGGCATCTGCTTTTTGACCATTTAATACGAAGTCTTTATGAACCGCTACCGTATTCAGTGCGATCGGTTGATGAAATTCTGACTGATACTTTTCATAGTCACTGACGCGAAATCCACGCTTTTCCTTCGCGATAGGATGAAACGGGCGATCTTTAAAACTCGCTAATTGCTCGGCTCTAATAAATGGATGGTCAGACAAGTTCATGCCCTTCAGTTGTCCTGTTAATTGTTGTACGGCGTCTTGTAATCCTTGTCTAAAACGTCGCCATTCCCACGCTTCTGCTTCTGATGGATTCATTTCGACGATTTGCTCCCATAATTCAACAGCATGCAATGTTTTTTCTTGACCATGCTGACAGAGTAGGACAGCACTCGGCGCATAACGAAACAAATTTAACCCACTCATATAAACAGGAATGCTTATGTACCTTTCCGTTGTGCCATAATGTAAAAACAATTGATGATCATGCATCACAACCTCACTCTTAGACGCTAATCCACCGATATCTTCGAATAAAAGCGCATCTACCAAATCTTTTAAAATCGTTTGTTGCGCAAGCGCTTCGTCATTTCGTATTTTTTGCACATTCATGAGTGAACACCCCTTAATATAAACTCAATGATGTTCCAACATTTTGTGCTTTTGCTTCTCGATAAATGAAATACGCACTTGCAATATCTTCAATCGCCATACCCATTGGATTTAATAAAATGATTTCTTCATCATTTTCTCTTCCTACAACTTCACCTGTCACAAGCTGTCCTAATTCAGCATGAAGTTTATCTTTACTAAATTTACCTTCTAAAACAAGTTGATTGATTGTTTTCTTCTCGCGATTACATTGTGACCAGTCATCGACAACGACTTTATCTGCTTTAACAAATACGTCTTTTTGTACATCCATAATCGAAATATTACTAATAAATGCACCTTTTTGAAGCCATTCATATTCAATGTAAGGTTGATCCGTCACTGTACATGGAATAATCACTTCACCTTGCATGACCGCTTCTTTAGCTGTTTCAGCTTTAATAAATGTAACATCCGGACGCAATGCTTCCCATTTCTCGATAAATTGAATCGCTGCTTTGTCAAAATGATCATAAATGTATACATTGCGAATACTTTCAAATTGTTCAAGCATCGTTTGAAGCTGCTTATCTCCAATTAAGCCACATCCAATGATTGTTAAATCTTTAAAACCAGGCTTAGCTAAATATTTTGCGGCAATAGCGGAAACGGCAGCCGTACGCATACTACTAATCAAACTTGCTTCCATCACTGCGATAGGATAGTTCGTTTCAGGGTCATTAAGAATAATAACCGCACTTGCACGTTCTTTTTGACGTTTTGACGGATTGTCATGCTTACTACCAATCCATTTAATCCCAGAAATTGAAAGGTCGCCGCCAATATGACTTGGCATCGCGATAATACGGTCAGCAATATGGCCATTCTCTGTATTTTGTCTTAAGTAAGGCTTTAAAGGCTGGACAAAATCTTCATGGGCATGCGCAGTGAGTGCTTCTGTCAATGCATCAACATAGATTTGTGAGTGGTCACCTCCTAAGTTTTGGATATCTGTACGATTTAAATATAATAATTCGTCATTCATGTGTGATGTGCTCCTTTTTATGTTTTAATTGTTCTAACCATTGTTCTGAATAAACTAAATCTAAATAACGATCGCCTCTATCTGGAAAAATCGTCACAATTGTTTTGCGCGGTTCTATGCGTTGCGTCAGCTGTGCAATCGCAGAAACGACTGAACCTGTCGAGCCTCCTGCAAAAATGCCTTCTTCATTGACTAACTGCTGGCACCCGAGCGCTGAATCATAGTCATCAACATGAATGACATCATCAATCTCTGCGTGATTAAGAATTTCAGGCACACGACTGGCACCGATACCCGGTAGCTCTCGATGACATGGCGTGTCCCCAAAAATAACAGAGCCTTTCGCATCGACTGCGATAATTTGCGCATTCGGATGATGGGCTTTAATTTTTCGACTCATCCCCATAATGCTTCCCGTCGTACTGACAGGCGCCACAAAGTAATCAATAGGTCTATCCATAGCCGCAACTATTTCACTGCCTGCCCCATGATAGTGCGCTTTCCAATTCAACTCATTCGCATATTGATTGATCCAGTAGGCATTGTCATCTTGTTGCAACAGCGCCTTTACTCTCTTAATACGCGTGATTAAATAACCGCCGTGTTCATCTGGTTCATCAACCATATCTATATTTGCACCATAACTTTGGATAATTTTTAAATTAATGGGTGAAATTTTAGGATCAACGACACACGTTAACTTTAAGCCTTTAATCTTGGCAATCATGGCTAAAGCAATGCCGAGATTTCCAGAAGTGCTTTCGATTAAGTGTGTGGACGAATCAATGCGTCCTGTTTCTAATCCATGTTCAATAATGTATTTGGCCGGTCTATCTTTCATACTTCCACCAGGATTCATATACTCCAATTTGGCAAACACATCATGTTCTGGAAACATTTTTTGAAGTTGTACCATCGGTGTATTGCCAATACAAGACAGTAATGTATCTTGGTGCGGTTCAGCTTTATTAAACAAAAACATTCCTCCTAAAATTATATTGTGTGATTCAATTGATAATGATTATCATTATCGATAGGCTGTATTATATTTTCTCAAAATATTCATGTCAAACATTTATATATTTTCTTTTTTTTAAAAAATTGTATTGACTTAAAGATAACTTTCATACATACTACAATTGATAATGATTCTCATTGTCATAATATAGGAGGAGGATTCCGACAACTTATGAAGAATACATTTAAGGTCTTTATGATGGCGCTTGCTTTCATTCTTGTATTAGCCGCATGTGGCAATGATTCTCAAAAAGAGACAGAGAAAAAAGAGAACGATGCGGTGACAATTAAACATGCTTTAGGTACGACTGAAATTAAAGGTGAACCTAAAAGAGTCGTTACGTTATACCAAGGTGCAACTGATGTTGCCGTTGCTTTAGGTGTTAAACCCGTTGGTGCTGTAGAATCATGGGCACAACAACCTAAATATGATTATTTGAAAGATGATTTAAAAGATACAAAGATTGTAGGTCAAGAACCTGCACCGAATTTAGAAGAAATTGCGAAGTTAAAACCTGATTTGATTGTTGCTTCAAAAGTGCGTAATGAAAAAGTTTACGACCAACTTTCAAAAATCGCCCCTACAATTTCTCAAGACACTGTTTATAAATTTAAAGACACGACAGAAATGATGGGTAAAGCTTTAGGTAAAGAAAAAGAAGCAGATGCATTACTGAAAAAATATGATGATAAAGTAGCGAAGTTTAAGAAAGATGCAGAAGCGAAATATGGTGACAAATGGCCACTTTCTGCTTCAGTTGTGAACTTCCGTGCTGACCATACTCGTATTTATGCAAGTGGTTATGCAGGCGATATTTTACACGACTTAGGTTTCAAACGCCCAGAAGCGCAACAAAAAGAAGTTGATAAAGGAAAAGATATTATTCAATTAACATCTAAAGAGAGTATTCCTTTAATGGATGCAGATCAAATTTTCGTTTTCAAATCTGATCCTACTGCAAAAGATGCTAAACTCGTTAAACAAACAGAAGACGAGTGGACTTCAAGCAATGAATGGAAAAACCTAGACGCTGTTAAAAAAGGACACGTTGCTAAAAACGTCGACGAAATCACTTGGAATTTAGCAGGTGGTTATCAATCATCATTAAAATTAATCGATGACTTATACGAAAAATTAGACATTAAAAAATAATGTCATGAAATAAGGAGTTACACTATGTCACTTAAACCTCCGCAACATCTTTTGATTGCAGGTTTATGTCTTATCGTTGTAACCGTGCTGAGTTTAATGCTTGGGAATACGCTTGTATCACTACCACAGTTGATACAGGCGTTCTTCCACTTTGATAGAAACAACGATATACATACACTGATTACAGGCGCTCGTGCCTCTCGCACACTCATTGCACTACTGACAGGCGCTGCTTTATCCGTCTCAGGACTTTTAATGCAAGTCCTCACACGAAATCCAGTTGCATCTCCAGGACTTTTTGGTGTTAATGCAGGTGCTGTTTTTTTTATCGTATTTAGTATTACATTTATTCAAGTAAGCTCATTTGAAGCATTAATTGTGATTGCATTTATTGGCGCAATGCTTGTCACGTTTTTAGTCGTTGCTCTAGGAATGTTTCGACAAACACAATTTTCACCACAACGTGTGATTTTAGCAGGTGCCTCTATCGCAATGCTTTTTACCGCCTTTACACAAGGCATATTAATCATGAGTGAAACCCATTTACAAGGCTTTCTATTTTGGCTTGCAGGTTCCGTTTCACTGCGTAATATTTGGGAGATTAAATGGATTATCCCCTTCCTTATCGTTCTCATATGTATTGCTTATTGTATGTCTTCACGCATTAATATCTTGATGACAAGTGATGAGATTGCGACTGGATTAGGTCAAAACATAAAAGCGACAAAGTGGCTATTGATACTTTTAATCAGTTCCCTTGCTGGCCTATCTGTAGCCTTAGCGGGTTCTATCGCATTTATCGGATTGATTGTCCCAAATATTAGTAAAGCGCTATTACCACCAAACTATAAATATTTAATACCTCACTCGGCTATCGTCGGTGCTTGTTTAATGATGATTTCTGACATTGTTGCGAGAATGATTATTCGCCCGTTAGAACTGCCGGTCGGTGTTGTCACAGCTGTCATTGGCGCAAGTGTATTGATTTATCTTATGCGGAAAGGAATCTATCGCCTATGAATCCAACATTAAAACTAAAAGAAACCTTTCTTCTGATTGGCATTACCGTTGCGCTGATTGTTCTTGTACTTTTAAGTATGATGATTGGGCCGACATATATTCCGTTATCAGAGGTCATCGCATATTTGATTCATCCATCAGAAAGTGCTAACCAATTTACACTAGAAGTACTTCGGTTACCTCGTATTACATTAGCGATTTTAGCCGGAACTGCATTTGGTATCAGTGGTTTATTACTACAAAATGTCTTAAAAAACCCAATCGCCTCTCCTGACATTATCGGGGTCACAGGGGGTGCAAGTTTAAGTGCTGTCTTTTTTATTACATTTTTCAGTAGCTTGAGTATTCACTGGTTACCCGTATTTGCTGTCAGTGGTGGTGCCATTGGTATGTTAATATTGTTGTCTTTTCAGCTTAAGCATACGATTCGCCCTTCCACATTGATTATTATTGGTATCGCGCTTCAAACACTCTTTATTGCACTCGTACAAGGTTTAATGCTGACAGCCAAGCAATTGTCAGCATCTAAAGCCTATACATGGCTCGTTGGGAGTCTTTACGGTGGGACTTTCCAAGACGCTACCGTTTTATTCATCGTTCTATTATGTATGGTGCCATTACTGGCTCTCATTATTCCAAGAATGAAAGTGGCCGCATTAGACGATGCTATTAGCATTGGCTTAGGCCTTAACTTAACCCAAACACGTCTTATCCAAATTATCATCTCTACCGTGCTTGTTTCTGTGACGATAAGTTTTGTTGGTAATATTGGTTTTGTTGGTTTGATTGCCCCACACATTGCCAAAACACTGATTAAACAAAGTACGTTTAAACAAGTACTGATGTCTGCACTGATTGGTGCTATTTCAATATTAGTTGCAGATTTCGTCGGGCGAACACTCTTTTTACCAAAAGAAATACCGGCAGGTGTCTTCATCGCCAGCTTCGGCGCACCGTTTTTCATTTACCTATTACTAACCGTAAAAAAATTTTAATTGACCTAATTCATTGCTTCATCCGATGGGAGTGGAACATGAAATCGAATTGATTTCTTCATTTCATTCCCTTTTTATTTTCAATCTTCTCTACTCGCTTAAAATTATTCGTATACAATCTTTTATGTTATCCATTTTTATTCAAACAAAATGTTTCATATTTCACTAAAAATGGAAAAGAGAGTAAGTGTAAGTTAATTTTAATATGTGAGGAGAGTTGAAATGGAAAACAAAAAGACAGATCAACTAAAACATGTAGAAAAGCACAATGAAGGAAAAGCCATGACGACGAATAATGGGGTTAAAATAAGTGAGGATGAAAATACGTTAACCGTGGGGGAACGTGGTCCAAGCTTACTCGAAGACTTCCATTTCAGAGAAAAAATAATGCATTTTGATCATGAGCGTATTCCAGAAAGAATTGTCCACGCCCGTGGTTTCGGTGCTCACGGTGAATTCAAAGTTTATAAAGACTTATCTGAATACACTTCTGCAGACTTTTTAACTCATCCTGAAAAAACAACACCAGTGTTTGTAAGATTTTCAACTGTTCAAGGTTCGAAAGGTTCCCCTGACACTGTCAGAGATGTTCGTGGTTTTGCGACGAAATTTTACACTGATGAAGGCATTTTCGATCTCGTTGGAAACGACATCCCTGTCTTCTTCATTCAAGACGCAATTAAATTCCCAGACTTAATCCATGCGGTAAAACCTGAACCCCACAACGAAGTCCCTCAAGGTGGCTCAGCACATGATACATTCTGGGACTTCTTCGCTCAAAATCCCGAATCCACACATACAGCAGTTTGGGCAATGAGTGACCGTGGTATACCTAAAAACTTTAGACAAATTGAAGGATTCGGCGTACACACTTTCCGTTTAGTCAATCGTGAAGGCCAATCCTACTTTGTTAAATTCCACTGGAAACCTACACATGGTTTAGAGTCATTAGTATGGGACGAAGCCCAAATTTTATCAGGTAAAGATATCGACTTTCATCGTAAAGATTTATATGAATCAATCGAAAAAGGCGACTACCCTGAATGGGAATTAGGTCTTCAGATTATTAAACCAGAGCAAGAATTTGACTTTGATTTTGATATTCTTGACCCAACTAAAATATGGCCAGAAGATCAAGTTCCTGTCGAAATCGTCGGAAAAATGACTCTCAATCGAAATGTATCGAATGTATTTGATGAGACGGAACAAGCTGCCTTCCATCCTGGACACATTGTACCGGGTATAGATTTTTCAAACGACCCTCTTTTACAAGGCCGTTTATTCTCATATACCGATACACAAATTTCAAGACTAGGGGGTCCTAACTTCAACCAAATTCCAATCAACCGCCCTGTCAATGAAGTGACGAACAATCAAAGAGATGCAATGCATCAAATGAATGTTCATGTTGGTCAAACGGCTTATCACAAAAATGCTTTGAACAATAACGATCCCCATACGACACCTAGAGAAGAAGGTGGCTATGAACACTATCAAGAAAAAGTTGAAGGCCGTAAAATTCAAAAACGTAGTGAAAGTTTCAAAGACTACTACAGCCAAGCTAAACTTTACTTAAATAGTTTGACGCAACCTGAATATGACCATACGGTAGATGGTTTTTCATTTGAAATTGGTAAATGTAAGTCAGTGATGGTAAAACAAAACGCTGTTAACCAATTGAATAAAGTTGACCGTACTTTAGCAGAGCGTGTCGCTGCGAATGTAGGCGTCGAAGTGCCTGAAGAAAATGAAGAAGTACAATCAGACGCGAAAGATAGTAAACTCACAATGGAAAAATTCGATATTCCATTACCTGGTCATTCTGTAGCTGTTCTTATTAATGGTGACATTAGCGAAGAGACACTGAAAGCCTTTGCGAAAACATTTACTGAAAATAAACTCAACTATGCTTTTGTAGGAAAACAGCCTAAAAACATTAGCGAAGAGTTCGGTATCACTGAAACATTTGATACCGCTCACCCAACACTTTTTGATAGTGTCTTTGTGTTGTCAGATGACTCAGATTTATTACCTGAAGTTGAAGAATTTGTTGAACTCACATATAAACATCATAAACCTGTCATTGTCGACCGCTCAGCATCAGAAAAACTAGGTCATTCAAAAATAAATATTCATGCGTCAGGTGTCTTTATCTCTAATGATCCTGAAGTTATTGTTGAAGCTTTCGCCAGAGCAAGATACTGGGACAGATAAACTAAAATAAAGTACTTTTAAACTGTGTATGTCGCCGCATCACGCACCGACTGCACAGTTTTTTGTTGTTTTTTAACAATAAAGAAGGCTGAGGATGCTCCTCGGAAAGCAAAGTCATACAATACGAAGTTTAATCATAAAAAAGATAGCGCTCAGGCGATTTTCTAATTAAAACCATCTGAGCGCTATTTATTTCGGATTGATATCTCAGTCGCTTCATCAATCGAACATATTGAATTATTTCTGAAGACAGCGTTGATAAAACGAACTTAATGCTTTATTTTGCGTACGCTTAAACTGTTCATTCGGTGCCAAGTTTGGATCTTTATCATTATGATCTTTTGGGGCAAAACCTGAAGAAAGCGTCACGTCCTTCCCATTTTTAAAGGTATATTCATAAACTTGACCTTCTTCAGTGAAAATATATTTAGTGATGGGTTGATTTAAATCTGCCACCTTGCCATAACCTTCAATATTCGATAAGTCAGAAGCGGATGAATCAAATCCAGTCTTTTTATCTTTAGAAGTATAAACCACCGCACCAGTTACCGCATGAAAATCAAAATGCTGACGTCCCGGCTTCCCATTATCATTAATTTGAATTGCACCTTGATCTGTCATCGCATACCAGTCACCAGTTGAAATACTACTTGTACTGAAATAACGATTTGAGACTGCCCTTCCGTCTTCTTTTGCCATTTTGGACAGCTTTTGAATGACTTCCGCTTTGATTTTCTTTTTCTTTTCATCTGAAAATTTGGACGCTTGCGGTTGATTTTGTTGAACCGCTGTTGTAGCTTTATCCTTTGCGCCACTTTTTGAGTCTACTTGGCTATGACTACAACCCATGAGCAAGACCATACAACACAACGGCATCCACAACACTTTCATACGTACTCCCATACAGACTTCGGCTCCTTTTCCAAGGCAATCATTGTGCCTCATCGCATCAACAAGCGACATTTAAATACAGATAGATTTCTACTTAGTCTTTACTAATTCCAAATTCATCTACCAATTGAATATGACGTTGTTCGCCTTTGCTAATGTCACCGCTTAATTGATAAATTTTCACTTTGAGTTGATTTCCTTTCACTTCATAAACGGAGAAGTTTTGGTTAGAAGAATCTCTATTATTTTCATGCTTATCATTAAATGCATCTGTTTTTTGTGGTTGCTTTCCTATTTTAAATAAACTATTGTAATGAGCTAATTTCTTTTGATCTAACCATGATAGCTCAGGTCTTACTTTTTTAATATGTGTCAACGAGCGATCATAGATACTATCATATTCTTTTGTTCCGCCCGTATTTGGTAACACATAGACAGCGCCTTTAGGATGATCGTAATAAGTCACATGGTCTTGACCTACAAATTGTTTTGCGTCCTCTTTTTTCGCATTCACAAAACTATTTTTAGTCGACGTGTGTTCCAAAGGATACGTACGCGACAATACGTGGTCGTGACCTTGTAACACAAGATCCACATCTAAATCATCTATCGTTTTTGTTAATTCGTCTCTTACTTTCTTCACATCTTTATCTGAAAGTGCATGATAAGATTTAGAATACATTGGCTTGTGTAAATTCAAAATAATCCATTTCGCGCCATTTTGTCGGGCTTTTTTAATATCCTTTTTAATCCATTTCATTTGCGTTTTACCAATTGCTTTTTCATCTGGATTATCTTTTGATTTTTTATTGTCATTTGTATTCGCAATCACCATATGCGCCCCATTATAATCAAATGAGTAGTATGAGCCACCATTCACAGCATGGTTTGCTTCAGGCACATTCACATGCTCATTAAAAGCACCTAACAATTTATCGTCATCTTCATTCAATGCATATTCGTCATGGTTACCCGCTGCCGCAACGACAGGTAATGACATAAATGAAGGACGTGACTTTTCATATAAATCTTTCCATTCGTCTTCTACTTGCGCTGTTTCAACAAAATCACCTGTATGTAACGCAAAATTAGGATTTCCAGCTGTTTTTATCGCATTTTTCAGTGTATCTGCACCAAATGCCGCTTCATTTCTAACGTGTTCATTCCAAAATGCGTTTTGGGTATCCGTATATTGAATGAAGCTGAATGCATCGCCTTTGTCTCCACCCGTTTTAAATGTACCGACTTGACTCTTCTTTCCTTTTTCGCTACCCACTTTATAATAATATTGTGTATTCGGTTTTAAATTTTTCGCCTTTGCTTTATACGTATATTCTGGTTCACTGATTAAATCGGTTTCCCCATGTTGATCACCACTCGTCCAAGCTGGCCCTCCTACATTTTTGTCTGTGTAATAACCGTTCACTTTAGGTTTACCATCTTTCTTAACGGGCTCACCTTCATCATCCTTTTCAATATCCTTGAAAATAATGTTACCTGCTTTATCTCTTTCAAGATATTTAGAGTTTACCTTTTTAGATTTTGCTTTGAAAGTTTTGGCATGTTTAAAATCTTTCGATTGAGAAACCCAAACTTTGGCATCTTTAAATTCATCCGTCGTATACCAACTAAATCCCATTTCAGATTTTGTTTTCCCATTAATGTTCGTAATGATACGATTCGGGTGATTATTCGTCGGGACGTCAGCGACTTTAGGTTTCTGATGTTGTAACTGTATTTTCTTCTCTTGTGACTGTCCTTCCCCGCTATTCGCGCTCGCATCTACATGACTTGGTGCGACCGTCGTTACAATAATACTTGCACTCATCACAGCACTCAATACGAATGACTTTCTTTTAAACCCTTTCATAAAGAACCTCCCACAGTCTTTTTATTATGTACAATATCATCTTAGCAATTACATTTTAATTTAAAGTAAATTTTATTAAGACAATATAAGAATTGCATTACTGTTTGTATTTATAATTTTTTCAATTGGCTATTTCTTAAAACAACGGGGTAAACAGTTTGCTATATTAAATATTATCGGCGCCAATAGAAAACAGTTTTTCAAACTTATATTCTATGAAAATAGGATTATTTCCGGTTTTCCCTTATTTTTGGAATGATTCTCGGTTTAATTTAGCAATTGAAGGTATTTTATATTTAATCATTAAGAAAAAATACCAACGTAAAATTTTAAAAGATGTTTTTGAAAATAATTAAAATTTATGTTTCATCCTACTAATGATGAAAGTGCCTGCCATATTATCAACGCATGAATAACCCCTCTCCATTAAAAAAGTCTTGGAGAGGGGTTATTCATGCATCATTAGTATCGCTACATCGTGCTAGAGTACTTATTCATCATCCGTTTTTGGAAAATTTTTGATAATGCTAGACGATTTAATATACTGTACGTCATAAATCATTGCCATACAATAAAGAAAAAGAATGAGCGTTCTTTCGTCAACTTGACCTGATAAATAATGTGTTTTTAACGATTCATATAAATGTTTTTCTGAAGGTCTACACACTTTTTTGAAATAGCCCCACATATGGCTCAATGCATTGATAACAGACCCTTTCGTCGGCTCAATCGCCAAGGCTTGATCAATCAACGCTTTTACTTCGTCATAATTGCAGTCGCCTTTTAACGTGATTCTAATACGGTTGTAACTATTTTGATGATGCCACATGACCTCATACTTATACGTTTTCCACAGCACTTCAATTTCATGTCTACGTGAAATGACAACCCCTCCTCATTTGTTCTTATCTCGTTTATCCTATTGTAGCGATTTCGTACTGATTGATACACTTTCACGCTTGTTTCAATCGATACCGTGACCTCTGTGGCTCAATTTTTATATAAAAAAGCGTGAGGCAGAAATTCAATTTCTCTCATTTCCGTCTCACTGCTCTGTATATAGTGTGTAAATATGTCTTAATATTTTATATAAAACCGTTAAATATTCGCATTATTTATACTGTGTCTTAACTTCTGCAATCGCATCATCCATACTCATGTTTGATTTAATTGCGACACTTGCGATAAAACTACCTTCTACAATAGGTGCTTCAATTTTTTCAATTCGATGTGGACCTTCATACATTTCTAAAACTGTATCAAGGTTCATACCTGCTGAACCAATATCATAGAAACATAACGCATCATCTTTTAAATTGTTAATTGCTGAAAAAATACGATTAAAGTCTGTTCCTATTTCTTGATTTTCTAAGCCACCTACTGCGACGATGTTGACGCTATTGTCTGTCATTTGGCCATTTAATTCTTTTACACCTTCTGCAATTTTGTAACTATGACTGACAATGACGATAGATGTCATAATGATTCGCCCCCTATAATTGCGTTTAAGATATAAACGCTACTTTGAGCGCCGGGATCAATGTAGCCTTTTGATGCTTCATTGAAATAAGAAGCGCGTCCTTTGGTTGCTATCATGTCTTTTGTTTCATTTGCATAAGATTGTAACTTTTCAAAATCAACGTTTTCGTTATTTTCTAATGCTTGTCTTGTGCGTTCAATGACATCATACATTGTTTTTTCGTTTAATTTAACTTTACCACGTTGTTGGATGCCCTCAGCGAATGCAGTAATGACTTGTTTTAAATTTTCACTGTCCATTTCATCTTGCACTTCATTCGCCATTTTAATAAAACCAAATCCGTATAAAGGTCCAGACGCACCACCGATATTAGACATTAATGTCATTCCTGTAGATTTAAATAATGATTTCATGTCTTTATCATCGATTTTATCTTTTAAATGTTCAAAACCTCTTAGCATGTTCACGCCGTGATCACCATCACCGATTGCTCTATCTAAATCAGTTAATTCTTCTTCTTTTTCTTTAAACTGATCTGCTAAATCCAGTAATCTTACTTTCATTTCTTGCACATTCATTTAAGTCACCTCAAAAATTTAAAACAATGATTATTCGCTTAAAAGTATCGACTTGCTGTAGGTGCAACTAAAGCTTCACCTAGATCTTCACTATATGGAACAATTGTAATTGAGAAGCCTTGCATATCTAAAGAAGTCATGTAATCGCCTACGAACCATTGTTTAACGTCAAAGTTGTGGTCTTTCAATTGTGCATCTAAATATTTAGCCACAATATTCAATTCTGATAACGGTGTACCACCCATACCATTGACCATTACAATGATATCTTTCTCTTTGACTTCTTTTAGTAATGCATCTAATAATCGTTCAATAATAACATCTATCGGTTGAACTGCTTCTCGATGTAATCCTTTTTCACCATGAATACCAATACCGATTTCCATTTCTTGATCGTCGATATCAAAGCTGTATTTACCAGTTGTTGGTACCATAGGTGAAGTTAAAGCCATACCAATACTTTTAATTTTCGGAATGACTGTTTCAACTTTTGCTTTAATGTCAGCTAATGAAAAACCATTTTCAGCTAAATAACCTGCATATTTATGAACCCAAACTGTACCAGCGACACCACGGCGTTTTTCTGTGTCAGAGACCGCAACATCATCACGAATAATGACACTTTCAACTTGAATGTCTTCCATTTGTGCCATTTCTTGAGCCATTTCAAAGTTCATTACGTCGCCAGCATAGTTTTTGATGATGAGTAAAACACCATCTCCCGTGTCTACGGCTTTAATGGCATCAAGAATTTTATCTGGTGTTGGAGAAGTAAAGATTTCACCGCAAACTGCAGCGTCTAACATTCCTCGTGCAACAAAGCCTGCATGTGCAGGTTCGTGACCACTACCACCGCCAGATACGAGGGCCACACCTGATTGCTTTTTATCTTTTCTCACAACAACCGTATCTGATATTAATTCCACATCCGGATTCGTTGTGATAAGTCCATCTAGCATATCAGCTAAGATTTGGTTTTTGTCTTTGATTAATTTTTTCATACTCAAATTACTCCTTTGAATAGAAATGACTTCTAGACAGTTCATCGACTGTTAAAATGGCATCTGCAATTTCATCTGCTGTAATTTTATCGCTAAGGTTAGCAAATGTATCATCTGGTGACAATGCACGTTCACCTACACTTACTAAATCTTCATAGCTTTTATCGTCGATGTGAAGGCCTTCTAAAGTTGTTGGCATGTTAATGCTACTTAAGAATCTTTGATATTTTAAGAATTTTTCTGTTGGTGCATTTTCTAATACTAATTGGACTAAAATACCATATGCGACTTTTTCACCATGTGTTAAGTGATGAATATCGCCTTGGAGTGCCGTAAAACCATTATGAATGGCATGTGCCGCTGCAAGACCCCCATTTTCAAACCCTAGACCTGAAAGTAAAGTGTTCGCCTCTATGACTGCATCAACTTGAGGGGATACAACATGTTTTTCAACAGCTTCATAAGCACTGAGTCCATATTCAAAAATAGTTTCTTCACATTTTTGAGCAATTGCTAAGCTTGCCAATGAAGGGCGACCATGAAACATATTCTTACCTTGACGACGTAATGTAGATTCAACTTCTAACAATGTCGCTAAACCATCACTCATCCCTGAAGCAAATAGTCTTACTGGGGCTTGTGCAACAATTTCAGAGTCAACCATAACTGTGTCAGGGTTTTTTGGATAAAATTGGTAACCGCTGAACACACCGTCTTCTCTGTAGATAACTGAAACAGCAGCAGTAGGTGCATCCATTGAAGCTGTTGAAGCGAAGTCAATGACACTTGCTTTTAATGCGTAACCTACAGCTTTACCTGTATCTAATGCTTTACCGCCACCTAAACCGATGACAACGTCAACACCTGATTTTTTATAAGATTCGACAATACGATTAATTTCATCTTCTGAAGATTCACCTTTGAATACTTCATAATCATATTTCACATTTTTGTTGTTGGAAAAACTTTGCTCAATTTGATTTTTCGTAATATCCCAAACAAGACTATCTGAAATAATCAATGCGTGTGTACCTAAACGTTGTGTCTCTTCAGCAATTGAATTAATAACGCCTTTCCCTTGTACATATCTTCCTGGTGATTGAAAAATTAATTTTGACATACGAATCCCTCCAAAATAGTTATAATTAATAATCTGATTTGAAACCAAATTATCACTAACAACAGATAGAATGAGTGTGAATGGAATCATACCCCTTTTTTTCGCCCTAATATGTTTACCCGTTTTTTCGTAAGAATACATTAATTTTTTAATTTAATTGTTAACATTTTGTTAACGAACCACAAGATATTGGTGTTTATTATTTAAAATGTACTTTACATAAACAGTTCAAAATAAAGATTTTCTTTTTTTGAATAAACGCGCACTAACTTTAGCTTTCAAGGGCAAATAATACAGATGAAAAAATAATTCTCATCATTAATTTGCTTTCAAAATAACATTATCTATTATATGAAAGCGTTTTAAATCGAATAACAAGTATATTATCTCACTTTAATAATAAATTTCACTACCATTTATTGACGAATTTCAAAACTTTTTAAAAAATATAACATGATTAAGATAAATATATATTTTATAATATGGAGAAAGGGCTTGGTTCCGCTATATTGTCGGAAGCAAACTCTTATATTAATACGTGGCAAACAAAAATTGATTCTGTTCCACTTCATATAAAACTGCTTGATTGTCTAATTTGAAAAATATTTATTAATCAAGTTTTTCTAAAAACTCACTGAAATGTTTTAAATCCGTTAACTGAAAATTACATTTTTCGCTATTATGACAAATATAATTGCCTCTTGTCGTGTAACGTCCGTCACTAGAACTATGTGTCTTTTTCATAAATAGAGACACGTTGGACTCGGTATTACAAATCGAACAAAATACTTGTTGTTTTAATTGCGTTAATCCAATGTTAATCTAAAGTAAAATTAATTAAGAATTTATATTATCATAAAAACAAAATCTAATATTTGATAAGATGTTTACACATAGGAAATTGTAAGGGAAGTGCAAAAATGGACGGACAATTTTTACAAATTGAGAAGAGATTTCGAACAGAAATTGAAGGATTACGTTTTATTGCTGCATTATTAGTGGCAATTTATCATATCTGGTTAGGCAGAGTGTCAGGCGGTGTTGATGTATTTTTTATTATTTCAGGTTACTTAATCACTGCATCGATCATTTCTAAAATCAACAAACAAGGTTACCTTTCTTTTTCCAAGTATTTCGGTGGATTACTGAAGAGATTACTTCCTAACGTACTTGTTATCTTAACTGTTGTTGCTATCGTTACCTTTTGGATTATTCCAAGTTCAATCTATGGTAAAACGATAAAAGAATTAATCGCATCATTGTTTTATTATCAAAATCTACAGCTTGCCTTTTCACATACGGACTACTTAAATTCAGAACAAGCGAAAACACCTTTAGAACATTTTTGGGCAATGTCTATTCAAGGTCAATTTTATGTTATATGGTTTATATTATTTTCATTTATCGTTTTATTATGGAAGAAGCTTAAAACGATACATATTCACACAACAATCAACATCATACTTATTATCCTTTTTTTAGGTTCACTCACATTTTCTATATTTCAAACGAGTACAAATCAACAGTTTGCTTATTTTAATCCAGTCGCACGTGTTTGGCAATTTGCATTAGGGGGTTTAGTCTACCTTAACCTTTTCAAAATAAAAATTCCTGTCATGTTCTCGAATATACTGGGTTGGATAGGTTTAGTGGGCTTAATACTCACCGGTATCATTTTTGATGTCTCAACGATGTTTCCTGGTTATGTTGCATTGTGGCCAATGACATGTGCAATACTCATCTTATTATCTGGCAATGATCCATCACATTTTGGGGTTGAAGCTTTATTAAGTCGCCCAATCCTCATGAAGCTAGGTGGCATTTCTTTCGGAATTTATTTATGGCATTGGGTGTTATTATCGTTTTATAAATATACCATTGATACACATATTTCTACCCTTATCGGTATGGGTATCATTTTATTAAGTATAGCGCTGAGTGCTATCACAACAAATTTAGTTGAAAAGCCTATACGACATAGTTTCGGTAAGCCTGTGTTTATGAGGTTAGGTGCTTTTTTTGCTGTTGTATTATGCTTGATTGGAACCCTTGGATTTAACTACAAATTGAATGATCCTACGCATTTAAAAGACCTTCCGCCAAATCATGCTTTTCCAGGTGCAACAGCCAAAGCAGATTACCAAAATAAAAAGAACATCTTGCCTCGTATTAAATATATTACTAATGATAAATCTGATGCTTATGATGATGGAGGCATGATTTACCAAGGTGCAAAGGTCAAACCATTAACATATGGTCAAAAAGACGGTTATCAATATCATATATTGCTTGTCGGCGGTTCCCATTCGAGTCATTGGCTGGGAGCACTTCAACAAATTGCTGAAAAAGATAAAATCAAAATCACGCACCTTTGCAAAGCGAATGCTCGTTTTACAATGGGTGAACAAGATGCATTGTCCCAAAAATGGATGGAAAACACGAAAGACTACATAAAAAAACATAAAGATGACTATGATTTAGTATTTACTACAGCTGATGTCGGAAATGACGAAGAAACCGATGTCCCACAAGGCTTCATTGATGCATTTCGTTATTTAGAATCACTTGATTTACCTGTCTTTGCAGTACGTGATACACCAAGATTAGATATCAATGCAATTGAAGCTTATGAAAAAAATAAAAATGTGACCATTGATGTTTCTAAACAACTTCCGGACAAAAACTTTCAACCAATGGAAGATACAGGTGCAAAAGTCTATGATTATAACAATTATATTGCGCCTAATCACACTTTCAAGCCTGTAAGAGGAAATATATTTGTTTTCTTTGACTCCAGTCATATGACGAATACATTTTCAAGAACGCTCGGCCCAGTTATTAAAGATGACCTTATGCGTGAACTTCAAAGTGCTTAGTATGTTTTCAGAACAGAGGCCTTACCTTAACTGTAAAAAAATCATGGGAACGGTACATCATCATATTCATGCAATGCTTAGACACGCTTGCCTGCCGCCTCGTCTCAACTCACCTACGCTTGATTGTACGGTTACACATTTGAAGTGTTGGGGTATTTTCGACTTCGGCTGATCTCACTGCCTTCTCGCTTAAATTGACAATTATGAGACTAAGCCTATGTCGCTTGAGTAGTTGATAGTCATTGAATACGATATCAATACCATTTTTATAAATGATTAAAAGTCATAGTCACTGATTTTTTTACCGATTTTCAGGCGATTTCAAACTGTATCACAATGGATTAAGGAGGCAGACTTAACCGTCCTGTCTCCTTATTTTAATAAGTTATAAACCAATGTCCGATCCCCATGATTGATGTGATGATAATAAAACTCTATGTTAATGTTACAGTATAATGTTTTACATTCTAAATTTTTTATTCGTGTCCTTCGTCTTTATTTCCAATTAATGCACCGCTTCATTTCCTTTGAAATAACAAATATAATAATAAAGGGACAATAATAAAATCAGGTACTCATCTCATTACTCCCAACCCAAAGAGAGGTGTTTATCCTTAATATAGAGGCTTCATTTTGGCAGAAATTTTGAATACTTTTTATCACAATTATCAATACAAAGGAAAAATGGAGAGAGCATTAGTTCACAAAAATTCGGAATGGCACGAAACGTTTCAATGCATTTTTACGTCAAAAGATTCTATATTATTTCAACAAAGGAATGTCGCCTTACATGACTATCCTGGGTTGCTCGACGTCACTGTCGGTGGCCACATCACATATGATGAGAAGATGTCAGATGGTATTCGAGAAATAAAAGAAGAAATGGGATTAGATATTTCTTTTGAAAGACTTCAGTTTTTATGTACACTTCCCGAAAGTCTTGAAGGGCTCTTCACCGATAAAGAATTCATCCATATTTACACGGTAGAAATCACGGATGATGAAATCAGCGCGATTGCGTTTCAAGATGATGAGGTACAATCATTATACCGAATTAATAAAGATGAATTTAGCAAATTTTCGAAAGGTCAAATTGAGACGATCAATGGCATTGCACTGGATAATCAAACATCTCGATTTTTCACTCAATCTGACTTTCTCCCATACTCTTCAGCATATTTCACTTGTGTATCGGCTTTAATTGAACGTAATTTGTAATAAGATTAAAGGAAACTAGAAATCAAAACATAAGAATAGATAAAAAGCGGGACAGCCATCGTATAGATAGCTGTCCCGCTTTTTATATTGCTAAATATCATACATTACATTCAGTTACTTGATCCTATATTTTTAAATTGTTGCATGACATAATCCCTACTTTTTTTATGTTCTACAATTACTTCGGGATAGTCTTTACCAATTTCAATGTGATGATTTTCTTTTAATTGCGCTTTGTATCGCGTTGGATGGTGAAGATATTGAGGACGTACATCATCGAAAACCTCTAATTCGGACTTTATAAAATAACCATTCGGGTCAAAACGTTCACTTTGACGTATGGGATTAAACATTCTGAAATAAGGCACGGCGTCTGTACCCGTTGACGCTGACCATTGCCAACCGTGTACATTCGAAGCATTATCATAGTCTAAGAGATATTGTCTAAAGTATACTTCACCCCAAGTCCAATCAATAAATAAATGTTTCGTTAAAAACTGAGAGACAACCATTCTCAAACGATTGTGCATCAGGCCTGTACGGTTGAGCTTCTTCATTGCAGCGTCTACAATCGGATAGCCCGTTTGTCCACTTTTCCACGATTCAAAGTGAGATGGATTGTTCGACCATTGCATCCCTCGGTATTTTTCAGAAAAAGATTGAGTCGCCGTTTGTGGATATTTTGTCATTAATACATAATAAAATTCACGAAACATCACTTCTCTTATAAACGCTTCGTAATTAACTTCATCACTGTCGTAACCCGCTAATAAATCATTCATAACCTCACGAATATCGAGTAAGCCATACGCTAAAAATCGACTTAAACCACTTACATAATCTTGTGAAATGTCATCTGTGCGCCTTTTATAATCAGATATATCTGTATTTAAAAATGTTGCCCAATCTTGACGTGCGCTTTTTTCCATATCTTCACTATCATTTATCTGCAAATGCGCCTGATTTGTACCTTTTTCTGCAATTTTGGCGACCTGCTTGTATGCATCCGTTTTATAATGCCTATGTACTAAATTTTTACGATTCACTTTATAAAAACTCGTAAACACTTTATACGGTTGCTGTTGCTGATTCAACGTTTGTGAGGGTTGAAAATAGTGATTAACACGTTGCCCGACAACTTTAACTTGATGATTCTCAAAAGCACGTTTCATATGAGGATAGTCATAAATCGATTGATGATAGCTCATGATATCTTGTGGCATTAATACATGAGATAACGCTAAATTATCCACAAATACACCTAATTGGTCATAATTGAGAATGTAGGGGTATATCTCATGTTGATTTAAAGTATGTACAAAACCTTTAACCACTTTTTCATAATCATCACGCTTCACATTTGCTGCATCAGATAAATCTTCTATCAGTAAAATCAAATAAAGCTGATCTATCTCATTTTGATGCTTAATCACATATTCAAATAATGGATTGTGTTTTATTCTAAAAACTCTGTTAAGTATCACACCTAGACGCATACAAAGCCCCCTTTATCTTTTCGAATTTCCTTATTGACACATCTTTAAGCATCCAATAAGTTGATAGCCTTCTTATCAACTCATTTCCCGGGAAAAGGTCCAACTCAGGCATCGCTTTCAGATTAACCATCTTTGTCAAAGATTAATCTTGTATATCGTATCATAAATCCTCTCTATTCTCAGACAGACAATCCCTGTAAGGCACCCCATCCTGTTCGGTCATCTCAGCACAATTTATTATTGCCGTTACCATCATGCTATTAAAAATTTTCACCATCAAAAAAGAGTAGTACAACGAAATCACATCGATTTCAGTTGTTCTACTCCCTAATCGTTTAATGACACGCTTTATGTCGTAACTCAATTATGCAAGTTTCCCACTGGTTTGTTATAACGCTTTGGCTTATTAGTCATTCGCGTTTTTAAAAAATTCTTTATATGTCGGATTAGGATATTTATAGAAACCTTCACCTGTTGAAGTCCCTAATTTACCTGCATCTACATATTTTTTCAACATTGCAGCGGCACTTTCCATTTGTGAATTATCTACTGAAGCCATTTTAGCAATGTTATACGCTGTTGAAAGGCCCACGACATCTAACATTGCAAACGGACCTGCTGGTGAACCTGTTGCTGCCATCCAAGCACGATCAATGTCTTCGATTTCTCCAATGTCATTTGCATACAAAAGTTCAGCTGCATGAAGTAATGGCACTAATAAAGCGTTAACAATGTAACCCGGTTGCTCTTTTTTTACGTGAATGGGTAACATTCCAATTTTTTCTGCAAAATCAAGTAATTCTTCTTCATATTTTCTATCTGTTTCAGAGTGACCCATCACTTCAGCCGTATTGTTTTTCCACACTTCATTAGCAAAATGAAGCGCTAGGAATTTTTCTGGACGACCTGTATATGCTCTAAAATCACTGGGTAACATCGTAGAAGAGTTGGTCGCAAAAATTGTTTTTTCAGGCGCAATCTTCGCTACTTTTTGATAAAAATCAATTTTGATTTCTTTAACTTCAGGAACTGATTCGATCATGAGATCGGCATCAGCTACTGCTTTATTAAGATCTGATGTTAATGTTAAGCGATTGATAGATTGCTCAGCTTGTTCAACATTGTTAAAGTAATCACCATAAATGCCAACTAATTTATCAAGCTTAGCTCTCCCTGCAGAAACCGCTTCTTCATTAATATCATATAGAATGACATTATAACCATGAAAGGCTACTTGAAACGCTATTTGACTCCCTAATACACCCGCACCGATAATTGTTACGTTTTTAATATCCATTAAACCATCCCCAAATATATTTTGTGTAAAGCTATTTTAAACTTATCATCTAATTTTTATTTTTAAAAGAAATAAGCTCTTAAAAGATGGTTTGAAATATAATAAAATTATAACTTAAATGCACTTAATTTAAGTGAGACTAAAAAATATCCGTTTTACTACTATTTTTTGTTGATAAAACCCCATCTTCCATATGGAAAACTTTATCGCAATATGTTGTAAGTCGTTCGTCATGCGTCACGACAATGCATGTTTTATTTTTTTCTTGTGTCTGCTCTTTTAAAATTTTCATCACTTCCATAGCGTTTTGCGTATCGAGAGAAGCTGTTGGTTCATCGGCTAATATAATTGAAGGCTTAGTGTACAATGCTTTGGCTATTGCAACACGCTGTTTTTGACCTCCAGATATTTCACTAGGCAATTGATTTTCAATGTCTTCTAGATTTAATTGAGCCATCAATTGTTGATATGCTTGTGTGCTTAACACCTCTTTTTTCTGTTTCTTTAATAATTGAAATTGTTGCTTCACTGTTAAAAATGGCACAAGATTTGTCGCTTGCAAAATGAAGCCAATCTCCTGCATCCGTGTATGCGCCAAGGCTTTTTGAGACATCCCTGAGACTTCCTTACCATTAATAAGAATCTCTCCAGAAGAGGGCGTTTGGAGTGCGCCTGCCATCGTTAAAAATGTGCTTTTCCCAGAGCCTGAGGGTCCAATAATCGCAATAAGTTCATTTTGTTCGAACTTAAGAGATGTCGGTTTGACAGCTTCTATTTTTTTATTACCATCTTGAAAGTATTTCATCATATTTTTGAATTCTAACATTTCCTACACACTCCTTTAGCCAATAGCTTTTAGTGGATCCACTTTTCTAATCGTAAAGATTGAAAATAAACTTCCTAATAACGATACAATGATAAGCACAGCACCGTATATCAGTAGTGTGACCATATTAAATTTTATAGGCACGACACTTGGTAAAAATGCACTTGTGATTAAAGTTAAAATAAGCCCTATCACTGTTCCAATCACTGCAATAATCAAGGTTTGTGATAATACCACTTTGGCTAAGTAACCATTTGTAAATCCTTGTGCCTTTAAAACACCGAACAAGTTTGTTTTTTGTAAAGTGATGACATATAAAAATATACCTATCACAGTTGCTGAAATCATAAATAAAAATGAAATCATAAAGTTTAACGTCAAATTCTGAGCTGTATAGCCGGGTAAGTTTTTAATAAAATTATCAATCCCAATCGCTTCTAAATGCGCATTTAAATCTTTTTGATGCCAATTTTGATCACGCACTACAACTGCATTAACTTTAGATTCATCTAAAGTCGGATTAATCTTCTGTATCGTTTTTTGGTTAGAAAATAGCACTGGAGAAGCATTATATTTTGCGCTTTCACTAAATCCCACTATTTTTAACTTCTCATCAGATTTTGAAAGTGATAACTGATCGCCTACTTTAAATCCTTTTTCTTTTAAAGTTTGATCAGCAACGACTTCATCATTAGATTTAAACTTTTTACCTTCAATGATTTTGGGTATTAAAAAAGAATTTTCAGCCACACCGAACAGCAATGCATTTTCTTTATGACTATCATTTGAAATAATCACACCTGACTGTTTTAAGGTTGCTTGTTTTTTGTACGTTTCTGGAACATCCTTTTTATTAAACACAGATTGTTCCACAGTTTGGTTGGCATCTTTATTTAAAATAATCGCATCTGCATGCCACTTATCAATACCTTCTCTATTCATATTCATTAAGCCACTCGCTAAACCCGACAGTAAAAAAAGCAAATAACTAATCATCATTAGCACACCAATAATCAAGCTGAATTTCAGCTTATTTCGTTTAATTTCATTCCATGCGAGAAACATAAGTGCCCCCTTTCGATTCATACCAGCCTATGTATTTTAAGCACATGAAGGAAATGGCTTAAAATCATTATGTATCAGATTATACCCTTCGACATTGAAAAATATCTATGATGTATCTTTTTCATTAAAAGAAAACACTATATTAGGGATTTGTAGTTTTTCAAATACATTCTGTTTTGACTATAAATCAAAACCACCCGTGTGAACGGGTGGTTTGTTCTTCGGCTGAAAGCCTCTGTTACTGACCAGCCCTTATAAGGGCACTGAGAAAATCAACCAACC
>NZ_PPQN01000034.1 GCF_002901995.1 Staphylococcus coagulans | reverse complement strand
CTTCTATAAATGTTATTAAAGGCATTTACATGTTAATATATGATAATATAATAAAGTGTTTGAAGCGTTTGAATGGTAGGATATATAACAGGATTGAGCGTGTAAAACCATTTTTAAATAGATTTTAATGCAAATAGTTTTATTTTAAAATAAAACGTATGATTATTTAATTCATGCTAAAAGCGCAATCGCGCATAAGATGACGTATGCGCTTTACAAGTGTGCGCAATTTACCGTTTGAAGTTTATAAAAGATGAATGTTGGTTCTAACTTCTAGATTGTCTTATACAAAGCATTCTAACTTTTATTTATGTTTTAGTACAGTTCATTCTTTATGTTAAACTTTCTAAAGGTAGCTCATTATAAATATGCTGTTGTTTGTCGAATATTAATAAAGAAAATTTTCATTTATTGAAGGTGAACTGATGTATACTTTAATACTCATTGGCGTTTCAATGATAGTCAGTTTGATGATTATACCTGTCGTTATCGCTGTTTCTAAAAAATTGGATATTGTTGATAAGCCTAATTTCCGTAAGATCCACACTAAGCCTATTTCAATGCTGGGAGGATCGGCGATTTTACTCTCATTTTTAATTGGTATATGGCTTGGAGAACCTATTGAAAGGGAAATTAAGCCGTTACTTTTAGGTTCAGTTGTGATTTATTTAGTGGGTTTGATTGATGATTTATATGACCTTAAACCTATTATTAAGTTGATAGGTCAAATATTAGCAGCAACTGTAGTTGTCTCTTATGGGGTGACCATTGATTTTATTTCCTTGCCTATTGGACCAACGATTCATTTTGGATGGCTAGGTATCCCAATTACTATTTTTTGGATTGTCGCCATTACAAATGCCATCAACCTTATTGACGGTTTAGACGGTCTAGCTGCAGGGGTATCTGTCATTGCATTAGCTACGATTGCATTTATTGCCATCTTACAAGGTAATATCTTTATCATCATGATTTGTAGTGTATTAATTGGTTCACTACTCGGTTTCCTCGTATTCAACTTCCACCCGGCAAAAATATTTTTAGGGGATAGCGGGGCGTTATTGATTGGCTTTATTATTGGCTTTGTGTCATTACTTGGTTTTAAAAATATTACATTTATATCCTTGTTTTTCCCGATAGTCATTTTAGCTGTACCGTTCATTGATACTTTATTTGCAATGATTCGTCGTGTGAAAAAAGGACAACATATTATGCAAGCAGATAAATCGCACCTCCATCATAAACTGTTGGACTTAGGTTATACACACCGTCAAACCGTCATACTCATTTATTCCATCGCTTTCATGTTTAGTGTTGTAAGTATTATTTTATACTTATCACAACCATGGGGCGTATTCTTAATGATTATTTTGATTGTGGTTACAATTGAGTTGATTGTCGAGTTTACTGGGTTAATTGACGATGATTATCGACCATTACTTAACTTAATTTCAAAACGAAAAGAGAGTAGATAATAGTGTAGTCTTTTCAAATCCATTTTTACGACAGAATCTTAAGAATGGATTTAGTATTAAGAAGATGAAGCGCCTTTAATTAATCAAGTATTAAATTTTTAAAACTTAATTCAACGAAGTTCGTTTGTTCATAAACAAGTTACAACGGGATTGGGAGTAATGCCCACTCCCGTTTTTGTTTGTTTTCATGAAAGGAGGTTGAGGATGAATGCATCAATGATTTTACACCAGTCATGGAAGGGTAAATTGATTTTTGAAGTCATTCGTTAATCGATATCGAAAGGCAAACGTTTAACAGGGTCTTCTTCCATGGTGAACTTGCCTTGCGTATGTTGGTTTACAAATTGAATATACGCATCGTAATCTTCTTCTAACACATCGATATGATATGTAACTTGATCCGTATAATTTGTGTCTATTAATATGAAGTTGGTACTTTGAAGTTCGTGCTCAAATTTACCTGTCAGTTCATATGCAATTGATAGTCGTGTTGGAATCGCAGGCTTTAAAGTAACACGTCCAATATCTTGGATGACATCTCTCACTGCGCCACCATATGCACGAATCAGACCGCCCGTACCTAATTTAATGCCTCCAAAATAACGTGTAACAACGACCGCTGCATTATGAACCTCCAGTTTTTTTAACATTTCTAACATAGGGACACCTGCTGTACCACTAGGTTCACCATCGTCATTTGCTTTTTGAATTAACATGGTATCCCCAATTGTATATGCTGAACAATTGTGTGTGGCTTCACGGTGTTCTTTCTTTTTGGTCTCAATAAATGCTTTTGCTTCTGATTCATCTTGCACAGGTTTGATATGTGCAATAAATCGTGATTTATTAATTACATTTTCTATGATATGCTCATCTTTTATTGTAATGACTGAATCTGTCATAAATGTCACCCTTTATTGTTCAAATTACTTTGTCTATTATACTATATTAACAAGTCTCATATAAGATTAGGCAAATGTTGCAATATTTTTTTGTTCTTGATGCCACACCACGAGATGAATTTTCTTATAGGCTATAGTAGTTATCATGAATGAATCGAGCGTCTTTCACGTATTGTTAAAACGCAATAATTGATGTGTGTTAGGTGATTGCATCCACATACCTATTGGAAACCAATGAAAACTGTTGGTATAATTATAAATTGTTGTATGTTAAAACAATAGCAATATAATAAGAAATCTGATATAAAAGAAAGTATCAAGTACATATTGTAAGGATTTGTGTCCTTCGGTTGAATTAAACTGGAGGTGTAATGGCGCGGGTAGGTTTAGTTTAAATATGCATAGCCATACTTGACAACGTTCGAGTCCGAACTGCACACATTGACAATTATCGCTATTTTTTTGATTAGCGTTTATATCACTTAAATCATATCAAAGTGATTGCAAATAAAATACACGATTGTGTTTTAGCTTTTAGAGGAGGAAATAAAAATGAAGATAGCTGTGATGACTGATTCAACAAGCTATATCCCTCAGCATGTTTTAGAAAAAAATAATATTCGTGTTGTACCATTGAGTATTACATTGGAAAACGGTGAGAATTATAAAGAAAATATTTCAATTTTTGCAGATGAATTTTATGATATATTAGAAAAATCAGCAACAATTCCGACGACAAGTCAACCCGCAATTGGCGAGATGATAAATGCTTATGAAGCATACAAAAATGAGGGTTATACAGATGTAATTACGGTTCATCTTTCAAGCGGTATTAGTGGTGCGTATCAAACAGCATTACAAGCAGCTGATATGGTTGAAGGTATTAACGTTCACCCAGTTGATTCAAAAATTGCATGTTTACCAGAGGGCGCACTTGTTATTCGTGCGTTAGACCTAATTGCTCAAGGTTTAGATGTACAAGAAATATTAGCCGATTTGATTGAAATGAGAGATCATACAGGTGCTTTTTTAGTTGTAGATGATTTGAAAAATTTACATAAAAGTGGCCGAATTACTGGGGCGCAAGCATGGATTGGAAACTTACTCAAAATGAAACCCGTGCTTACATTTGAAGACGGTTTAATTGTTCCTTATGAAAAAGTCCGTACTAAAAAGAAAGCGTTGAAATTAATCGAACAAAAAGCAATCGAATTAGCTGATCAGTTTGAAGCTGCAACAGTAATGGTGATTGGCGGAGATAATAAAGAAGAATCTCACCATGTCTATGAAGATCTGCTAGAACGTTTTCCTGAAAAAAATATTATTTTTTCAGAATTTGGTCCAGTTATTTCATCTCATTTAGGTTTAGGTGGTTTTGGGATTGGTGTCACGAATCGTGATATCCGTTTACCTGAAGCAGATGAAGAAGTTGAATAAACATATTCGAAGCATAAGGCATTTTAAAACCAAACGCATAGTGTTGGTTTTAAGGTGTCTTTATTTTTTGTGATGCTTAAAGACGAATTTGCTTATAAAAGATGATAAATTGCCAGTTATTTAAATTCTTCGGCCTGTCATTGATTTTTGAGTAGCATGAAGTTATAAAACAATGTGTAAATATTTTTGAAGCGAGAAAGTAATTCATTGGATATAAGCGTGTATATAGGTGAAAGGGGCCACTTAAATGTACCTTAATGGACAATTGATTACTGATCTAGCGCTATGTAGGAAAGTAGATATCGAAACACAACAGAAAGGCATTGAACGAACGAAACAAGGATGGTTTTGTGCGAGATGTGCAACAACAGCTTCTGAACATTTTTATCGTTACAAGAGTCCCTACCACGAAAAGACAGTTGTATATTGTCGCCACTGTGTTCAAATGGGGAGGATTGATAATTTAACGACGGTCTATATAATGAAAAGTTTAATGAAGTGTACAACAGGGGAGTACCATCTCACTTTCCAGCTGTCGGAACAGCAACAATTTGCTTCTGATCGTATTGTACAAGCGGTTATGAATTTTGAAAGTTTATTACTTCACGCTGTAACAGGTGCTGGAAAAACAGAAATGATGTTTGAAGCTATTGCACGCGCAAGACGTGCCGGATACAATGTGGCGATTGTATCTCCGCGACTAGATGTTGTGGTTGAACTCAGTTATCGTGTTCAACAATCATTTCAAAGCGAAGCAATCGATGTGCTACATCAAGCGAGCAAACAGCGTTATGATGCGCATTTTGTGATTTCAACAGTACACCAACTCTACCGGTTTAAAAATCATTTCCATGTGATATTTGTAGATGAAGTGGACGCTTTTCCTTTATCGATGGATACCACTTTAATGAATACAATTGAAAATGCCGCAAGAACGCATAAAAGTTTGATTTATATGACAGCTACGCCACCTAAAAAATTAAAAGCACAGTTTGATGATAAACATACGATTACTTTACCTGCTCGCTTTCATCAAAAGCCACTTGTCGTCCCACGTTTTAAATACTTTAAAGTTCGTTTTTCTAAAGTTCAATTTTATCTTCTTAATCAAATGAGACATCAACAAAAACAGCAACGAACCACACTGATTTTCTTTAGTGATATTCAACAAATGCGAAAATTTTTTGAAACGTACCGTCATCAAATAGATCAACTTCACTTTGTGCATAGTGAAGATAGTGCGCGCATAAAGAAAGTTGATGCCCTACGACAAAAAGCGTATTCAATTATGTTAACAACCACGATATTAGAACGTGGTTTTACAATGGCAGACTTAGATGTCTGGGTGGTTGATAGTCACCGATTTTCTGCAACAGCATTAATTCAAATTGCTGGTCGTGTGGGGCGGAAAATGCAAAGCCCAGGAGGTGATGTGTGTTTTTTTCACGAGGGAAGAACAACAGCCATGTATACAGCACGACGAGAAATCAAAATGATGAATCGAATTGCGAGGCAGAAAGGGTGGATTGATGGGTGAGATGCCATTACTGTATGAAAACATATGATGAAGAGGTGGGGATACGATCGCTTTTTTCAAAACCAAAAATTGTGTGTATGAGTTGTGACGAAGCGATCCAAGCTTGCCGTTTTAATAAAGAGGGTCGATGTCCTTATTGTTTAGGTGTCTGTGCATCTGGATATTGTCGTAATTGTGATTACCTCAATCTTTCTACGCAATACTTTGAAACGATAAACGCGATTTTTCATTACCAAGGCTTTATTAAAGCGCTGTTTCATCAATATAAATTTTTACAAGATGTAGCCCTAGCAGAGATTTTTGCTTACTATATTAAAATACCAGCACATGATATTGATTTCATTGTTCCTATCCCCTCAAGTCGAGATAATGATATCAAACGTACATTTAACCCTGTAAAGACGATATTAGATTTTCAAAGAATCGCTTATGTTGATTGTTTAAAGATGAATGTACGACCGAAACAATATACTTTAACGCTAAGCGAACGATTTAAGGTTCAGAATCCGATTTATTTTGAACATGATAAGAGTGTGATATGTTTAGAAAACAAGTCTATTCTACTTATTGATGATATTTACACAACAGGTCATACAGCACATTGTGCCGCAGATGTATTATTACAACAAAAAGTCAGAAAATTAAGTATGTTAACGTTTGCGAGATAGCGTAAACATGTTAAAATATAAGTAAGGAATATATTTTAAAAAGAGGTTGAAAGGAGCGAGCACTATGATTAACTTTGAAATTCATGGAGACAACCTCACAATCACAGATGCTATCAGAAATTATATTGAGGAGAAGATTGGTAAATTAGAACGTTATTTCACTAATGTACCCAATGCAACTGCTCATGTTAAAGTTAAAACATACCAAAACTCTAGCACTAAAATTGAAGTGACAATTCCTTTGAAGAATGTTACACTTCGTGCGGAAGAACGTCACGATGATTTATATGCCGGAATCGATTTGATTAATAATAAACTTGAACGTCAAGTCCGTAAATATAAAACACGTGTGAACCGTAAAAATAGAGATCGTGGTTTTGAAGAAGATGTTTTTGTTGATGTTGAAGGTGCAGAACCAGAGGTTGAAAACGAAGCTACAGATTCTGATATCGAAATCATCCGTTCAAAAACATTTAGTTTAAAACCAATGGATTCAGAAGAAGCGGTTTTACAAATGAACTTATTAGGACATGATTTCTTCGTATTCAATGACCGAGAAACAGATGGTACAAGTATTGTATATCGTCGTAAAGATGGAAAATACGGTTTAATTGAAACTGAATAATCAATATGTCGAGTAAGGAAACGTGAATTTCACCATTTAGGCACAACCTTTGAGCCTAGTATTATAGAGAATGGAGTTCATGACATATTGGATTGATATTTAAGAAATCTATGGTAGACCATTGCCATAGATTTCTTTTTTAGTAAAATACGCGTATGATAGTAGTGTGATAAATAACGACGGCAATGCAACTGAGTATTTGAGTATAAATTTATACTCAAAAATGGTATGATGAGTTGTTGTAAGCGACACAGTATTAACGCTAAAGGAGCGAACAAAATGGGTTTTTTAACTAAACTGGTTGACGGTAATAAAAGAGAAGTCAAACGTTTAAGTAAATTAGCAGACAAAGTCATAGCCTTAGAAGAACAAATGGCGCTATTAACTGATGATGAAATGAAAGCGAAAACGAAAGCTTTTCAAGAAGAAGTACAAAAAGTTGAAGATATTAGAAAACAAAATAATAAGTTAGATGACATTTTACCTGAAGCATTTGCGCTCGTCCGTGAAGCCTCTAAACGTGTATTCAATATGACACCTTACAAAGTTCAAATCATGGGTGGGATTGCTATCCATAATGGTGACATAGCTGAAATGAGAACAGGTGAAGGTAAAACATTGACTGCAACGATGCCAACGTATTTAAATGCTCTCACTGGTCGCGGTGTGCATGTAATTACAGTCAATGAATATTTATCAAGTGTACAAAGTGAAGAAATGGCTGAGCTGTATAACTTTTTAGGCCTATCTGTAGGTTTAAACTTAAACAGTTTGAGCACTATCGACAAACGTGAAGCGTACAGTAAAGACATTACGTACAGTACAAATAACGAACTTGGTTTCGATTATTTGAGAGATAACATGGTGAACTATAAAGAAGATCGTGTTATGCGTCCGCTAAATTTTGCAATTATTGATGAGGTTGACTCTATTTTAATTGATGAAGCACGTACACCTTTAATTATTTCTGGAGAAGCCGAAAAATCAACATCACTTTATACGCAAGCCAACGTTTTTGCGAAGATGCTTAAATCTGAAGAAGATTATAATTACGATGTACAAACAAAAGCGATTCAATTAACTGAACAAGGGATTGATAAAGCTGAGCGTATGTTCAAAATAGAGAATTTATATGATGTGAAACACGTTGATATTATTCACCACATTAATCTTGCGTTACGTGCGCATTATACAATGCAACGCGATGTTGACTATATGGTAACAGGTGGCGAAATTTTAATTGTAGACCAATTTACAGGTCGTACAATGCCTGGACGCCGTTTTTCAGAAGGATTGCATCAAGCAATTGAAGCAAAAGAAAACGTAAAAATTCAAAATGAGTCCAAAACAATGGCCTCAATTACATTCCAAAACTATTTCAGAATGTATAACAAGTTAGCTGGTATGACAGGGACTGCTAAAACAGAGGAAGAAGAATTCCGCAATATTTACAATATGACAGTAACGCAAATCCCAACCAACCGACCTGTTCAACGTCACGATAAGTCCGATTTAATTTATGTGAGTCAAAAAGGTAAATTCGATGCGGTTGTCGAAGAGGTTATAGAAAAACACCGTAAAGGTCAGCCGGTATTACTAGGGACAGTTGCGGTTGAAACTTCTGAATATATTTCTAACTTACTGAAAAAGCGTGGTATTCGTCATAGTGTGTTAAATGCTAAAAACCACGAAAGAGAAGCCGAAATTGTTGCAGGTGCAGGTCAAAGAGGATCGGTAACAATTGCAACAAACATGGCCGGTCGTGGTACAGATATTAAACTTGGCGAAGGTGTAGAAGAACTTGGAGGTCTTGCTGTTATTGGTACAGAACGACATGAGTCTCGCCGTATTGATGACCAATTACGTGGTCGTTCAGGTCGTCAAGGGGACCAAGGGGACAGCCGTTTTTATCTTTCATTACAAGATGATTTAATGGTGCGTTTCGGTTCAGATCGAATGCAAGCTATGATGAACCGATTGGGTATGGATGACTCTACTCCAATTGAATCTAGAATGGTTTCTCGTGCTGTAGAATCTGCGCAAAAACGTGTTGAAGGTAATAACTTTGATGCACGTAAACGTATTTTAGAATATGATGAAGTTTTACGTAAACAACGTGAAATTATGTATGAAGAGCGAAATCGCATTATTGATGAAGTTGAAAGTTCAGAGCTCGTAATTCAAATGATGAAATCAACGTTGCAACGAACATTGAATTATTATGTGAATGAAGACGAAGAAAAAATGGATTATGAACCTATTATTCATTATATCGAAGACGTTTTCTTACATGAGGGCGACTTAAAAGAAAGTGAAATTAAAGGCAAAGACCAAGAAGACATGTTTGAAGTCATCTGGGCTAAAATTGAGGCTGCTTATGAGCGTCAAAAATCTCAATTAGGTGATCGTATGCCAGAATTTGAACGTATGATTCTTCTTCGTTCTATCGATGATCATTGGACATCACATATCGATACGATGGATCAATTAAGACAAGGGATTCACTTACGTTCATATGGTCAACAAAATCCGTTAAGAGATTATCAAAATGAAGGTCACGAGTTATTTGATATCATGATGCAAAGCATTGAAGAAGATGTAAGTAAATATATCCTAAAATCAGTAATTACTGTGGATGATGATGTAGAGCGTGAAAAAACAAAGGAGTTGGAGGGGAAGCACGTCTCAGCTGAGGACGGCAAAGAGAAAGCGAAGCCCCAACCTTTTGTAAAGGACCAAGAAATTGGTCGTAATGAGCAATGTCCATGCGGTAGTGGCAAAAAATATAAAAATTGTCATGGAAAATAAGTTGTCGAACAATTGAAGGAGAGATAAATATGGAATTATCAGAGATTAAGCGTAATATTGATGACTATGCCTCAAAATTAGAACAACTAAGGGGGTCTCTTTGACTTAGAAAATAAAGAGACAAATATTCAAGAGTATGAGGAAATGATGGCTGATCCACATTTTTGGGACAATCAAAACCGTGCTCAAGAAATCATCGATAAAAATAATGCGTTAAAGTCAGTAGTTCAAGACTATTACGAAGTCGCAGAATTGATTGAAAATATGGAAGCAACCGTTGAGCTATTGCAAGACGAATATGATGAAGATATCAAGCAAGATGTAGAAGCTGAAGTCATCGACTTTGAAGAGAAGCTCAATCATTTTGAGTTGCAACTCTTACTTAATGGTGAACATGATGCAAATAACGCAATTATAGAGTTGCACCCCGGTGCAGGTGGAACAGAATCTCAAGATTGGACCAATATGTTGTTACGCATGTACCAGCGTTTTTGTGAGCAACAAGGATTCAAAACGGAGATTGTAGACTACCAAGCGGGTGATGAGGCGGGTGTCAAAAGCGTTACCATGCTTGTGAAAGGTCATAATGCTTATGGCTATTTGAAAGCTGAAAAGGGTGTTCATCGTTTAGTACGTATTTCGCCTTTCGATTCTTCGGGCCGACGTCATACGTCTTTCGCATCTTGTGATGTAATACCTGAATTCAACAACGAAAAAATTGAAATTGAAATCAATCCTGATGACATTTCCGTAGATACTTTCCGTGCTTCTGGTGCAGGTGGACAACATATTAATAAAACAGAGTCTGCCATTCGTATTACACACCGTCCAACTGGCATCGTTGTGAACAACCAAAATGAGCGTTCACAAATTAAAAACAGAGAAGCTGCGATGAAAATGTTAAAAGCAAAGCTATATCAACTTGAACTCGAGCAAAAAGAACAAGAGTTAGCAGCTATTCGTGGTGAACAAAAAGAAATTGGATGGGGAAGCCAAATTCGATCTTATGTATTCCATCCGTATTCCATGGTAAAAGATCATCGAACAAATGAAGAAACAGGCAATGTCAATGCAGTGATGGATGGCGATATTAGTCCATTTATAGAGGCTTATTTAAGACATCTCATGCATTAAGTTGTATCAAAATAAGGAACGAAAGATGAATTCTATGATGTGATATAGAATTCATCTTCGTTCCTTTTTTATACATGTTTTTCAAATTAAAAACGCTAAAAAACTGATATTGATGGCGTGTCAGCTCGTTTGTATTTTAGACTTTAAGGCTTCGCGAAAAGAATTATTTTAAATTGTATTCATTTTTGTTAAATATCAGTGAAACCTGTAAAAACAAGTGAAAAATTCAATATAAATGTGTTAATATAATCAACAAATAGCTTGCATGCGTTTAATTGATTTTAGAGGAGGTTGGCTATGGGCGTCCATCAATATTTTAAAAGATTATCAGATTTAGAAAAACTAATTCGTTTACCGGGAAAGTTTAAATATTTTGAGCATAATGTCGCGGCACATTCATTTAAAGTAACAAAAATCGCCCAATATTTAGGCACTGTTGAAGAGTATCACGGGAAAACAGTGGATTGGAAAAGTTTATATGAAAAAGCATTAAATCATGACTTTGCAGAGGTTTTTACAGGTGATATTAAAACACCTGTAAAGTATGCAAGCGGTGAGTTAAAAAAACTTTTTTCACAGGTTGAGGAAGAAATGGTTGATACTTTTATTAAGGAAGAAATTCCAGAAAAGTATCAAGATATATATCGACGCCGATTACAAGAAGGGAAAGATGATTCATTAGAAGGACAAATTTTGTCAGTAGCTGATAAAATTGACTTATTGTATGAAACGTTTGGAGAAATTCAAAAACGAAACCCTGAACCTCTATTTTTCGAAATTTACGAAATGAGTCTCGAAACCATCATGCAATTTGATCATTTGTATTCAGTTCAAGATTTCATAGAACATATTATTCCTGAAATGTTAACAGAAAGATTTATCCCTAAAACTGAATTAAGAGAAACAACAATGCATATCCTTAATAAAAGAAAGATGTGATTGGATTGATCTGGTATATATTAGCCGCTTTTTTTCCATGTGTACTTGTTGTTCTTTTCAGTACGATAACGAGAAGTAAATGGATTGGGACTCTCATTACACTTGTAGTTATAGGGGCTTCCGTCTACAAGGGCTTTTTTCATAATGAATGGATTATTTTTTTAGATGTTGTCTCATTGCTAGTAGGATATCTCATTATGGATTACTTAGAGAAACACCGGACTGAGCATGATGATGACAGTGGAATATAACATTTAAAAGTATTTATATTACAATTGTTATATTTAGAATGGTTATAAAAATAAATATTTTTCACCAGGAGTGAATCTGAAAAGCAAGACATGGCAATCAGATACGCTCCTTTTTGACATGTTAAAACATAGCGCAAGCACAATCACGCATTACGAACAAATGTTTGTATTTTTTAATTGTATTCTGTTAAAATATGAGTATTAAGTTGATAGGAGGCGAACAGGGATGGAGCATCATGATTTTAAAATTGCTTCAAAATTTGATCCACAAGGTGATCAACCTAAAGCAATAGAGGCGCTTGTGAAAGGGATTAAGGAAGGCAAGCGCCATCAAACATTGTTAGGGGCTACTGGGACAGGTAAAACCTTTACAATGAGTAATGTGATAAAAGAGGTAGGGAAACCAACATTAATTATTGCTCACAATAAAACGCTCGCAGGACAACTCTACAGTGAATTTAAAGCCTTCTTTCCTGAGAACAGAGTAGAGTATTTTGTGAGTTATTATGATTATTATCAACCTGAGGCGTATGTTCCATCTACTGACACATTTATAGAAAAAGACGCATCTATTAATGACGAAATTGATCAACTGCGTCACTCTGCGACAAGTGCGTTATTTGAGAGAGATGATGTCATTATTATTGCAAGTGTAAGCTGTATTTATGGTTTAGGGAATCCGGATGAATATCGTGACTTAGTAGTAAGTATTCGTGTCGGTATGGAAATGGACCGCAGTGATTTATTGAGAAAGCTTGTTGATGTGCAGTATACACGTAACGATATTGATTTTAAACGGGGAACTTTCAGAGTGCGAGGAGACGTTGTTGAGATATTTCCGGCTTCACGTGATGAATTATGTATTCGGGTTGAATTTTTTGGTGATGAAATTGATCGAATTAGCGAGATTAATTATTTAACTGGGGAAGTCCTTAGAGAACGAGAACATTTTGCGTTGTTCCCTGCATCACACTTCGTAACACGTGAAGAAAAAATGAAAATTGCAATCGAAAGAATTGAAAAAGAACTTGAAACACAACTTGAATATTTAAGAAGTGAAAACAAGCTTTTAGAGGCACAACGTTTAGAACAACGTACTAATTATGATTTAGAAATGATGCGAGAAATGGGATTCACTTCAGGGATTGAAAATTACTCTGTCCACTTAACATTAAGACCTTTAGGTTCGACGCCGTATACGTTGCTAGACTATTTCGGTGACGATTGGCTAGTGATGATTGATGAATCACATGTGACTTTACCACAAATACGGGGTATGTATAATGGTGACCAAGCACGTAAAAAGGTACTGGTTGAGCATGGCTTTCGTCTACCAAGTGCGTTAGACAATAGACCATTAAAATTTGAAGAATTTGAAGAAAAAACGAAGCAACTCGTATATGTTTCGGCAACACCAGGACCTTACGAGATTGAACATACTAACGAAATGGTAGAACAAATTATTCGACCTACAGGCTTATTGGATCCTAAAATTGAAGTACGACCTACGAAAAACCAAATCGACGACCTATTAAGTGAAATTCAGGAACGCACAGAGCGTAATGAACGTGTCTTAATTACGACATTAACGAAAAAAATGAGTGAAGACTTAACCACATATCTTAAAGAAGCAGGTGTTAAAGTTAATTACCTTCACTCAGAAATTAAAACGCTGGAACGTATAGAAATCATTCGAGATTTAAGAATGGGAACATTTGATGTATTAATTGGTATCAACCTGTTACGTGAAGGTTTAGATATACCGGAAGTTTCTTTAGTTGTGATTTTAGATGCTGATAAAGAGGGCTTTTTACGTTCTGAACGTTCCCTTATTCAAACGATTGGTCGTGCAGCACGAAATGATAAAGGTGAAGTTATCATGTATGCTGATAAAATCACTGACTCTATGCAAGTCGCAATCGATGAAACCGAACGACGTCGTGAAATTCAAATGGCTTACAACGAAGCACACGGCATAGTGCCTCAAACAATTAATAAGCAAATTCATGATGTGATTAGTGCGACTGTGGAATCTGATGAGACAAATGAAGATGCACGTACAGAAGTGCCGAAGAAAATGACGAAAAAAGAGCGTCAAAAAACGATAGAAAATGTCGAAAAAGAAATGAAAGAAGCAGCAAAAGCACTGGATTTCGAAAAAGCAACAGAATTAAGAGATTTATTATTCGAACTAAAATCAGAAGGGTGAAAAGCATGAAAGAACCGTCGATTGTTGTGAAAGGGGCGCGCGCCCACAATTTAAAAAATGTTGATATTGAATTACCTAAACAAAAATTGATAGTGATGACGGGTTTATCTGGATCAGGTAAATCCTCATTGGCTTTTGATACGATTTATGCTGAGGGGCAACGTCGATACGTAGAATCATTAAGTGCATATGCACGTCAATTTTTAGGTCAAATGGACAAGCCCGATGTGGATACAATAGAAGGCTTGTCACCTGCAATATCAATAGACCAAAAAACAACGAGTAAAAATCCACGTTCTACAGTAGCTACGGTAACTGAAATTTATGATTATATTCGTTTGTTATATGCACGTATCGGCAAACCTTATTGTCCAAATCATGGTATTGAGATACAATCACAGACTGTACAACAAATGACGGATAGAATTATGGCGTTAGAAGAACGGACAAAAATCCAATTAATGGCACCTGTCGTTAATCATCGTAAAGGAACGCACGAAAAATTATTGAATGATATTAGTAAAAAGGGATATGTGCGTGTCCGTGTTGATGGCGAGATTATGGACGTGACACAAGTGCCAGAACTTGATAAAAATAAAAACCATACCATTGAAATTGTTGTCGATCGTTTAGTAGTCAAACCAGGTATTGAAACACGTCTGGCTGATTCAATTGAAACCGTATTAGAACTTGCAGATGGCCATCTTGTTGTCGATGTAATTGATGGAGACCAACTTGAGTTTTCTGAAAAACATGCATGTCCAATATGTGGTTTTTCGATTGGTGAGCTTGAACCAAGAATGTTCAGTTTTAACAGTCCGTTTGGCGCATGTCCGACTTGTGATGGTTTAGGAACTAAATTAACTGTGGATATTGATTTAGTTGTTCCTGACAAAGACAAATCCCTTAATGAAGGGGCGATTGTCCCATGGGAGCCAACGAGTTCAGATTTTTATCCAACGTTATTAAAACGTGTGTGTGAAGTTTATAAAATCAATATGGATAAACCTTATAAAAAATTAACTGATCGACAAAAAAGCATTATTTTGCACGGCTCTGGGGATAAAGAGATAACTTTCTCATTCCAATCTAAAAATGGACAACAGCGTACACGTACGATGCCGTTTGAAGGTGTCATTCCGAATATTGAGCGCCGTTACCATGAATCGCCTTCAGAATATGTCCGTGAAATGATGCAAAAATATATGGCAGAACAACCTTGTGAAACATGTCATGGACAAAGATTAAGTCGAGAAGCACTTTCAGTTTATGTTGCTGGAAAAAATATTGGTGAAGTCGTTGAACAATCTATAAAAGAAGCGCTTGATTACTATGAAAATATCGAATTATCAGATCAAGATGCCCAAATTGCGCGTTTAATTTTAAAAGAGATTACATCTCGTTTATCCTTTTTGAATAACGTAGGTTTGGATTATTTAACGTTGAATCGTGCATCAGGAACATTGTCAGGAGGAGAAGCGCAACGCATACGTTTGGCAACTCAAATCGGTTCACGTCTTTCTGGTGTCCTTTATGTACTTGATGAACCTTCCATTGGTTTGCATCAGCGTGATAACGATCGTCTCATCAATACACTAAAAGAAATGCGCGATTTAGGAAATACATTAATTGTTGTCGAACATGATGAAGATACGATGATTGAAGCGGACTACCTTGTCGATATCGGACCGGGTGCAGGTGATCATGGGGGCCATGTTGTTTCTAGTGGTACACCTAAACAAGTGATGCGAGATAAAAGATCACTGACAGGTCAATATTTGAGTGGTAAAAAGTTTATTCCTGTTCCTGAACATCGTCGAGAAAAAAACAACCGTAAAATCTCGGTAAAAGGCGCAAGAAGTAACAACCTTAAAGGTGTAGATGTCGATTTTCCACTGTCTGTTATGAATGTGGTAACTGGGGTTTCAGGTTCTGGAAAAAGTTCGCTTGTTAACGAAGTATTGTATAAATCTCTTGCTAAAGCAATCAACAAATCAAAAGTGAGACCTGGGGCACATGATGAAATTACAGGCATTGAAGAGATTGATAAAATTATAGATATTGATCAGTCGCCTATTGGTCGTACGCCAAGATCTAATCCAGCCACATATACAGGTGTTTTTGATGATATACGAGATGTTTTTGCCTCAACAAACGAAGCAAAGGTACGAGGTTATCAAAAAGGACGTTTTAGCTTTAATGTGAAAGGCGGACGTTGTGAAGCATGTAAAGGTGACGGTATTATCAAAATTGAAATGCATTTTTTACCAGATGTTTATGTGCCATGTGAAGTATGTGGAGGGAAACGTTATAATCGCGAAACTTTAGAAGTCACATATAAAGGTAAAAACATTTCTGACGTCTTAGAGATGACAGTTGAAGACGCGGTCCATTTCTTTGGAAATATCCCTAAAATCAAACGTAAATTACAGACGCTTGTGGATGTAGGTTTAGGTTATATTACGTTAGGTCAACCGGCAACAACGCTTTCGGGTGGTGAAGCACAACGTGTGAAACTCGCATCTGAATTGCATAAACGTTCAACTGGACGTTCAATTTATATTTTAGATGAGCCAACAACAGGTTTACATGTTGACGATATTAGTCGATTATTAAAAGTTTTAAATCGACTTGTTGACAATGGTGATACAGTCGTTATTATTGAACATAACCTTGATGTCATTAAAACGGCTGACCATTTAATTGACTTAGGGCCAGAAGGTGGTGAAGGCGGCGGGACAATCCTAGCAACAGGGACACCTGAAGAGATTGCCGCACATCCAACTTCATACACTGGACGATATTTGAAAGAAATATTGGCACGTGATAAAGCGCGACAGGAGGGCTAGTAAATGAAAGAAGCAAAAATCAAAGTGTTAGAATTACTACAAGATGGAAAGATTTCAGTAGAAGAAGCAGCAATACTTTTAGATGCAATGGCTACAGACGCAACGACAGCACAAGCGCAAACGAACCATTCAGATACTCAAAAAAGCGAAGCGAAAGCTGATGATACAAGCGTAGACAGCGATTTTAAATCATCAGTAGAAGACTTTGTCCGCGACACATTTGAAAATGTTAGTGAAACACTACGTCAAGGCGTTGAATATGTAAATCAACAGCGCGAACAAGCAAAGCAAAATAAAGAAGCACACCCTATCGATCCTTTAAAACAATTTGAAAAAACATTAAAAGAAGTGACAGATCGATTAAATAAAGAAAAGTAAATGTCCTTTATTTAAAAGATTATCATTGTGATTTCGTACTTATATTATAGTGTAGAGATTGTTCTTATATGCGTCCCTAAAATTCATGTGATTTTTGAATTTTGGGGACTTTTTTTCTGTCTAGTGGCAGATGTTCCTTCTTAAATAGTAAAAATGTTAAAATGAATAGGGTCATTGAGTAGGGTGAACCGCTTTTAATAGATGAGACACAACGAGTTAAGACGAATGTAAAAGTTTTTTAATAATGAAATACATCTCTTTCTTTCGCATTTCATGTATAATATAGGACATAATTAACAACGATAGGCACAGTCCATCGTATTGAACTGTGTTAAAAAGAATCGTGTTTAACTGAGCGTATGAAATCAGTCTCGCAATAGGACTGTTATTTTACGTCTTTCTATATGATGATTAATGAGAGATAGAGTGAATACTGAGGTGACTGACATGTTAACAACTCAAGATTTGGTAAAGCGATTTAATTTGAAAGTGATAGCTGGTGAAGCAGGTTTAAACCGACCTATTCATAATACAGATATCTCTAGACCTGGTTTAGAGATGGCGGGCTATTTCTCACATTATGCTTCGAATCGAATTCAACTATTAGGTACAACAGAACTTTCGTTTTATAATTTATTGCCAGATGAGGATAGACAAGGGCGGATGAGAAAGCTTTGTCGTCCAGAAACACCAGCAATCATTATCACGAGAGGGCTTGAAGCGCCTGAGGAATTGTTAGAAGCTTCCAAAGCGTTAGATACACCACTCATTTATGTGGACGAAGCCACGACACGTGTCATGGGACGTCTCACTTCTTATCTTGAGCACGAATTAGCAAATTCTACAGCATTACATGGTGTACTGGTAGACGTGTATGGGATTGGTGTGTTAATTACTGGAGATTCAGGCATAGGTAAAAGTGAAACAGCTTTAGAACTTGTGAAGCGTGGTCATCGTCTAGTCGCAGACGATAATGTAGAAATTAAAGAAATCAATAAAAACGAATTGATTGGTAAGCCGCCTAAAATTATTGAGCATTTACTAGAAATAAGAGGGCTAGGAATTATTAACGTGATGACGCTTTTTGGCGCAGGTTCTATCTTGACGCAAAAACGCATACGGCTGAATATCAATCTTGAAACGTGGGATCAAAACAAATTATATGATCGCGTTGGATTGAATCACGAGACGCTTAAAATTTTGGATACGGAAATTACTAAAAAAACAGTCCCAGTTCGACCAGGAAGAAACGTGGCTGTCATTATTGAAGTAGCCGCAATGAATTATCGACTCAATATTATGGGCATTAACACAGCAGAAGAATTTAACGAACGTTTAAATGCTGAAATATTAAGAAATAGTACACATCAAAAAGGAGATAAAGAATGATGATTGGTTACATCAATCCTGTAGCAATTGATCTAGGTGGATTGCAAATCAAGTGGTATGGGATTATTATAGCAACTGCAATATTAATTGGTTATTGGTTCGCACAAAAAAGTGCACAAAAAGTGGGCTTTAAAGAAGACGATTTAATTAATATTTTAATTGTCTGCGTCATTGTCGCTATCATTACTGCGCGACTCTATTTTGTTTTATTCCACTTGGATTATTACTTACAAAACCCCGCAGAGATTATCATGATCTGGCGTGGAGGAATTGCCATCCACGGTGGCTTAATTGGTGCGTTTGCCATGGGGATGTATTATTGTTATCGCAAAAATTGGCATCCCTTACAACTCGGTGATATCGTTGCACCTAGTATTATATTGGCGCAAGGGATTGGACGCTGGGGAAATTTCATGAACCATGAGGCTCATGGTGGACCAGTTAGCCGTGCCTTTTTGGAACAATTGCATTTACCACAATTCATAATTGAGAATATGAAAATTGGTGGTATTTATTATCACCCTACTTTTTTATATGAATCCATATGGAATGTGATTGGTTTTATCGTTTTAATTCTTTTGCGTCGACGTCTTCGTGTGGGCGAAACATTTTTTACGTATTTAATTTGGTACTCGATTGGCCGTTTCTATATCGAAGGCTTGCGAACAGATAGCTTGATGTTAACAGAGACGATTCGAATTGCACAGCTTGTCTCTATTATCGCGATTGTGATCGGGATAACACTGTTTATATGGAGACGATTTAAATCCAAAGCACCGTTGTATCGAGAAGTGGGTGTTTTAAATTGGCCTTGGGAAAAGGAAGGGTCACGTTAAATGAAAAGACGCTTAACCGTCATTCCGACCAAAATGAATAATGCGCTTTGGCACATGTATGACTATCAAAGTTTTACAAAATTATTTAAAAATACACTAATTATTGAACTGGCGCGATTTGTACCGAGTTTGAAATTCAAACGCTGGCTCTATCGATATATTTTGAAAATGACAGTCGGTCAATATACGGCGATTGCTTTCAAAGTGACACCTGATATTTTTTATCCTGAAAAAATAAAAATAGGCAAAAATGTCATTATTGGTTATAATACAACACTACTGACACATGAATTTTTGACCGATGCACTAAGAGTAGGAGAGATTGAAATTGGTGACGATACGATGATTGGAGCCAATGTTACAGTTCTTCCCGGTGTTAAAATTGGCGCGCGCGCTAAAATTGGTGCAGGCAGTGTTGTTTCAAAAGATATACCCAATGATGTCATTGCATATGGCAACCCGATTCAAATAAAAGAACAATGAGAGAAAGAGAGGTGGCAATGATGACACAAAAGAATAATATTATACAATTGTGGTCTGATGTTTCTGTTTATGAACGTTTGGCACAACAGAAAATGCAACAGCAAGATTATGTAAAAGCACAACGCTATTTAGAAAAAGTGTTAGAATTGTCACCCGATCATTTTGAGGCGAAGCAACAACTTGCGACTTGTTTAATCAACTTAAATGCACCAAGCAAGGCAGAAGCCATTTATTACGAAGAAATCAGTAAAGGCTCTGAACTCGAAGCCTCTTATTATGAACTTAGTCAATTAAATATTGATTTAAATGAACCCAATAAAGCCTATTTATTTGGTTTGAGCTATGCGTTTATTGCGGAAGATGAAGACTACCGCGAAGAACTTGAGAGTATGTTTGAAGTTTCATTTAGTGGCGAAAATGAGCTTGAATTAGAAAGCCAATTGTTTGTAACACAAGTTATTTTTCAATATTTGTTTGGACAAGGGCGCTTGTTAGATGCAAGAGCGTACATATTACGTCAAGATGAAGTGATTCAAGAAAATCGCCTCATTCGAAATTTACTTGCCATGTGCTATCTCTATCTAAACGAGAACACGATTGCAAAAGAAATGTTTGAACGGCTTTTGAAAGAAGACGCTTCAGATGTCCATGCTTTATGTCACTATACTTTATTGTTGTACAATATGAATGAACAAACACTGTTTAATCACTATCTCAAACTACTCAATAAAGTCGTTCCAATTAACGATGAAGAATCTTTTAAATTGGGGATCGTTTTAAGCTATTTAAAGCAATATCAAGCATCGCAATATTTACTCTTACCGCTCCACCGAAGAGGAAAATTTCAAACTTTCCAGCTTTTTCATGCACTTTCATATAATTATTATTACCTGGGTCATATTGAACAAAGTGAATATTTTTGGCAAGCATTGACACAATTTCTTAAAGCGAATCCTGGTTTTCCCCCTTGGGTCGTGGATGAAAGTAGACAGTACTTTAACTGTCATATTGAACCGCTATTGACCAGTGAGGATCAGCATGAACGTCTTTATGGGCTCTTTTTATTGAATCAATTAAATGGTAAAGAGGTTTTAATGACGAAAGATGTATGGGACATACTAGAAACATTAGGAGATTATGAGAAACTCTATCTTTCCTATTTAATACAAAACTTACAGCTCACAAAGTTACACTTTATACACAAAGGAATGGAAAAGCTTTATCATCTACCTAAAACTAAAGGTGATGACGCATTATTTTTAAGTTGGATCAATTATGCAGATAGCTTATCGGTGGAAAAGATAAATGTTGATGAAGTAAATGCATATGTTGCGGCAGTTACCTATTTGTATTTTAATGCTGGCGTACAATCATTACATCGACAAGAGGTCATTGAACTATTTGACGTGTGTCCAGAAACGTTTGAAATTGCGCTCAATTGGTTGTTGAGCATATAAGTTTGAGTCTCGTATTTAAATGTTGTAAAATTCTTATGATGAAATTAAGAGGAGGAACGAATCATGTCAGAACAAGTAAGATATGATGTTGCAATCATCGGTGCAGGCCCAGCAGGTATGACAGCTGCGGTATATGCTTCACGTGCGAATTTAAAAACAGTTATGATTGAACGCGGTGTGCCAGGTGGACAAATGGCGAACACTGAAGAAGTTGAAAATTTCCCAGGTTTTGAAATGATTTCAGGACCGGATTTATCAAATAAAATGTTCGATCACTCTAAAAAGTTTGGTGCCGAATACAAATATGGTGACATTAAAGGCATCGAAGATAAAGGCGATTACAAAGTTATCGATCTTGGCACAAGCGAAATTGAGGCAACTGCTGTGATTATTGCAACAGGTGCGGAATACAAAAAAATTGGTGTACCTGGAGAAGAACAACTCGGTGGCCGTGGTGTAAGTTACTGTGCTGTATGTGACGGTGCCTTCTTTAAAAATAAAAATGTATACGTTGTAGGTGGAGGAGACTCTGCTGTTGAAGAAGGAACGTACCTAACAAAATTTGCAGATAAAGTTACTATTGTTCACCGTAGAGATCAATTAAGAGCACAAAAAATCTTACAAGATCGTGCTTTCAAAAACGAAAAAATTGATTTTATTTGGAACCATACACTTAAATCAGTTAACGAAAAAGATGGTAAAGTAGGTTCATTGACGTTAGTTTCAACAGTTGATGGCACTGAACAAACAGTGGATGCAGATGGCTTATTTGTCTATATCGGCATGAAACCTCTTACACAACCGTTTGAAAATTTAGGCATTACAAATGAAGCGGGCTATATTGTAGCAAATCCAGACATGAGCACAGCTGTTAAAGGGATTTATGTAGCTGGAGATGTTCGTGAAAAAGGATTGCGTCAAATCGTAACAGCAACAAGTGATGGTAGTATCGCAGCAGAAAGTGTTCAAGCGTATATCGAAAGCTTGCATGATGAAGCTTAATCACGATTTTAAGTAATCGTTTTTAAGATTGGAGTTAATCTGTTCGAATGCGCTATATTTTGCCTGTTCCTATATTAAATAAACGTATTAATTGCGACACCCTATAAAGGTGGGACAAAGGAATCTAACGTAACAACGAGTTTCCACGTCCCACTCTTTTTATTTATCATTGTTTTTTATGCTCGTGAAAACAGCATACTTTATTATGACAAGATGATTGAAAAATGAGTGCTAGCCGAGTTGTTAAAGTATATTCGGTACAGGTTGCCATTGTTACATCATCGTCAATACATACGGTTATGAAAAGTGTTAAATTTTAGCTTTCTGTCTATGACTTTGAAGGATTTTCATGTACACTAAAAGAGAATCTTAAGGGATGGTGGTCAACAATGCAACATGAAGAAAACAATGAAATCGTTAAAAGTGAATTACTCGTCATTACAGGGCTTTCGGGCGCTGGAAAATCTGTCGTTATTCAAAGTTTAGAAGATTTAGGCTATTTTTGTGTCGATAATCTTCCGCCTATTTTATTGCCTAAGTTTGTAGAATTAATGGAACAAGGGAACCCTTCGTTACAAAAAGTAGCTATTGGCATCGACTTAAGAGGACGAGAATTTTTTAAATACTTAGTGCGTGAAATAGATGCTGTGCAAAGTAGAAAAAATGTAATCGTAGATGTACTGTTTGTAGATGCTGAAACGGAAAAATTAATTTCTCGTTATAAGGAAACACGTCGTAAGCATCCACTTCAAGAGCAGGGCGATTTAACTCTAGTTGCAGCGATTAATGAAGAGCGTAATTTACTTGCCGAAGTGAGAAGTTTGGCCAATTATACTTTAGATACTACAAAGTTAACACCGAAAGCATTAAGAAAAAGAGTTTATGAAAATTTTAATAAAGAGAATAAATCAACGTTTACAATCAATGTGACAAGCTTCGGTTTCAAGCATGGTATTCAAATAGATGCAGATTTGGTTTTTGATGTGCGCTTCTTACCGAACCCTTTTTATGTAGAGGAACTCCGTCCGTTGACAGGTATGGACGAAGAAGTATATAAATACGTGATGAAATGGAAAGAGACGAATACATTTTATGAAAAATTATTGGATCTCTTATTATTCATGATTCCAGGATATAAAAAAGAAGGGAAATCACAACTTGTCATTGCAATTGGTTGTACAGGAGGACAACACCGTTCTGTCGCATTAGCACAACGATTAGCTGAGGAACTTAAGCAGACGTATGATTATAACATATATGTTCATCATCGTGATGCACATATAGAAAGTGGCGAATAAAATGAAACAACTCAAATTAGTGCTGATTGGTGGAGGGACAGGCTTATCTGTTTTGGCAAGGGGTCTCAAATCCTTCCCAATAGATATTACAGCGATTGTAACAGTCGCAGATGACGGTGGAAGTACAGGGAAAATTAGAAGTGAGATGGATATACCAGCACCGGGTGATGTAAGGAACGTGCTGGTTGCCTTAAGCGATGTCGAGCCGTTGTTAGAACAGCTGTTCCAATATCGATTCGAAAAAGATATCATTAGCGGCCATTCTGTTGGTAACTTATTGATTGCCGCATTAACAAATATTACGAATGATTTTGGACATGCGGTAAAAGAGCTCAGTAAAATCTTGAATATCAAAGGTCGCGTTATACCGTCTACAAATTCCAGCGTGGCGCTTAACGCAGAGATGGAAGATGGAGAAATTGTAACAGGGGAATCTAATATTCCTCAAAAACATAAAAAAATTAAACGTGTCTTTTTAGAGCCGGCTGATGTGAAACCGATGGATGAAGCTGTTGCAGCACTAAGAGAAGCGGACTTAATCGTTTTAGGGCCTGGTTCTCTTTATACGAGTGTGATTTCTAACCTTTGTGTCAATGGTATTTCCAAAGCCATTGTCGAAAGTGATGCTAAAAAATTATATGTTTCAAACATAATGACCCAACCTGGAGAGACCGATGAATATACAGTCACAGATCATATTCGTGCAATTCATCAACAATTGGGTGCGAATGTTATTGATTTTGTAATTGCGAATCAATTGCCATTCTCACAAGAAATACTTCAAAAGTATGAAGATAAAGGCGCTAAGCCTGTATATTGTGATGAAGAGCTATTAAAGGAACAAGGTGTTCAACTTGTAACAGGGGAGCATCTCGCTGAAATTACAGAGCACGAATACGTGAGACATCGAACAGAAATATTGGCAGAGATGATTTATGAAATTGCATTACAAGAAATTAGTACAATTCAATTTGACCCTGATCAATTCAAATCATAACTTTAACCATATTGATTCTTGATAAATAGAAAGGAAACGATTCATTATGAGCTTTGCATCAGAAATGAAAAATGAGCTGACAAGGATTGAAGTTGATAAAGATAACGCTAAGGCAGAGCTCAGTGCTTTAATTCGTATGAACGGGGCCTTAAGCCTATCACATCAACAGTTTGTCATTAATATTCAAACTGAAAATGCCACAACTGCAAGACGTATCTATACACTAATAAAACTTGTTTTTCAGGTTGAAGTCGAAATATTAGTACGTAAAAAGATGAAATTAAAGAAAAATAACATTTATATATGCCGAATAAAAATGAAAGCAAAAGAGATTTTAGACGAGTTAGGAATACTTAAAAATGGAATGTTTAGCCATGATATCGATGCAACTATGGTTAAAGATAATGAAATGAGAAGAAGTTATTTACGTGGTGCATTTCTCGCAGGAGGTTCAGTAAATAACCCAGAAACTTCATCATACCATCTAGAAATATTTTCTCTATATGAGGGTCACTCTGAAGGGCTCACGCAATTGATGAATACTTACGAGCTCAATGCGAAAAGTTTGGAGCGTAAAAAAGGTTGGATCACGTATCTTAAAGAAGCGGAACGTATAGCAGAATTTTTAAGTTTAATCGGTGGTTATCAAGCATTGCTTAAATTTGAAGACGTAAGAATAGTCAGAGACATGCGTAACTCTGTAAATCGACTGGTGAATTGTGAGACAGCGAATTTAAATAAAACGGTCAGTGCGGCGATGAAGCAGGTTGAAAGTATTCAACTGATAGATGAAGAAATCGGGATAGATAATTTGCCTGATCGACTGAGAGAAGTGGCAAAATTAAGAATTGAACATCAAGATGTTTCATTGAAAGAATTAGGTGAAATGGTAAGTACTGGAACTATTTCGAAATCAGGCATCAATCATCGTTTAAGAAAATTAAACGAAATGGCGGATAAAATCAGAAGCGGAGAACGATTTGAAGTGTAAAAAGTAGGTGTTTAGCCGGTGAGGACAGCCTGTTTTTTATATCATATTTCAATGCTATTTGATAGTGCATTTTGTAAAGTATGCGCTATATCGGCTTAGACATCCATTCTTAAAATAGCGCTCAGAGTTTTTTACTAAAAAATAATCTGATCGCTTTCTTTTTATGAGAAAAATTCGTAAGATATGACATCGTTTTAAATACCTGAAGTTCAATATGATATGGGATATAGTTAACGTGTATAGCAAAAAGAACCCCGTCGTTATGGGATTCTTGATTTTAAAAAGTAAGATAGCCCCCTCGAGAGGAATCGAACCTCTATTGTAAGAACCGGAATCTTAAGTGTTATCCATTACACTACGAGGGGTAAATTGAAACGTACACTCATCATTTTACCTTCATGCATTGTAGGGGTCAACTCCTAAAATAGTGAAAGTTAAAAGCGTAATTTTTGACCATGTTTGACTTTTAGGTTAGAATAAAATCAAATCAAAGAAATTAGGAGGAAATAATCTATGAATTTAATTCCTACAGTAATTGAAACGACAAATCGCGGGGAACGTGCATATGACATTTATTCACGTTTATTAAAAGACCGTATTATTATGTTAGGGTCTGCTATTGACGATAATGTAGCAAACTCAATCGTATCACAGCTTTTATTTTTACAAGCACAAGATGCAGAAAAAGATATTTACCTCTATATCAACTCTCCTGGTGGTAGTGTAACAGCTGGATTTGCGATTTATGACACAATCCAACACATTAAACCAGATGTACAAACAATTTGTATTGGTATGGCTGCTTCAATGGGTTCATTCCTACTTGCAGCAGGAGCTAAAGGTAAACGTTATGCATTACCTAATGCTGAAGTGATGATTCACCAACCACTTGGTGGTGCTCAAGGTCAAGCAACTGAAATCGAAATTGCTGCTAACCATATTTTAAAAACACGTGCAAAATTAAATAAGATCTTAGCTGAACGTACAGGTCAAGATATTGAAAAAATCGAGAAAGACACAGATCGTGACAACTTCTTAACTGCTGAAGAAGCTAAAGCTTATGGCTTAATTGATGAAGTAATGCAACCAGAATAGAAGAGAAGTTTCTGTCATTTATAAGATGATGAACCTATCTCATCTTACTATGTAATGAGTGGAGCAATGAAATCTGAAAGCGTATTTTAGATTTATGCTCCACTCTTTTTTTATGATAAAACAAACGGATTTTATTTAAATGAGGGGAAGGGGGTAACAGACGTGATAAGACAGGCACAAGTGAATGATCTGACTCAAATTCAAGAAATATATAATCATGCGATTAAGCATACGACCGCTGTCTATACTTATGAAACAGTAACATTAGAAGAACGTGAAAATTGGTTTCAAACGAAGCAACAATTACAACAACCTGTCTTTGTATACGAACGGAATGGGGAGGTGTTGGGATTTGCTACATATGGTCAATTTAGAAATTGGCCCGCTTACCAATTTACGATTGAACATTCTTTATATGTCAGTCCTAATGCGAGAAGAGAAGGCATTGCTTCTCAATTATTAGAGAACATAATTCAAGATGCCCGCGAAAAACAGGTTCAAACGATGGTGGCAGGTATTGATGACCAAAACATACAAAGTAAACTGTTACATGAAAAATTTGGATTTCGACATATGGGAACATTAGAGAAAGTTGGATATAAATTTGATCAGTGGCTTGATCTTGCATTTTATCAGATACAGTTAAAATAAGGTATCTTTATGTGGCATGATTTAATTGGCGATATCATTAAAAATCAGAATTGACATGTATGGTGTTTCAACTTGTCAATTCTGGTTTATCATATATCTCGAAATGATATCATTGAAGCACTTTTAGCATTCAACACTGGTCAGTTCACTTAATGGTTATAGATATCTTTAAGTGCAAGTGAAAGCGTTGGATAATTAAATGTAAAGTGGAGATGATTGAGTTTTTGAGGGACGATAAATTGTGTATCAAGTACCAATGTTGACATTTTCCCTAGAACTAATCGCATAAGCGTAGCTGGCGCCCATGTGTAGTGGGGGCGATGCAACGTTTTTCCAAGTATTTTCCCAAACTGTTGTTGTGTTTCTGGCCCAGGTGCAGCAAGATTGTATACTCCAGAAGCCGTCTTATGATCAATCAAGAATAGAATTGCGCGTTTTAAATCTTCAAGATGAATCCATGAATACCATTGATGACCACTACCGATACGTCCTCCTACAAAGAAGCGATACGTTTTTTCTATCATAGGTAGAGCGCCACCCTTTTGAGAGAGGATGAGGCCAAATCGACCTAAGATCACACGAGTACCTACTGATTCAAATAGTGAAGCCTGCTTTTCCCATTGATAAACGATTTCGGATAAAAGATCATGTGGTGTCGTACGAAAGTCTTCCGTATATGTCGCAGTATGAGAAGGTGGATAATATCCCATCGCACTTGCGTTGAAAAGCACACTCGGCTTTTGCTTGCGTGTTTTAAATAAGTCATATAATGCGCGCGTGGACTGTATTCGACTTGTCATCATAAGTTGTTGATGCGACTTTGTCCATCTTTTATTTAACGTCGCGCCTGCTAAATTAATAACGATATCAATGTCGGGGACTTTTTGTTCCCAACCCGTTTGACTCCAATTAATATATTGAATATGTGAAGATTTTGAACTTCGATCGCTACGTGTCAGAATATAAATCATTGAATCAGGTCGTTGTGAAATGTCTTCAACTAGCGCTGTCCCAACCATACCTGTGCCGCCAGTTATTAAATAATTCGTCACTTAAACCACTCCTTTTGATTCGTTCATATTATTGTCATAGAACAGACATTAACTTTTCACTTTAAATGCATTAAAGTGTGTTTATTAATTCACAAAGTGCGTTATAATAGAAATACCTTCGATAATTAATACATCTCTTAATTAAATTCAGTATACCCCATAATATATACGACGAAGGTAATTTTTGACTCCCTTTAGTTGAGGCCTGAATGATGCAGCATTCAGACCTCTTTTTATTATCTTCGTTTATGTTCAGATGATTAATGGTGTAATAGTTAGTCATTTCCTCATTATGATTATTTTTAAACTTCAACTTGAATGGTATCAGCAGATTGCGCATGAAAGGTTTTTAGATTCAATAACAATTTGGACTTAATATGCTTTAATTCGTTTCAATAGTAATAAATCATAGTTTTGGGTAGTACTGTTTCATAAAAGATGAGTGATATGGATTATGGTTTTGATATTGGTGATTTCGATAATTGGTGCCTTGTCGTTTTGAGTGATATGATTTATATTGAATGTTATTAATTTAAAAGTCACATAGTCGTTAACTTTCTAATATTGTATAATTGTAATATCACAATACAGACAAGACGTAAGTTTAAAAATAAATATAGCTTAAACTAAATAGATTGATATCTTAATAAAGAGAGGGAAAAACATGTCAGCACCAAAAAGAAGTGGACAAGGACCAAAATATGCTGAAAAAGGGGAAAAGAAAAAACGAGGTTTAGCGATTATCAGTATTATTGTTGTATTGTTATTGCTAGCTGGATTAGTGTTTGCAATCTTCTCATTCGTCGATCAATCACACCGAAGTAGTGAGCGATTAAAAGAGAAGTCTATTGAGGAACAAAAAGAAAAGCGAGATGCTGAAATTAAAAAAGAAAAAGAAAAAAAAGCACAAGAAAAGAGAGAAAAAGAAAAAAGTATTGAAAAAGAACAAGCTGAGCAAGAAAGATCTTTAGAAGCAGCGCGTCAACAATCCATTGAAGCGGAACGTCAAGCACAGTTACAAAACCAACGTAATCAGCAGCAAAAACCTAAATCAACTGAGCCGAAAACGGAAAAACCAAAGAAAGAAGAGCCGAAGACCGAGGAGCCTAAAAAAGAACCGAAGACGAGTGAAAAACCAGATACTTCAGAACCAAAATCGTCGGGCCCGAAGACAAATGAACCATCTTCAAACGAGCCAAAAACGCCGCCATCTTCAGCTCAGGAACCTAAAAAGGAACCTTCAACACAGCAACCTAATGGTCATTCTCAACAACAACCTCAACAAAATCAGAACCAAAGCCAAAATCAAAAACCGTCAGAAGATAAAAGTAATCAACATTAAAATGGCTTAATCAATATACATTGATGCCTAGAGTAAACGAAGGACGGAAGATTTTGTACCGTATCGTGTTGTGCAGTTATTGTATGAATAAAATAAAGAAAAGCATAGTCAACTTAACGCACAAAGCGTGTGGCTATGCTTTTTTTGCAACTTTATCATTTCTATTCGCTTTATATGGATATTGGTTAGAAGTACCAAAAGCGTAGTTCGTCTCATTTCTTCTTTTTCATATTAAAAAAGGAAATTGAGTAATAATGTTAAAAGTATTGATAAAAAAATGGAAAATAAGCAACCTGGTAAGCAACCTACAGGTGTACACCCATAGTAACGCGTATAGGTATAATTCCCACCTTCATATCTATTTTTGTTTGAACCGTATTGTATATCTTCGGGGCGACGATAGCGAGGATCTGAAGGATCGATGACCTCAGGCTGTTCGGAATCTCTTGTCATAGTATCACCTCTTTATGTAAATATATGAAATAACTTATCGTGTTGCAATAAAATTGATAAGGATGTTTAAGAATGGTGAAATGTGTTATAAATGGAATGAAAGTCATAGGAAATTGTTATTGGTCGTTTTTTGTCCAACGTTTTATGAAATTGGGATGGTTTATGACTTGCATTTTATATAGTTCAGTAGTATGATGGATTTGTAAACAACAAGATATATTTTTTTACAGTGCTTGGGACTATAAATGTCAAAGCGTGGCTCAAAGTTGACCATCTAATTGACTATTAAGGGGGCATTCACCTTGGAACGTATGATTCAAGTGCAACAAAAAATTGTGCCTGACTTGATAGACAAAATGTATCGAAGGTTCTCTATTTTAGCAACGATTCAGAAATATCAACCTGTAGGACGACGAACTTTGAGTGAGATGTTGAATTTGACAGAACGTGTCTTACGTTCAGAAACAGACTTGCTTAAACATCAAGAGTTAATTTCTGTCAAGCCAACAGGTATGACGTTAACGGTAGAAGGTAAGGATGTAGTCACACAGTTGAATGCTTATTTCAATCATTATTCTGATTATCATCGCCTTGCTCAAACGATTAAGGGTCAATTCGATATCAATGAAGTTCATGTCATTCCGGGGAACAGCGATACAGATTCTGCTGTAAAAGTAGAACTTGGTCGAATTGCTGGGCAACTGCTTGAAAAACAATTGTACGATCGTGCAATTGTTTCAGTGACGGGTGGTTCAACAATGGCATCAGTTAGTGATGCGATGTCTAAACTTCCCTTTCATGTTTTGTTCGTTCCAGCACGCGGTGGCTTAGGTCAGAATGTTGTTTTTCAAGCCAACACAATTTGTTCTAGAATGGCACAGAGAACTGGGGGCGACTACACAACACTATACGTCCCTGAGCAAGTGAGTGAGTTGACTTATCAAAATTTGATGCAAGAGCCTTCTGTTATCCAGACATTGGATAAAATTAGAGAATCTCAATTCACTATTCACGGTATCGGTGATGCGCTGAAAATGGCGAGACGAAGACAATCGCCATTAGAAGTCATCGAAAAGCTTCAACATCATCATGCTGTCGGTGAATCGTTAGGATATTATTTTGATCAACAAGGTAACATCATTCACAAGGTTAAAACGATTGGGATTCAGTTAGAAGAAGCCCAATCAAAAGCACACATTTTTGCTGTAGCGGGTGGCGCATCGAAAGGCCTTGCAATTAAGGCATACCTTAAAATCGCTTCTCCTAATACCGTTTTAATCACGGATGAAGCTGCGGCTAAAGTTATTACGAGTGAAACAATTTAGCAATAATAAAAAGTGCGTGATTTATTTAATTTTGAATTGATCCACTTTTTAAATATCATTTAAAGGAGGCCATTAACATGGCAGTAAAAGTAGCAATTAACGGATTTGGTAGAATAGGTCGTTTAGCATTTAGAAGAATTCAAGATGTAGAAAACATTGAGGTAGTAGCTGTAAACGATTTAACAGACGACGATATGCTTGCACATTTATTGAAATATGACACAATGCAAGGTCGTTTTACTGAAGAAGTAGAAGTAATTGATGGTGGTTTCCGTGTGAATGGTAAAGAAGTGAAATCATTCTCTGAACCAGAACCTGCTAAATTACCTTGGGGTGACCTTGGTGTAGACGTAGTATTAGAATGTACTGGTTTCTTCACAGATAAAGAAAAAGCTGAAGCACACATTCAAGCAGGCGCTAAAAAAGTATTAATCTCAGCACCAGCTAAAGGTGATCTTAAAACAATCGTATATAACGTTAACCACGAAACATTAGACGGTTCTGAAACAGTTGTTTCAGGTGCATCATGTACAACAAACTCATTAGCACCTGTTGCAAAAACTTTACACGACGAATTCGGTATTGTTGAAGGTTTAATGACTACAATTCACGCATATACTGGTGACCAAAATACACAAGACGCACCTCACAGAAAAGGTGACAAACGTCGTGCACGTGCTGCTGCTGAAAATATCATCCCTAACTCTACAGGTGCAGCGAAAGCAATCGGTTTAGTTATTCCAGAAATCGCTGGTAAATTAGATGGTGGTGCACAACGTGTTCCAGTTGCAACTGGTTCATTAACAGAATTAACAGTTGTTTTAGATAAAGAAGTAACAGTTGAAGAAGTAAACAAAGTAATGAAAGCAGCAACTAACGAATCATTCGGTTACACTGAAGACGAAATCGTTTCTTCAGACGTTGTAGGTATGACTTACGGTGCATTATTCGATGCAACTCAAACTCGTGTAATGACTGTTGGTGACCGTCAATTAGTTAAAGTTGCTTCTTGGTATGACAACGAAATGTCATATACTGCTCAACTTGTTCGTACTTTAGAACATTTAGCAAGCCACGCTAAATAAAATAGATTAAAATAGGATTGTAAGTACGGCTATATGTGCTTCGAACTATTTTGTAGCTTGTAGTAAGCGGAGGAGCACAAACGCTTCTCCGCTTATTTTAAAATTCATGACTTTTTATGAGGAGGATTCTCGATGGCAAAAAAGGATGTAACAGATGTTGAGTTAAAAGGTAAAGTTGTACTTGTGCGTGCAGATTTCAATGTTCCAATGAAAGACGGCGAAATTACCAACGATAACCGTATTGTTCAGGCATTACCGACATTAAAATATATCATTGAACAAGGTGGGAAAATTGTTGTTTTCTCACATTTAGGTAAAGTCAAAGAAGAAAGTGATAAAGAGAAACTCTCATTAGCGCCGGTTGCGAAACGTTTATCAGAAAAACTAAACAAAGAGGTTCAATTTATTCCAGAAACACGTGGAGAAAAATTAGAATCTGCCATTAAAGCCTTAAACGAAGGCGAAGTTTTAATGTTTGAAAACACACGCTTTGAAGATGTAGATGGTAAAAAAGAATCTAAAAATGATCCTGAACTTGGTAAATATTGGGCATCTTTAGGTGACATTTTCGTAAACGACGCTTTCGGTACAGCACACCGTGAGCATGCTTCTAACGTAGGAATCTCAACACACCTTGAGGCTGTTGCAGGTTTCTTAATGGAAAAAGAAATCAAATTCATTGGTGGCGTTGTTGAAAATCCTGAAAAACCTGTTGTTGCAATATTAGGTGGCGCTAAAGTATCTGATAAAATCGGCGTCATTGAAAACTTATTAAAAATAGCAGATAAAGTGTTAATCGGTGGCGGAATGGCCTACACTTTCTTAAAAGCACAAGGTAAAGAAATCGGTCTTTCATTACTTGAAGCAGACAAAATTGATTTTGCCAAAGATTTATTAGACCGTGCAGGTGACCAAATTGTATTACCAATTGACGGTAAAGTGGCAAAAGAATTTTCTAACGATGCACAAATTACAACTGTATCTATCGATGAAATCCCTACTGATCAAGAAGCAATGGACATTGGACCAAAAACTGTTGAGTTATTCAAAAAACAACTTGCAGGTGCACATACAGTTGTATGGAACGGCCCAATGGGTGTTTTTGAATTTAGCAACTTTGCTAAAGGTACAATTGGTGTATGTGAAGCTATTGCAGAACTTAAAGATGCAACAACAATCATTGGTGGTGGCGATTCAGCTGCTGCAGCAATGCAACTTGGTTTTGAAGAAGACTTTACACACATTTCAACTGGTGGCGGTGCGTCATTAGAATATTTAGAAGGTAAAGAACTACCAGGTATTAAAGCAATTGCGAATAAATAATTTTAAAGCGTGAATATAGAAAGCAAACTAAGAATTAAGAGGGAGTGTTCTGAAGTGAGAAAACCTATTATCGCTGGAAACTGGAAGATGAATAAAACGGTGCAGGAAGCTAAAAATTTTGTAAAAGAACTACCAGCATTACCAGATACAAATGAAGTTGAGGCAGTGATTTGTGCACCAACAATTCAATTAGATGCATTAATTTCTTTAACAAAAGAAAATGTTGCACCGGGTCTTAAAATTGGTGCACAAAATACTTATTTTGAAGAAAATGGTGCTTTCACAGGTGAAACTTCTCCTGTTGCTTTAGAAGATCTAGGCGTGAGCTATGTCGTTATTGGTCACTCTGAACGACGTGAGTTATTTCATGAAACAGATGAAGATGTAAATAAAAAAGCACATGCTGTATTTAATCACAACATGACACCTATTATTTGTGTAGGTGAAACAGACGAAGAACGTGAAAACGGCAAAGCAAATGAAGTTGTAGAAGCACAAGTAGAAAAAGCTTTAAAAGGTTTATCAGATGAGCAAATTAAAGATGTAGTTATTGCATATGAACCAATTTGGGCAATTGGTACAGGTAAATCGTCTACTGCTAAAGATGCGAATGAAATGTGTGCAGCTGTTCGTCAAACAATTGCAAAATTAACAAGTGATGAAGTTGCACAATCAGCACGTATTCAATATGGCGGTAGTGTAAAACCAAATAACATTAAAGAATATATGTCTGAATCAGATATCGACGGTGCACTTGTAGGTGGCGCATCATTGAAAGTTGATGACTATGTTCAATTGTTAGAAGGTGCGAAATAATTATGGCCAAAAAGCCAACAGCTCTTATTATTTTAGACGGATTTGCAAATCGTGAAGAAATCCATGGTAATGCAGTAAAATTAGCAAACAAGCCTAATTTTGACCGCTATTTTGAAAAATATCCGACAACGCAAATTGAAGCGAGTGGTTTGGATGTAGGTCTTCCAGATGGCCAAATGGGTAATTCAGAAGTTGGACATATGAATATCGGTGCTGGACGCATTGTGTACCAAAGTTTAACACGTATTAACAAATCTATTGAAGAAGGCGATTTTTTCGACAATGGTGTTTTAAACGGTGCAATTGATCATGCGTTGAATCATCAATCAGCATTACATGTTTTTGGTCTACTTTCTGATAGTGGTGTGCACAGTCATTACGAACACCTTTATGCGATTTTAGAACTTGCTAAAAGAAAAGGTTTAACAAAAGTTTACGTGCATGCATTTTTAGATGGTCGTGATGTTGATCAAAAATCTGCACTTAAATATATTGATGAAACTGAAGATAAATTCAAAGAACTTGGTGTTGGTCAATTCGCTTCTGTTTCTGGACGTTATTACGCAATGGACCGTGATAAACGTTGGGAACGTGAACAAAAAGCATATGATGCGATTCGTGGATTTGATCATGTCGTTAAATATCCTTCAGCACACGAAGGGGTTCAAGCAAACTATGATAACGATTTGACAGATGAATTTATCGAACCTTTTGTTGTAGAAAATCAAAATAACGGTGTAAATGACGGTGATGCAGTAATTTTCTATAACTTCAGACCTGACCGCGCTGGACAGCTTTCAGAAATCTTTACAAATAAAGTTTTTGATGGTTTTGAGGTTGAACAAGTTAAAGATCTATATTTTGCTACATTTACAGGCTACAATGATCAAGTTGATGCACATATTGTATTTGAAAAAGTTGATTTGAAAAATACAATCGGTGAAGTTGCTCAAGATAATGGTTTAGTGCAATTAAGAATTGCAGAAACTGAAAAATACCCTCACGTGACTTACTTTATGAACGGGGGTCAAAACGAGGAATTCAAAGGTGAGCGTCGTCGTTTAATCAATTCACCTAAAGTTGCAACTTATGATTTAAAACCTGAAATGAGCGCTTATGAAGTTCGCGATGCATTGTTAGAAGAATTAGATAAAGGTGATTTAGACCTTATTATCTTAAACTTTGCGAACCCAGATATGGTTGGTCACAGTGGTAAATTGGAACCGACTATTAAAGCAATCGAAGCTGTAGACGAATGTCTCGGCGAAGTCGTTGATAAAATCATCGACATGGGTGGTCATGCATTAATCACTGCTGACCATGGTAACTCTGATGAAGTGTTAACAGATGATGATCAACCGATGACAACACACACAACAAACCCCGTTCCAGTAATCTTGACTAAAGAAGGTCATACTTTGCGTTCAACAGGACGCTTAGGTGACTTAGCGCCAACATTACTTGATATCATGGGCTTAGAACAACCAGAAGATATGACTGGTGAATCATTAATCGAACACTAAATCATTTTGAAAAATAAGTATTACTCGTTATAATAACAATGAACAGCCAACCTGTTTTGGATAAAATAATGTCTGTTTAAAATATTAAGAACAGATCATAAAATTGATTGAAAAAGGAGATTAACATTATGCCAATTATTACTGATGTATACGCTCGCGAAGTACTAGACTCACGCGGTAACCCTACAGTTGAGGTTGAAGTTTTAACAGAAAGTGGTGCGTTTGGTCGCGCACTCGTACCTTCAGGTGCATCAACTGGTGAACATGAAGCTGTAGAATTACGTGACGGAGATAAAGCTCGTTATTTAGGTAAAGGTGTAGAAAAAGCCGTTGAAAATGTAAACGAAATTATTGCACCAGAATTAATCGAAGGTGAGTTTTCAGTACTAGAACAAGTTTCAATCGATAAAATGATGATTCAATTAGATGGCACTGCTAATAAAGGTAAATTAGGTGCAAACGCAATTTTAGGTGTTTCAATTGCTGTCGCACGTGCAGCTGCAGACTTCTTAGGTCAACCATTGTACAAATATTTAGGTGGATTCAATTCAACTGTATTACCTACACCAATGATGAACATTGTAAACGGTGGTTCTCATTCAGATGCACCAATTGCATTCCAAGAGTTCATGATTTTACCAGTAGGTGCTGAAACATTCAAAGAAGCATTACGATGGGGCGCAGAAGTGTTCCACGCGTTAGCTAAAATCTTAAAATCACGCGGTTTAGTGACTGCAGTAGGTGATGAAGGTGGATTCGCACCTAAATTCGAAGGTACTGAAGATGGCGTAGAAACAATCATCGAAGCTATTAAAGCGGCTGGTTTAGAACCAGGTAAAGATGTTTACCTTGGATTCGACTGTGCTTCTTCTGAATTCTACGAAAATGGTGTTTACGATTACACTAAATTCGAAGGCGAAAATGGTGCAAAACGTACAGCTGAAGAACAAGTTGACTACTTAGAACAACTTGTTGATAAATATCCAATCCTTTCTATTGAAGATGGTATGGATGAAAACGACTGGGAAGGTTGGAAGTTATTAACAGAACGTATCGGCGATCGCGTTCAATTAGTTGGAGATGACTTGTTCGTAACAAATACTGAAATTTTATCAAAAGGTATTGAACAAAACATCGGTAACTCAATCTTGATCAAAGTTAACCAAATCGGTACATTAACTGAAACATTCGAAGCAATCGAAATGGCTCAAAAAGCTGGTTATACAGCTGTTGTATCACACCGTTCAGGTGAAACTGAAGACACTACAATTGCTGACATTGCAGTAGCTACAAATGCAGGTCAAATCAAAACAGGTTCATTATCACGTACAGATCGTATCGCAAAATACAATCAATTATTACGTATTGAAGATGAATTATATGAAGCAGCTAAATATGAAGGTTTAAAATCATTCTATAACTTAAACAAATAATATTAAGTTAAATAGATGAATTAAATGATATTTGAGAGGTTGAGGAACACTAACGTGTTGCTTAACCTCTCGTTTTTTCATTCAAAACTTTAATAAGTGGACTGCTTAAATCGATATCGTTGTGTCCGTCTTATTTCGACCAAGACTTAGATTTTCAATGTGTTTTGAAACTGATATAATAATATTAAAAGTATAAGAAGGAGTCTTTTATGTCACAACTACAAAACTCTGAAATGCGTGCACAACATACCGGCAAATTATTAGGTTATATTTCATTTTTATTTGCGGTCTGCTTAGTGATTCATCAGGTCGTTATTGTTGATGGTCAAGTGATTACGTATATGTTGGAACATTCGGGTAATAAGGCAACAGAAAATAGCATCAATGCAATTAATAACAGCTTACGCTATATAGGCATTTTATATGTTTTAGCCTATGCAGCGGGTGTTGTTGCACTTAAAAATCAACATCCTTATTTATGGTGGTTTATGCTTGCAGTCTTTATTTCTCAATTATTTAACGCGCTACTCAATCCACCCATCCTTTATGCAGCGATTTTTCATGTAAAAGGATTTTTCGCATTAGTCCCTTATCTCGTCGTGAATTTAGGTTCTTTAGTTCTCGCGATAATGATGATTACCGTAAGTGTGAAGCGTAAATCGACATTTAATCGTTAAACTATATTGTGAATATACGGTAAATATGGTAAAATAGCTTCCGTATATGATGAATGGAGGACAGTCTGATGCATACCTTTTTTGTAGTATTACTCATTATTGACTGTATCGCACTCATCACGGTTGTTTTATTACAAGAAGGTAAGAGTAACGGCTTATCAGGCGCAATCAGCGGTGGTGCTGAACAGTTATTCGGTAAGCAAAAACAACGTGGTGTAGATTTATTTTTGCATAGATTGACAATTGTACTATCGATTATTTTCTTTGTATTAATGTTAGGTATCAGTTACTTTAATATGTAGAGTCCGGCCGTTGAAAAGTCGGGCTTTTTTGTTTGTATGTACGATTTTTTATCGATAGAATGAATCATATGAGTGTTTGAAAGGACGAGATTGTATTATGAAAATTCAACTACCTAAGCCTTTCTTTTTTGAAGAAGGAAAACGCGCTGTGTTATTATTACACGGTTTTACAGGTAATAGTTCAGACGTACGCCAGTTAGGCCGCTTTTTACAAAAGAAAGGCTATACTTCCTATGCGCCTCATTATGAGGGACATGCAGCGCCACCAGAAGAAATTTTAAAATCAAGCCCGCATGTGTGGTATAAAGATGCACTGGATGGTTATGATTACTTAGTAGAACAAGGCTACGATGAAATTGCTGTAGCAGGTTTATCATTAGGTGGGGTATTTGCGCTGAAATTAAGCTTAAATCGCAGTGTGAAGGGTATTGTAACCATGTGTACGCCGATGTACATTAAAACAGAAGGTGCAATGTATGAAGGTGTTTTAGAATATGCTAGAAACTTTAAAAAGTATGAGGGAAAAGATGAAGAGACGATAGAAAAAGAAATGGCAGCATTTCATCCGACGAGTACTTTAAAAGAACTCCAAGGTACATTGCAAGAAGTCAGAGATGCTGTAGATGAAGTGATGGATCCGTTACTCGTGATTCAATCAGAAAACGATGAAATGATTAATCCGGATTCTGCTAATATCATATACAATGAAGCTATTTCTGATGATAAGCATTTATCATGGTATCAAAATTCAGGCCATGTCATTACAATTGATAAAGAAAAAGAAGCTGTGTTTGAAGAAATTTATTCATTTTTAGAAACATTAGATTGGTCAGAATAGTGCATATTAAAACAGTCAATTTTAAATACGTAACAAGTTAGAAAGTCATTTAAATCAGATTTTAAATAGAAAGGAGGAGCAAGATGAATTTAAAAGAAGAGATTAAGGCAATTATCCAAAGCGCTGATTATGAACCTATGTCAGTGTCTGACTTCCAAGATGCATTAGGATTAAATAGTGCAGATTCATTTCGTGACCTCATAAAAATATTGGTTGAGTTAGAACAATCAGGAATGGTTACACGGACAAAACAAGACCGTTATCAAAAACGCGGACCTAAACCAGGCATTGTCAGAGGAACATTAAGCCAAAATAAAAAAGGATTTGCGTTTCTAAGACCTGAAGAAGAGGACATGGAAGATATCTTTATACCGCCTACAAAAATCAATAGAGCAATGGATGGCGATACAGTTATCGTAGAAGTAAAAAAATCTCGCGGCGACTTCCGTAAAGGAAAATTTGAAGGTGAAGTGAAGGCGATAGAATCACATTCGATTAAACAAGTGGTCGGTACATTCTCAGAAGCCCGTCATTTTGGTTTCGTCGTCCCTGACGATAAAAGAATTATGCAAGACATCTTTATTCCTAAAGGGCAGGATTTAGGTGCGATTGATGGCCATAAAGTTCTTGTACAAATTACAAAGTATTCTGATGGAACTAATAATCCTGAAGGCCAAGTATCAGCGATTTTAGGCCATAAAAATGATCCAGGCGTAGATATTTTGTCCATCATTTATCAACATGGAATCGAGATAGAATTCCCAAATGATGTGCTGAAAGAGGCAGAATGCATTCCTGAAACAATCCAACCGTCAGAACTTGAAGGACGACAAGATTTGCGTCAAGATTTAACCATTACTATTGATGGCGCAGACGCGAAAGATTTAGATGATGCGATTGCAGTCAAAAAATTAGATCATGGAAATATTGAATTAACAGTAAGTATTGCTGACGTGAGTTATTACGTCAAAGAAGGTTCTGCACTCGATCGAGAAGCTTATGATCGTTCGACAAGTGTGTATTTAGTGGATCGTGTTATACCGATGATTCCACACCGATTAAGTAACGGAATTTGTTCGTTAAATCCAAATGTTGATCGTTTGGCGATGAGTTGCCGTATGGTCATTAATCCCGAAGGTAAAGTCATCAAACACGAAATATTTGATAGTGTGATCCATTCTAATGCAAGAATGACATATGAAGCTGTGAATCGTATCATTACTGATAGAGATCCAGAAGCACGCCAAAAATATCGTGAGCTTGTATCAATGTTAGATTTAGCTAAAAATTTATCTCAAACATTAATCGATATGCGTAAAAAACGTGGCGAAATAGATTTTGATATCAAAGAGGCTAAAGTTTTAGTCAATGAAGAAGGTATTCCAAAAGAAGTGGTTACACGTGAGCGTGGTGAAGGCGAGCGACTGATTGAATCATTTATGTTGATTGCCAATGAAACGATAGCAGAACATTTTAGTAAGATGGAAGTTCCATTTATTTACCGTGTTCATGAACAACCAAAATCAGAGCGATTACGCCAATTTTTTGACTTTATTACGAATTTTGGCATCATGATTCAAGGAACAGGAGAAGATATTCATCCAAGTACTTTACAAAGTATTAGTGAAGAAATTGCTGGAAGACCAGAAGATATGGTCATATCCACAATGATGCTTCGCTCAATGCAACAAGCGCATTATGACGCAGAAAATTTAGGTCATTTTGGTTTAGCAGCTGATTATTATACACACTTTACATCACCTATACGACGTTATCCAGACTTAATCGTACACCGATTGATTAGAAAATATCTTATTGAAAAGTCGATGGATGGAAAAGCGAAACACGAATGGGAAGAAAAGTTACCTCAAATTGCTGAGCATACATCACAACGTGAACGCCGTGCGGTCGATGCTGAACGTGATACGGATGAACTTAAAAAAGCAGAGTACATGATTCAACATATTGGTGATGAATTTGAAGGTGTCATTAGTTCAGTAGCAAACTTTGGTATGTTTATTGAACTCCCTAACACAATTGAAGGGATGATCAATGTTCAAAATATGACTGATGACTATTATCATTTTGATGAGCGACAAATGGCGCTTATCGGTGAAAGAAAAGCGACTGTCTATCGAATTGGTGATGTTGTAAAAGTCAAAGTAGTTCATGTAGATGTGGAAGAACGACAAATTGATTTTCAAATTGTAGGCATGCCTATTGATTTTGGTCGACAAAAAGATAAAAAAGCACGCGGTAAAACGATACAAGCAAAAACAAAAGGTAATCAGTTTGAAAAGAAAAAAACTAAAAAGAAAAAGCAGAAGCAGCGTAAAGGAAAAAACGCACGCCGTCGTGAAAAATCTGGAAATACACAGCATCAGCCTTTTTATAAAGGGAAAAGTGTGAAGAAAAAAGCACGTAAAAAGAAAAAATAATTTGAGGTGAAACCAATGCCAAAAAAATCAGGTAAAGGCACATTAGCAGAAAATCGTAAGGCACGTCATGATTATAACATCGAAGACACGATTGAAGCGGGCATTGTGTTGCAAGGGACTGAAATTAAGTCGATACGTCGTGGAAGTGCGAATTTAAAGGACAGCTATGCACAAGTTAAACGCGGTGAAATCTTTCTTCACAATATGCATATCGCACCTTATGAAGAAGGTAATCGTTTCAACCATGACCCAAGACGTATACGCAAATTATTGTTGCACAAGCGTGAAATTACTAAACTCGGTGAACGTACACGTGAAATCGGATATTCGATTATTCCGCTCAAGCTCTATTTAAAGCACGGAAATTGTAAAGTATTACTTGGTATTGCAAGAGGTAAGAAAAAATACGATAAACGCCAAACTTTAAAAGAAAAAGCTGTGAAGCGTGATATGGATCGTGCGATGAAACAAAAATATTAAAGCATTGCTAAGATTGTAAAATTTTGATATGATATAATGTGCTTTCGTATAAAGAAAGCACATTTAAAAATACGGGGACGTTTATGGATTCGACAGGGGTCCCCAGAGCTCATGAAGCGTGTCGGAGGGTTGTCTCCGTCATCAACACATCAGTTTATAATAACTGGCAAAACTAACAATAATTTAGCAGTAGCTGCGTAATTGCACTCTGCATCACCTAACCGCATCGCCTATGTGCTGTTAACGTGATTCAACTTTAGTAGGATACGCTCGTCACTGCCGTTTGAAGTCTGACGAGAAGAGATCAATCAAACTAGCATCATGTTGGCTGTCTATCGCCTTGCATGATGTGAATTTCATGGATAGACTACACACGTAGAAACATTTGTATCAGGACCTTTGGACGCGGGTTCAAATCCCGCCGTCTCCATACTTTAGTCTATAATCCTTGTGGTTATGGGCTTTTTATTTTTGAGTGCACAAATATTACCCCAGATATGCCCTAACACATAAAAAAAGACACCCATATTTAGGGTGTTTATTTATCAAACAGTTTAATTGTTTTATTATCTTTCTTTATTTCTGCGTATAACTCTGGATTAATTTCTATTATTTCTTCTTTTTGTAAATCATTTTCAAAGTAAACTCAAAAAGCTGGTGTCATTTCACTAGTAGCTAGGATACTATCTTTAGTATTTATAAAAATTAAGTTTAGATTCGAATTATTATAAAGTTTCCAATCGTTAATAATCATATATCTACTCCTTACAAATATTTTACTACTTCTTTTTGCGTACTAGGATATAAGTGACCGTATCGGTTATACACTTCTGTTGTATCACTATGCCCTAATCTTTGGGCTATAATCACTACACGTATTTCATAGCTATAGTTTGTTTTGGGTTTTTATCATTATTTCATTGTAACCTTAAATAATTTAAAATAGCAGTACTCGAAGTTGAATCAATAAGGAATGTGATCAGCTATGGGATTTCTCATGATAACACTTTAGATTATAATAGAGATAAATTAAATTTCTAATATGACTGTACTTTAAGCGTTGCTACATCTTATTTTATAAAAGGTTTTGGGGGTGAAATCATGAAAACAATATATCAATTACTTATAGGGAGAATTGCGACAAATATTGGAGATAGTATTATATTAATTTCCTTAACTTGGTATATTGCTACTCAATATGATAACCCCGTATATTTAGGCATAATAGGCGCTATTGTAGGTATTATAGATGTGTGCATGATATTCTTAGGACCGATTTTAGATAGATATCATATTAAAAAAATCCTATATCTAAGTACGATGATACAAATTATTTTAGTCACTTTGTTAGCATTGTTGTTTTATAGTGGACACATGAGTTTAATAACGATGTATATATTATTGAGTTTGTCTTTAATATTTTCATCTCTCATTTATCCAGCAGAGAGTGTTTTAATTCCTAAAATATCTAAAGATGAAGATGAAATCATGAAGAACAATTCATTATTTCAACTTACTTATAAAGGTTTAAATATTATCCTAGATAGTTT
>NZ_PPQN01000033.1 GCF_002901995.1 Staphylococcus coagulans | reverse complement strand
CGGATACAACGTTTAGTTCAATTGGGGCAACCATTGCAGATAACTTTGGTGTACCGCTTCCAGAATTTGGTCGCAGTTATCTTCAAAAATTACAATAATAATGATGCGTGTCAAACGATGAAAGTAGGGTTTGACGCGCATTTTAATGTTGTTAAATGGACATAAAAACCAGTTGAATGACAATTGTTATTAAAAAGGTAGGAAATTTTATATAATAAAAGTAAGCGGCACGACCCAAATAACAATTTACGGAGGCGATAATGTGTTAAAACTTGCAGATTGGAAAGAAGAAAAAGAAACATTGCATCGATTGGCTCAAATATTAGGTAAACATAAGCTCGCGAGCGCATTCCAAGAGCCGCAATGGGCACATGTAGTTTTAGATATTACCCCGAGTGGTTTTTCGACAGGTATTTTATTCTATGGTGCACATACGTATAATATCCAAGTCGATTTAGTACAACATCGCATTATTGTTGAAACAGATCAAGGAAGAGATAGCATCCCTTTAGAAAATGGGACAAGTATTCAACAGTACTATGAAGGCATTCATCAGTTACTTCAAAAATTTGAAATTGATGTAAAAATCAATCAAACCCCACAAGAAGTCGAAGATCAAACGCCTTTCAATCAAGATGCACATCACTGTCACTATGATCCTGAGAAGAGCAAACAAGCATTAAATCTAATGAAATTCGCAACACGCGCGTTATCCTTTTTTGTGGCACCTTTCCGTGCACGCAAAGTTAAACCCGGGCTTTTCTGGGGTACATTTGATATTTCATCAATTATTAACTATAACGCGATACATGAAACATTCAAACCGTCTCAAGTCATTGAATATGCTGCTTTTGATGAACACTTTATAGAATTTGGTTTTTGGTTTGGTGACGATCGTTTTGAAGGTCCGACATTCTTCGTCTTACCTTACCCATTTGTAGACGCTAACTTCAAGTTCGACCAACCTTTAATTGAAGATGCTTACTTTGATCAAACGCTTACTGAGCTGATTTATGAATTGCCTGAAGTATCACAAGAAACATTAAAATTATTGAATCAATTTTTTAATCAAGGTTTCCACATTTTCAAAGATTATTTATCATGGGAAAACTGCCAATACTATGAAATCCCATTAAAAATGCAAAATAATCAAATCCAACAACAACCTTATTAAACGACAATAATCAACAAATCAAGCGCAAAGTCACAAATAAACCCGTCTCATGCATTTTATTGAATGCAAGGACGGGTTTATTGTGTTCCAAAAATTTTCAGATGACACTTTTAACAATGCCAACTGTGACTGTGTTTTATTTTTCAAAGACGTCATGATATTCGGTTGTTTTTTCTAAAACACTTTTAGCGAATGGACAAGTAGCATGAATTTTAATATTGCTTTCACGTGCGTAATCAACGGCTGCTTGAACTAATTGTTTGCCTACACCTTGACCTTTTAATTCGTCACCGACTTCAGTATGATCGATGATGATACGACTGTTCCCAACAGGGACATAGGTCATTAAAGCTTGCAAATGGTTTTCGTCTTCACCTACATAGAACTTATTATCTCCATGTTTAATTTCTGCCATACAATCATCACCTTTTCTTTTGTTATATACTTTATATACCACAAATTATATGAAGTATGCACGCAATTAAGAATGCAAGTGTAAGACAGTCATCAATTGGATGTTGTTATTAGGTTATACAACGATACATCCAAGGGGATGTGTAAAAGTAAAACATAAGAAAGATATTAAAAAATAGTCAACCCTATTGACTTATGTGAGTGTTCAATTATAATGGAGTTGGGTAAAGAATGTGAGCGTGTTCACAAATAGAGGAAAAAGGGAGAACAGTGATGGAAGAGACACAAAAACTTACGCCAAAGAAATTTCTATTCAATGTATTAAATGGAGTGGCCTTAGCAATAGTCGTTGGTTTGATACCCAATGCAATTTTAGGTGGATTATTTAGCTATTTAAGTCAATACCACGATTTCTTTTCTACGTTACTTTATGTGGTACAAGGTATACAATTTACAATTCCAATTATTACAGGGGTTTTAATCGCTTTACAGTTTGGTTTTAATCCAATGCAAACAGTCGTTACTGGTACAGCTGCATTTGTAGGCTCTGGAGCAGCTGAATTTTCAGAGAATAAATGGGTATTGGTTGGGATTGGTGATTTAATCAACACGATGATTACCGCCGCCATCGCCGTAGGTATTATTCTCATCATCAAAGACAGACTTGGAAGTTTGAATATTATCCTCTTACCAATTATTGCTGGAGGTATTGCTGGTTTAATCGGGTTGTTACTTTTACCTTATACAAAGTGGATTACTTTAGGAATAGGTGAGATAGTCAATAGTGTGACAAACACGCAACCTATCATCATGTCTATCATTATAGCGGTATTATTTTCAATTATTATCATTTCACCTGTTTCCACAGTAGCAATTGGGATTGCGATTGGCATCTCAGGGTTAGCAGCAGGTTCAGCCGCAATTGGGGTTGCAGCGAGTGCGATTATGCTCGCTATTGGTACTTGGAAAGTGAATAAAGTGGGTGTACCTATTGCCATTTTATTAGGTGCGATGAAGATGATGATGCCGAATATGATTCGATATCCAATGTTGTTGTTGCCTGTGGTATGTACAGCAGCTGTTTCAGGTTTTGTGAGTAGCCTTTTCAATATTCAAGGTGTACCAGAATCGGCAGGATTTGGTTTAGTAGGATTGATTGGGCCAATTAAAACCATTGCTTTATTGGATACAAGTATGTTGAGTAGCTTACTTATTGTTTTAGTTTGTTACGTCATTGTACCTTTCGTTTCAGCTTTGTTTTTCCACTATCTCTTTATGAAAGTTTTAAAATTATACGACGCCACTATTTTTACATTCGACACTGAAGCATAAAAGGAATCAATATCATATGGGAGTGAAGGTTTATGTATAAAATTGCAATTGCAGGCGCAGGTGCTATGGGCGGAAGAATAGGGGTTTCACTTAAAGAAGCCGGCTATGATGTAACATTGATTGATAATTGGGAAGCACATGTCCAACGTATTAACGAAAAAGGTATGGAAGTAACAACAGAGACGAAAACTTATACAGTTGAAATCCCAGCTGTTTTATCAAAAGAAGTGTCAGAAACTTATGATTTAATCATTATTTTAACGAAAGCAATGCAATCAGAAGAAATGTTAACACGTTTGAAAGAAGCAGGAGCTATTCATGAAAAAACAGCCATCTTAAGTATGATGAATGGTTTAGGTCACGATGAGCGTTTATCAAAATTTGTACCGATGTCACAAATCTATTTAGCAGTGACAATGTGGACAGCCGGATTACGTGGACCGGGGCAATTATTATTAGAAGGTGAAGGCGCTATTGAATTTTATCGTGCAAGTGGAGATTCAGATGAGCAAACAGAAATCATTTTCAAAGCATTGGATGAGGCTGGCTTACACCCTCACGTAAATGCCAATGTCTTTGAAGCGATATGGTCAAAAGCCACTTTAAATAGTGTGTTAAACCCATTATGTACAATTTTAGATAAAACCATTTATGACTTCGGAAGCTATGATCAATCACGGAACATGATTGTGCCGATTATCGATGAAATTGTGGCTGTCACTAAAGCAAGAGGAGTAGAATTAGACAAAACAGCATTAATTCAAAAAATTGAAGGGGCTTATCCAAAAGAGAAGCAAGGCTTGCATTATCCATCTATGCATCAAGACTATAAAAATGGTCGTCTGACAGAAATAGATTATTTAAATGGTCAAATTGCAAAATACGGAGAGGCACTTCAAATTCCTACGCCCGTCAATACAATGTTGACACATCAAATTCATCAATTGGAAATGAAACATAGCCAAGCATAAGTGTTTTATCACAAAAAGAGGGATTGAGCAGTTGTATTGCTGCTCATCCCCTTTTCTTTTATCTTAATCTTGTTTCATTTTGATGCGCTAATAAGGTATATGTTGTTTCAATATAAGGGATGTGGAGGCCATATTTTTGACCTTCACGATAGATAAAGCCTTGAATGGTTTCTACTTCAATGGGTTGTTCGCTCATTGTGTCGTAATACATACTTGTAGCTGTGTCATCATTAAAGATTTGATAAGCTGCCATCACATCATCGATAAATGACTCTTCGTATATAACGCCGGCTGCATTTGCGACTTGTAAGCCTTCATTTAAAAGATTACGACATAATTGTTCCATACGTGGGTCTTTTAATAAGCGTGCTGTATCGCGACCTAAAGCGGTTAACGTATTCATTCCAAGATTGAAGATGAGTTTAAACCAAATGGCTTTATCAATATCATCTTCTAAGATAAGAGATAACTGTGAATCTTGAATCTTTTCTGCTAACTGCTCTGTAAAAGCGTCACGGCGCAAATGAATTTTATAATCTTTAAAGTGTCTAACAACATTGTCTTGTTTAGCACCGCTAATATAAACGACGGCTTGATAAGCATGGTACGCTTCTAATTTTGGAAGTAAACCACTGCCGTTTTGCGCGAGAATAACGCGTGATTCGGGATGCGTGATATTTTTAAGATCATCTAAAATGGTATCTATTTGATGTGTTTTCACTGCGATAAAAACAACATCATAAACATCAGTGGCTTCTTTAAGGGCATGAACGTTGACTTGTTTCGTTTCAGATACTGCTTCGTCTACGTAAGTGACAGTTTTATTTTGTCTACCGAATAATGTGACATCTTGTGTGTCAAGGGCGGATGCAATGGCTGTACCCACCGCACCTGGGCCGATAATCGCTATTTTTGTCATAATCACTCAACCTTTTCTGTTTAATACATGCGTTAATTTTTTTATTACTATTAGGGTTATTACAAATTTAATGTATTATCTTTATATTTATTTGTAAAGTTGAAAGCTTTCAAATCTGTGGACATTTAAAATAAGAAAGACGTAAGATAAAAAGCGTAATGAGTCATAAAGGAGTGAGTATTTTGGCACGATTAGAAATCAACTATCTATCTGAAACGATTGGGATGCATCAATCTTTAACGGTCATTTTACCTGATGACAGAAGCTATGTTCAACCCAATGCACAACCTAAACTATTCCCGTCATTATTACTATTGCATGGGTTATCGAGTGATCACACTGCTTACACACGCTTTACAAGTATTGAACGCTATGCCAATATGCATCAACTTGCGGTGATTATGCCCAATGCAGACCACAGTTTTTACACTAACATGGTCTACGGACATAGTTACTATGATTATATTCTAGAAGTTTGGGATTACGTGCACCAAATTTTACCTTTATCAAAAGCACGAGAAGATAATTTTATAGCAGGTCATTCAATGGGCGGTTATGGTACGATTAAATTCGCTTTGACGGCAGGTGAAAGATTTGCGAAAGCCGCACCACTCTCTGCTGCTGTCGATGTGAAAACACTTGCCCATTACACTTTCCCTGATTTCAAGCCTAAAGCGATTGCTGGTGAAGTCACAGAAGTTGTGGGGACACCTTTTGATCCTTACTATTTGGTAGACGAAGCGGTTAATAAACAAAAACAAATCCCTGAGTTTTTAATGATGTGTGGCACAGAAGATTTTCTTTATCAGAGTAACGTTGACTTTGTGCATTATTTACAACAAAATGGTATCCGTTGTAACTTTAAAGATGGTAGAGGTCGACATAATTATGCTTATTGGGATAAGGCCGTTCAAACTGTGATAGAAACTTTTATGAAAGACCATCATACACGTGAGATGGCATAACAAAATAAAGCACCTCAAATGACCATTTACAAATGATTTTTTGAGGTGCTTTATTTCGATGTGAAGGGATGCATCACATTGATGCTTGTTTATGATGCATATGAATTTATAAGATTATTGAAGTGATTTTGTATGGTTCTGATGACTTTCAGGATAATAGTTAAAGAATCTGAAAAACTTCATGCTTAAAATGGATTTAATAAAGTAGTCTAACCCAATTTTGCCACTATTATAGCCACCCATGAAAATAAAAATACTAATTAAGATGTAAAGTGGGTTAACTGAAACAGTACCTGCGAATAAAAACATGAAATTGAGGATTAAACCAACAAATACACCCACTGAAGTGAATAAACCTAAGATTAATAATAAGCCTACAATGACTTCTAATAGTGGGATGAGTACATTAACTAAAGGTGTCATAGGTAAGACAATCGTTTTAAGAAACCATGTATAAATCGGGTATTGAACACCTGCTTCAGACATAACAGGATGCTGTACTGCATTTTGTAAAAAGCCGCCTGCATTAAAACCGCCACCTAACAATTTTCCAATCCCCGCTTTGAACCAGCTAATTCCTAAATATAAACGAAGTAATAACAAAATTACACTCGCAATTTTACTTTCTTGTAGCCATTTAATCATAATAAAAACCTCCCAATAGATATAGAGATACTAAGCGATTTTAGTATAATAAATATATCTCGTGTTTGATTTAATTATACTCAGTTGTGAATCAAATCACAACATTAAAATAGATTTGTTCACAAATCAGTCAAAAACTAAATTTAAATATATCTCATTTTTGGTTTTGATTGAAAATATCTGTTGTACGACAAGAAGATATAACGGCATGTCAATTTAAATATAGGAAGAGATACTAACAAAGGCGTGAAGCGGAAATCTTTTCTCTTTTCCGTTCCACGCCTTTCAAAATCTAAAATTAAGGGCAAGTTTATACTATTATTTTAAAATTATGAGTTTCTGCACAGTAGGTGTGCAGAAATAGAGGTTCAAAAGTGTGGTGATTTATAGGTGCGAAACACGGGGTTGTAGCCTCAATGTGAGGATAGGTTTGCTCCATTAGATTGAATGACCTCACGATACCAGTAAAATGAATCTTTTTTCAAACGTGTTAATGATCCATGTCCTTCGTCATCTTGATCAACATAGATTAAACCATAACGTTTTTTCATTTCACCTGTCGTAAAAGACACAATATCAATGATGCCCCATGGTGTGTAACCGAGCAAGTCGACGCCATCTTCATCAACGGCTTGAATCGCAGCTTCAATGTGTTGTTTTAAATAATCGATACGGTAGCTGTCATGGATTTCATTATTTTCGACTTGATCAACAGCGCCGAAGCCATTTTCTACAATAAATAAGGGGAGCTGATAGCGCTCGTATAATACATTGAGTGTGTAGCGCAAGCCTATCGAATCAATCGCCCAACCCCAATCGCTTGATTCGATATAAGGGTTATTTACAGCATTAGGTAAAGTGTGATTCATAATGTTATTTTTAGGTAAATCTTCGGCATGATGTTTCACTGCAGTAGACATGTAGTAACTAAAACCGATGTAATCGACAGTCCCTTCTCTTAACAGAACATCATCTCCCTCTTGCCAACCGATATCATAACCTTGTTTTTCAAACATTTTAACGGCGTAATGAGGATAATAGCCTCTAACTTGCACGTCTGGGAAGAAAAAGCGCAAACGATTTGCGATTTGTGCTTCCATCACATCTTTAGGATGACAAGAATAAGGATAAATAGGGATATGAGATATCATTGCACCTATTTGAAAGTTTGGATTAATTTGCTTCCCAATTTTGACCGCACGTGCACTCGCAATGAGTTGGTTATGAGCAGTTTGGTATAACACTGCTTCAGGATTGTCTTCAGGCTTGAGTTGAACACCTGAGTTGGTCCATAAAAACAGAGGGTTTTGTACGTCCATTTGATTATTAATTTCATTAAAAGTCATCCAATATGTGACTTTATCTTGATAATGTTCGAAGACCACTTCTGCAAAACGAGCAAAGCAATCCACGACTTTTCGATTTCGAAATCCGCCATAGGTGTGCGCAAGATGGAGGGGCATTTCGAAGTGAGATAAAGTAATGACAGGTTCGATACCATTCTCGATAAGGGTGTCTATGATTTTGTCGTAAAATCGTAAGCCGGCTTCATTAGGAGTGGCTTCATCGCCTTTGGGGAATATCCGCGTCCACGCAATGGAAGTTCGTAAGCATTTTAAGCCTAATTCTTTAAATAACGCGATATCTTCTTGATATTGATGATAGAAGTCGATACCGAAATGATTAGGATAATAAGCATCAGGTTCCACGTGTGTCGTAATTCTTCTCGCCTTACCATGAGCACCTGCAGTGATGACATCCATGACACTAAGTCCTTTGCCATCCCGATCATAGCCGCCTTCAAATTGATTGGCTGCGAGTGCACCGCCCCACATGAAATTTTGAGGTAATTGACTCATTTTCATACCACCTTTTCATTTAATAGACTAAAGCATATTGTTCAAAGTTATTATAATTGTACCGGTACAATATGTAAAGTTCGTTCTTATTTTTAGAGGCGTGCTATAATAAATTGATGTCTATTGAAAAGAGGGATTCAGATTGTTGAAGTATGAACAAATTGCGCAACAAATTCATACATTAATTGAAAGTTCAAATTATCAGCCAGGTGATAAATTACCGAGTGTGGTGGCATTTAAAGACATGTACGACGTGAGTAAAAGTACGATTATTAAAGCGCTGACCTTGCTTGAACAAGATGGGCGAATTTATCAAGCACAAGGTAGCGGTATTTTTGTTAGAAATGCTAAAAGTAGTGATTATATCAATGTGTTTAAAACGGACGGATTTTCAAGTCATTTAGCGGAACACCATATAACTAGTGATGTTATCAAATTAGAATTAGTGATGGAGGTACCTAAGTCCGTGATGCAAGCACTTAAGTTAGGACCCGGGGAGCAGGTTTACTATTTGGAACGCGTGCGCTATATGAATGGCACGATATTGTGCATCGAATATTCTTACTTTAATAAGCGCATTGTAAAGTATTTAAATCAAGAGATTGCAGAAGGCTCTATTTTCAATTATTTACAAAACGATTTACAAATACGACTTGGCTTTTCGGATATCTATTTCAATGTGGATCAACTCGATGAGAGGGAAGCGGTTTTATTACAATTAAAAGCTGGGGCACCTTGTTTACGTTATCATCAGATATTTTATACATCTACAGGACAACCTTTTGATGTTTCTGATATTACTTTTCATTATCAACATGCCCATTTTTATATTCCGAGTAAAAAATAAATATCGGTTTTAAAGTGAGACCATCAAAGCGCATGGTCAGAAAATAGGGAAAACGGACAAAAGGATACGTCCATGCTTTTCATTCAAGGTTGAACACGCCTAGCCATCGTTGATATTGATAATTATTATCAATTGTAGCATACTTAGTTCATATAAGAAGTTTATGTACTAAACAGGAGGATGTCTATGATGAAAGATGTGACTATTATTGGTGGGGGACCTGCAGGATTATATGCTAGTTTTTACGCGGGTTTAAGAGGATTAACGGTAAGGCTCATTGATGTTCAAGATAAATTAGGTGGAAAAATGAATATTTATCCTGAAAAGATTATTTGGGATATTGGCGGTCTTGCTCCAAAGCCTTGCTTTCAAATTATTAAAGATATCGTTCAACAAGGTCTTCATTTTAATCCAGAAGTCTGTTTGGAAGAACGTGTAATAGATATTACTAAAAAAGAGGAGCAGCATTTTGAAGTGACTACAGAACAAGGTCACATTTATTCTTCAAAGGCGGTTATTGTTGCAATAGGCGGCGGTATCATTAAACCGAAGCATTTAGATATTAAAGATGCGTCTAGATATGAACTGACAAACTTACATTATACGGTTCAAGCTTTGAAACATTTTAAAAATAAAAATGTGCTGATTTCAGGTTCAGGTAATTCGGCTTTAGATTGGGCCTGTGATTTGTCAGGTTATGCGAAAAGTGTCACGTTAGTTTATAGAAAAGATGAAATCCGTGGTTATGAAGCGATGAATGAAATCATAGAAAAATTAGATGTAGAAAAAATGCCGAATACACACATCAAACAATTAATCGGGGACCAAGCACAGCAACGAATCAAAGAAGTGAAACTTGAAAATTTAGAGACAGGGAACACGACGATAAAAAGTGTTGATGATGTGATTATTAGTCATGGCTTTGATCGAGAAAGTACGTTGTTAGAGGCATCGACAGCACAATTAGATATGTTTGATTCCTATCGCATCAAAGGATTTGGTAATACGTCAACAAGCATTTCCGGTATTTATGCTTGTGGGGATATTGTCCATCACGATGCGAAAGTCCATTTGATCGCAAGTGCATTTAGTGATGCTGGGAACGCTGCGAATTTAGCAAAGCAATACATTGATCCTGAAGCTAGAAAAGAAGGTTACGTATCAAGCCATAACGAAGCTTTTACCGAATCGAATAAAGTGATTATGGAAAAGTATTTATAATGATTACTGATTGTACGAATGATTGATTACATCAAAGATAATTCCGTTGTATCGTGCTAATGCCAAAACAATGCTTATGTGATGACATTTTTCACACAAGCATTGTTTTTTATTTATTGAATTAAAACATGTCATATTTTTATTAATCGCGCGGACAGGTGTCATGACAAGCCTATATATCAAAACAATAAAAAAATTATAATAAACGAAGTTCTTTTATTTGATTTCTTATTGGGGATGGTTTAAGCTTTAATCAATCGTGCACGATTGGAATAGGGGGAGATCAATTGTCTAGTGAGGAGATGAAGCTAGCAAATCAACTTTGTTTTTCTGCTTATAACGTTAATCGATTGTTTGGAAAATTTTATGAGCATCAGCTCAAACAGTTTAAGTTAACATTTTCTCAATATCTCGTTTTGTTAACATTATGGGAAGAAAATCCCCAAAATCTACAGTCTATAGGGAGAAGGTTAGATTTAGGGAGTAATACATTGACACCGTTGTTGAAGCGTTTAGAATCTGCTGGATGGATAAAGAGAGAAAAGTCCGAAACAGATAAACGCCATTTGTTGGTGAGTTTAACTGAAAAAGGGCGTAGAGAACAAGAAGCGGTACATGAAGCCATTTCAGAATGTATTGCCTCAAAATTTGATTTAGATGAATACTTAAAAGCAAAAGAAACAATGGACAAACTAGAGGAAACTTTAAAAAATATTACAAAGGATGAATAAGAATGAAAAAATATGACGTAGTATACTTAGGTAGTGGTCACGCTGCATGGCATGGTGCAATTGCGTTAAGACATGCAGGTAAATCTGTCGCAATCATTGAAAAAGATCGTATTGCGGGAACATGTACAAACTATGGTTGTAACGCAAAAATCTTGTTAGAAAATCCATTTGAAGTATTAGAACAAGCTTCTCACTACCCAAACATTATTAATACAGAAAACTTAGAAGTAAACTGGGAAAATCTTATGAATTATAAACATTCAGTGATTGACCCCATGGCAGGCACAATGAAAGCCATACTTGAACAACAGGGTATCGATATTATTGAAGGTGCTGGTAAAATTACAGATGCTCATACTGTTGAAGTGAATGGTGAAAGCTATGAAGCTGAAAATATCGTTATTGCTACAGGTCAACATAGCAACGAATTAAATATTGAAGGTAAAGAATTCACAAAAAATAGTAGAGATTTCTTATCACTTGAAAGCATGCCAAACAGCATTACTTTCATTGGTTTAGGTATTATTAGTATTGAATTCGCTTCAATCGCAGTTAAAGCAGGTGTTGAAACACACATGATTCATGTGGATGATCAACCATTAAGAGGCTTCTACTCAGCACACGTTGAAAAATTAATGGACAAATTAAAAGAAGAAGGCGTTCATTTCCACATGAGCGAAAATGTAGTTGCTGTTAAAGAAAATGGTACAAACTACGATGTTGTGACACAATCAGGTTTAACAATCCAATCTGACTACGTTTTAGATGCAACTGGACGTATGCCAAACGTTGAAGGTATTGGTTTAGAAGAAGTAGGTATTGAATACTCTAAATTCGGTGTAAAAGTTGACGAATATTTACGTACAAATGTACCTAACATTTACGCAAGTGGTGACGTTATTGAAAAAATGATTCCAAAATTGACACCAACTGCGACATTCGAATCTAATTACATCGCATCACACATTTTAAAAATGAATGAAATGCCAATCCAATACCCTGCAATTCCATCTGTATTATACTCACTTCCAAGATTATCTAATATCGGTGTAGGTATCGAAGAAGCGAAAAATAACGACGAATACAAAGTGATCGACATTCCATTTGGTAAAAGAATGGTATTTGAATACAAAAATGAAACAGAAGAAGAAATGACAATCGTATTAGATAGCGAAAAACGCCTAGTTGGTGCGGCTATTTATGGTGACGACGCACCTGATTTGATCAACTTGCTAACATTCATTGTTAACCAAAAACTAACTGCAAGAGACTTAAATCAAATGATCTTTGCATTCCCAGGTTCTTCAAGTGGTGTGTTAGATCAATTGAAATTAGCGATGATGCTTTAATTAAATGCATATAAAAATGACTGAAATTGCACGGATGAGACAACCAAAGAGAGAGAAAATGTTTCACGTGTGACATCTATCATTTGTATATTAATTAAAGGTTATGAGTCATGAAAGACAGTGTATGTGGGACATGCACTATGGGTTTAGGACATGCTCGATGTCTGCTTCACATATACCTAAAAATAAGTAAATAAAATCTTAAGAATGGCTACAGCATCCATAGTATAATGTCTATGCGATGTTAGTAGTCATTTTTAAAATGCAATGAAATCTCAAAGGACAAGTTACCCTATTTTATAATTATGAGTACATCCAAACATTGCGACTCTATCCTAACTGGAACTGGTGAATCAATCTTGTTTCTTATTTAGTACAGAGTCTTTTATCTCCATTCTTAAGGAAGCTTTTTTCAATTTTTACTGTTATCTTTTATGATTTTGCAATCTTGATTTTAAAAATTGTATAACGAATATGCATAACAGAATACTAACAATTGTACAGTTTTAGTTACACAAAAGATCAAAATTCTAGTATTGGACTTTATCTTGAAACTTTATCTAATTACTGGGTTTTTTGTCAAAATTTTTTCTCAAACTAAAAAATTGAAATTGCTGTTTTATCAAATCCTAAGAATATTTTATATTGCTGAGTTATTTCTATACATTATTGAGGCTAAGAAGGAACTCATCTCATTTGTTCTATAATATAAAAGACTCCGAGTTACTCAGAGTCTTTTAATCTCATAAATTATTATTTCTTCTTATTAAAATACATTAACGTAATTACAATAGAGTATACAAAAAGAAATATCATTATAAACATTGTCATGTAATCGCCTTCCCTATTTACAGATGTAATTAGTTGCACCGGTACCACCCAGGGATGTTATTAGATCGCAAATTGTGGCTAAAGTAAATCCTCCCCAACCGGTTGTGATACCTAATGCAGTAGTTGCTGCCCAACATCCTCTTGCGCCACCAGTACCACATAACGCACCGACTGCCCATTTGCACCATCCACGTTCTTTAGGAGGTAGGTTTTTAAAGGATGCTTCTTCGATTTTATCTTTAGATGTAACTTTAAATTCTTTATCATAGTAATGACCTTTTTGACTTATCTTTACCTGTTATTTGAATTCGCTCACATATTATCAAACTTAAAACTTTACTTGGTCTAAAATTCTTAAGTGTTGTATTTTCGTTCCTAAATGTCACTTTATTTAAATAAATAATAGTTTTTAAATAATACATATTTTTATCATAACTATCATTTTGTAATATACTGTTACCTCAGTCGAGCATATAAAATTCATAAGACTTCTTTTATTTATGAATCTCACTTTCAAAATATACTGATAAGCAATATATAGAGCCTTATTCTTTTTTCAGTAGTCAGTAAGATTTGTTTGATTTTACTTTCCTTGTGCGATGGATTGAGGGGTAATGATCAGTATGAGATCACATCAATCATCATTGGACGCTATATTTTGGAATGAAAATAAGATTCATTTTATACGTAAAGTGTATTTAGATGCAATTCGGGTATAGGTGTTGTGTTATCAAAATTAACAGCGAGAACATGTTGCTTTACTTTCGTTACAATTCGTTGTAGTATAATTATTATACTAGGTATTGAATGAAATGACTGTCAATTATGAAATGATACAGGTATGTTGTTTTAAAACTCAAGAATGGAGTGTTTGCATTGGCGAAAAAGTATACCGGATCAGATATCAATGTCTATTTTGAGCCTAAACGATGTGTACATGCGACGGAGTGTGTACGTGGATTAAGTCATGTGTTCGATGTCAATCAAAGACCGTGGATTAATCCGGATAACGATACTGCAGAACATATCGCTGAAGTGGTTGAGCGTTGTCCAAGCGGTGCGTTAACTTATGAGCTGGCTTCAAATGAGTTAGAATCACACGACGAAACGAGAGTCACTTATGGTGATAATGGAGAGATTTTCTTATATGGAGATTTTTCTCTTGTTAAAGACGGGGAAGTCATGCATTTAAATAGAGCCATTTTAACAACAGATGAGACTAAAACAGATGATCCGCCTTTTTATACGAAGAGCTTTCAAGGACAATCGGATAAGTCTCGTTACTACAAATCAATTCAAGATGACAATGAAAAGTAATGACAAAATACTGTGAACAGAAAGAGGAGGAAGACAAAATGGAAGCAATTAAAAACATCCATCATATCTCAGCAATTGTAGGACATCCAAAAGAAAATAAACAATTTTATCAAGAAGTTTTAAATTTACGTTTGATTAAAAAAACAGTGAACTTTGACGATCCAGGCACATATCATTTATATTTTTCAAATGATAATGTAGACCCAGGTACAGTGATTACGTTCTTCCCATGGGCTAATGCCAGAGAAGGTCGTGTCGGAAGTGGCCAAGTAGGTCGTATTGCATTTAGAATCCCTAAAAATTCTAAAGACTATTGGATTCAACGTCTTAAAGACCATCGTGTAGAAGTGACAGAAACATCTTTATTCCAAAGACCAACAATTGAATTTGAAGATATACATGGTCTTGATTTAGCATTAGTGGAAAGCGATGAAGAAAGTGATACGAATAGTATTTTAGGTTTTCATGGTTCCGTATTGTTATCACTTCGTCCTATTGAAACATTAAAAGAATTAGTAGACGATTTAGGCTTAGTAGAGCTTGAACATACTGAAGATGCGTTCCACTTTGAAACAGTAGGCGAACTCAAACATCATATCATTATTCCAAAAACACCAATGAGAGAAGGTCGATGGGGTGTAGGCACAGTACATCACATCGCGTGGTCTGTGGATGATGAAAATGTACAAAAAGATTGGCAAAACTATTTAGTGGGCGAAGGTTACCACGTGACTGAAGTAAAAGATAGAAATTATTTTAAAGCAGTTTACACTAAAGAACGTGGTCATATCATTTTTGAATTTGCGACTGTTGGACCAGGTTTCGACCGTGATGAACCTAAAGATCAATTAGGTCAAAAATTAATGTTACCACCGCAATTTGAAGCAAATCGTGAAGCATTAGTTTCAAAATTACCAGAATTAGATTAACGATTAGATTGTAGTATTTAAAATCCGAGGCTTTTTAACCTAATGGGAAAAGTCTCGGATTTTTATTTAATTTGTAACCGATATTCATCCGTTTGAATTCTAAAGAAACTTTGAAATAAAAATCTATTTTGTTAAACTTAAAATGAATATTGAAGATATTGAAAAGATAGTCCTGAATTGGTTTAGAAATAATATATTTAAGACTGAACCAAACTATATATCATATGATATAAGTGATTTAAAATAATGAGAGGTGATTTTATTGCAAGCTATTATTTTTGATATGGATGGTGTCATAGTAGATACTGAAATTATAGATTATGACCTGCAAATTAAGTATTTAAAATCCAAAAACCCAAAGCTAAAGAGCAAGGATTATAGTTATTTTTCGGAATTAGTTGGTTTATCGTATAATAGACTTTTCTCTAAAATGGCAGAATACTTAGATTATACTGAACCTATAGAGTCAATTAAAAAAGAGTATACAGAATTGGAAGAAAAGCATCACAATGAAATATCGTATAAAAATTTATTCAGGAAAGAAATGATTAATTTATTAGAATGGTCTAAATCACATAATATAAAGTTGGCAGTTGTTTCTTCTTCAACAAAAAAACGCATTAGAAATGTTTTGAATGAGTGCGAAATATTAGATTATTTCGATTTAATTGTTAGTGGTGAAGATTTCTCAGAATCAAAACCAAATCCTGAAATATATATCACTGCTTTAAATTATTTGAAATTAGAAAGTTCAGAAGTCATTGTTATTGAGGATTCCCATTATGGAATAGAAGCATCTAAAAATGCATTTATAAAAACGATTGCTTATAAAGAAGAAAGAATGCCTGTAAATCAAAATAGAGCTGATTATATTTTAAAAGATATGAGTAGCATTTTATCATTTATAAAAAAACATATATATGCGCAAGATAATTGATACATCGACAATAATGGGGCGCCCGGGACAATGCAGTTTGGGTATAGTTGAATTGGGCTGCGTCCCTCATTGGTTTTATGAGGGTTAAGAGTCGTTTACGGATAAAGGTGTAGCGATGTCCCAGGCGCCCCGAATTTTAAATTTGAATAGGTGATGCTGAAAAATCGTTATGCTTCACAATCATAAGCGGCTTGAATGATACCTTTCAGTTCACTGATTAAAGGTTCTTTTGGATTGGCAGTTGTACATTGGTCTTCGTAAGATAATTCAGCCATACGATCAATCGTTGCATTGAGTACTTCTTCTGTCACACCTTGTGATTTTAAGTTCATTTTTATTCCGACTGAATGACCTAACTCATAGACAGCCGTAGCCAGTGCTTCCACAAGTTCTTCTGTTGTATCCCCTTTGAGTCCTAAGAATTTAGCGATGTCTGCATAGTCTGTATCCGCTCTGAAAAATTCGTATTTAGGGAAAAGTGTATGTTTTTGCGGATCTCTAGCATTATAGCGAATAACATGTGGCAATAAGATTGCATTCGTACGTCCGTGTGGAATGTGATATTCTCCACCGATTTTATGTGCAATTGAGTGAGAGATACCTAAAAATGCATTGGCAAATGCCATACCTGCCATTGTTGAAGCGTTATGCATTTTTTCTCTTGAAATTTTATCACCTTTTTCGACAGATGATTTTAAATATTCAAAAGTAAGTTTAATCGCTTGTAAGCTTAAACCTCTTGTATAATCAGATGCCATAACAGATACATAAGATTCAATGGCATGTGTTAAAACGTCCATCCCTGTATCTGCTGTTACACTTTTTGGCACACTCATTACAAATTGTGGGTCAACAATTGCAATGTCTGGTGTAAGTGCATAGTCAGCGAGAGGGTATTTAACATGTGTTTCACTATCTGTGATAACAGCAAATGGTGTCACTTCTGAACCTGTACCTGAAGTTGTAGGGATACAAATGAATTTTGTGTTTTCAGGTTTTCCAATTTTATACGTACGTTTACGTATGTCTAAGAATTTTTGTTTAGCGCCAAAGAAAGATGTTTCTGGGTGCTCAAAGAACATCCACATTGCTTTCGCAGCATCCATTGCAGAACCCCCACCAAGCGCAATGATTGTATCTGGTTTAAAAGTTGTAATCATATCGAGACCGCTATATACAGTATCTGTAGAAGGGTTCGGTTCAACTTCACTGAATACTTTAATTTGAGGTTCAATTTTTCTACGTCTGAGGACGCCTTCCACTAAAGATGTATAGCCGAATTCCACCATACCTGGGTCACAAATGATCACAACGCGCTCTACTTTATCCATTTCAGCTAAATAAAGAAGTGAATTTTGTTCAAAATAAACTTTTGGTGGCAATTTTACCCATTGCATATTGTTGCGGCGTTTTGAAATCGTTTTAATATTAATTAAGTCTGTTGCAGAAACGTTATGGGAAACTGAGTTTTTACCATATGAACCACAACCTAAAGTTAAGGAAGGAATTAATTCATTATACATATCACCAATACCTCCAGCAGATGATGGTGTATTTACAAGAATACGACAAGCTTTCATTCTAAGACCAAATTTTTCTTGGAGTTGTTCATCTTCAGTATGAATGACAGCTGTATGACCTAAGCCACCTAAATGTAGCATTGCTTCACATAAATCAAAGGCGTGCTCTGTTGAAGTGGCTTTGACCATAGCAAGTACAGGTGAGAGTTTTTCTTTTGATAAAGGATAGTCTTCACCGACACCTTTTAGTTCAGCGATTAACATTTTTGTGCCTTCCGGTACTTTAATTCCAGCCATTTCAGCAATTTTTACAGCTGGACGTCCTACGATGTCAGGGCGCACTGCAGAGCGGTCTTCCTTCATCACAGCTGCTTCTAATTTTTTGAGCTCATTATTTTTCACAAAATAACATTGATGTGCTTCGAATTCTTTTTTAACTTCTTGATAGATGTCTTTATCTACTATTGCGGCTTGTTCTGTTGCACAAATCATTCCATTATCAAAAGTTTTAGAACCGATGATATCGTTGACAACACGTTTAATTTTAGCGGATTTTTCAACATAAGCAGGGACGTTACCTGGTCCAACACCTAAAGCAGGTTTACCTGTTGAGTAAGCAGATTTAACCATTCCAGAACCACCTGTAGCCAATACTAATGCGATGCTTTCATGGTTCATTAATTGTTTTGTTGCTTCAACTGATGGATGTTCAATCCATTGAATACAATGTTCAGGTGCGCCGGCACGGATGGCTGCTTCTAAAACAACTTGGGCTGCTGCTTTTGAAGATTGTTGTGCACTTGGGTGGAAAGCGAAGATGATCGGGTTACCTGTTTTAATTGCTATGATTGCTTTAAAGATAGTCGTTGATGTTGGGTTAGTTGTTGGTGTTACCCCACAAATGATGCCGACAGGTTCAGCGACATATGTCAAACCTCTTTGGTCATCTTGATCAATGATACCGACAGTTTGATCATCTTTAATGGAGTTCCAAATATACTCAGATGCATAGAGGTTTTTAATGGCTTTGTCTTCGTATACACCACGTCCTGTTTCTTCACAAGCATGGCGAGCAAGTGCCATATGTTGATCCACCGCAGCCATGCTCATTTCATGAACGATGTGATCAATTTCAGCCTGTGATTTTTTTGAGAGTCCTTCAAGGGCAGCTTGGCCGTTTTGAGCCAGCAGATGAATCATTTCAAAAACATCTGTTTCTTGTTTCTGTTCTTTTACTACTGTAGTCATATTGAATACCTCCCACTATATTGTGAATAATTTCACAATCATTATAGTATACTCTTATAAAAAGGTAAAGGTTTTTCATATAAAGAAAATAAATTTTTAATAGAAAATCAGTGAATTATTATTATAATATGTATAGAAAAACGTTAGCATATAAGCACTTTTATTCTTAATTTTATATTTGTTAAAAAACTGTGAATATTTTAAGAGTGTCGATTTATTTATGAGAACGGGCTATGTTACTATTGGTATATAATAATCATTTAAAAAAATAAAAGGAAGATGGTTATGGAAAATAATGTAAAGTATCATAAATTTATTATTCCAATTGTGGTAGGTTTATTGATTTGGGTGTTGATGCCTTTCAAGCCTGATGCAGTGGATCCTCAAGCGTGGTATATGTTGGCGATTTTCGTAGCAACGATTATTGCTTGTATTACACAGCCGATGCCGATTGGCGCTGTTTCAATTATCGGTTTTACACTGATGGTCGCTTGTGGCATTGTTGATATGAAAACGGCTGTGCAAGGGTTTGGCAACAATAGCATTTGGTTGATTGCGATTGCGTTTTTTATTTCAAGGGGTTTTGTGAAAACAGGGCTAGGACAACGAATCGCATTACATTTTGTTAAAATATTTGGTAAGAAAACACTCGGCTTAGCCTATTCATTAGTCGGTGTGGATTTGATTTTGGCACCAGCGACGCCGAGTAATACTGCACGTGCAGGTGGAATTATGTATCCCATCATTAAATCCTTATCGGAATCATTTGGTTCGTCGCCGAAAGATCATACGGAGCGCAAAATGGGGGCTTTTCTTATTTTTACAGAGTTCCAAGGTAATTTGATTACAGCAGCAATGTTTTTAACAGCTATGGCCGGTAACCCATTAGCACAGAATCTTGCAGAGAGTACAGCTAAAGTACAAATTACATGGATGAACTGGTTTTTAGCCGCTTTAGTACCGGGTTTGATTTCTTTAATTGTTGTACCGTTTATTATTTATAAAATCTATCCCCCAACGATTAAAGAAACACCAAACGCCAAAAGTTGGGCGGAAAAAGAATTAGAAAAAATGGGGAATATCGCATTACAAGAAAAGTTTATGATCGGAATTTTCTTCATTGCGCTTGTTCTGTGGATTATTGGAAGTTTTGTGCATATTGATACAACACTCACTGCTTTTATTGCATTATCTTTATTACTTTTAACAGGTGTGTTGAATTGGAAAGATATTCTTAATGAAACCGGGGCATGGAATACTTTAATATGGTTCTCAGTACTGGTACTTATGGCTGGTCAATTGAATGAATTAGGCTTCATTCCTTGGTTGAGTCATGCGATCGCGCACAGCTTAGGTGGACTCAGTTGGCCGATTGTATTGGTAATTTTAGTCATTTTCTATTTTTATTCACATTATCTATTTGCAAGTGCGACCGCACACGTCAGTGCGATGTACGCAGCGTTATTGGGTATCGCAATAGCAGCGGGTGCGCCACCATTGTTCAGTGCTTTGATGCTTGGCTTTTTTGGTAACTTACTTGCATCCACAACGCATTATAGTAGTGGGCCTGCACCTATTCTTTTTGCATCAGGCTATGTCAGTCAACAGCGTTGGTGGACGATGAACTTTATATTAAGTATTGTTTATTTTATCATTTGGTTAGGTATTGGCTCGCTTTGGATGAAACTGATTGGCATTATGTAAGTTGAGGCTTAGGATACCCATCATACAGCACTTGAAGATGTGTCTTCAGCTGATGCCTCGAGCTTAATGAGCTTGAAAATGAAAATATGCTCTTTTCAAAGTGGACATTGAAAGCATGGAAACTTTGAAAGGAGCATATTTTTTATAGATAAGTGAGCTACAACGCGTGTTTGAAGTTGTGACAACTCATGATGGTTTTATTTTGAGCGCATATCATCAATGCGTCATCTTTTATTATGATTGAACGTCAACGATAAAACCTTGTTGTTGTAAGTCTCGAACGGCATTATCAAGTATTTTTTCGGAATCTGCTGAAATGGTATGCAAATGAATCAAGTCTGTTAATTCTGCTAACATTGTGCCTTGATATTTTGCCATATCCTCAACAAAGGATTGAATGTTTTCAATGGATTCAATCATCAATTCAGCTTGAATCGTACCGTAAATAGGGTGTTCGACAGAGACATTATCAATCATGGCACCATTTTCAACAATGGATGTTAATTCTTTTTCGATTTGCGTGTGGTCATGCTCACACATGATGACACGTTTAAACGGCCTACCTTGAGGTTTATCATTGAAGAAATAACCTTTGCTAGTAGAGTGAATTGGATAATCTTGTGTTTTTAAGTGAGAAATATCTTTAACAATAATTTGTCGAGAAACGTCAAACATTTCACTCAGATCCCCACCTTTAATGGGTCTATCCGATTGTTTAAGAAGCTCGACTATTTTTTTGCGTCTTTTTTCAGCTGGACTCATTGGTGGCCACCCCTTTAAAAATATGATCAATTTGACTAAAGCACTGATCAATTTCATCGATTGTCGTTTCTTTTGAAAATGAAATTCTAATATATTGATCAGGTTGTAGTTGGTCATGTTGGATTTTATGAATCAGGCCTTGACTCAATAATACCCCATGACCACAGGCTGTTCCAGTGGAAATGCATATATTCCGACTAGACAGTGACTGCATTAACCATTGACCTTCAAAGTGAGGTGTCATTAAACCTAAAATATGGGGTGCTTGCTGTGTGAACGTTAAGACTGTGAAACCAATCATTTCAGCGCGCTGTTTTGCATAGTGGTGGAGACGTTGTAAATGGTCGAAATGCGATGTTAAGGTCAAAGCTTTCGTCAGCGCAATAATACTAGGCAAGTCTAGTGTACCATTACGTGTTCCCTGTTCATGAAAATAATGTTGATTTAAAGGACGGACATAAGCATGAGACATGGCGACTACACCGCTCCCTTTTGTCCCATGGAATTTATGCCCAGAAAACGAATAGGAAGTACAGATTTGATCGAGTGATGTGCGTTCAATCTTTTGTACGGCTTGAACACCGTCCACATGAAAAGGAATATGGTACTGATGTGCCAGTGTCGCTATCGCTTCAATAGGTAAGATGTAGCCTGTCTCAGAATTAACGTGCTGTGCGATGACTAATAAAGTGTCTTGATTGAGCAACTGTTCGAGCGCAGCGATATCAATTTCAGCTTGGTCGTTTAATGGCATTTGAACGACCGTAATTTGAGGTTCGTATTGCGCAAGTGCAGCCCATATAGAAGGGTGCTCATAAGGGGAGACCACGACGGTCCCTTGTTTGTGTGACGTTAAATAATTTTGTATCGCGATTAAGTTGGCGTGTGAACCGCTTGTCGTAAAAAGTATCTCTTTCGTCGTATTAAAGTAGCGTTGAATATAAGTCCGACATGAATGGAGTGTTTCTTTTATCATTTCTCCGCCAATGTGTAGACTTTCGCTATTAAAGTACATTGAGGCTTGTGCTTCTTGATAGAGCGATAGCACTTCAGAATCAGGTTTAGTTGTCGACGCATTGTCTAAATAAATCATTATTTTTTTCCTCCACTTGCATTTATCGTTTTTTTGTGACAAAATCAGTGCGTATATAAATGTTAACATATATGTATATATTAGTGTAAATAGAGGTGTAAATAAATTGCGTGTTATTATTGTCGGTAGTGGTATTGCAGCTTTATCATTCATACGCGCTTTGAAGTCAGACATTGAAGTGATTTGTGTCACTAAAGACCGTCTGAGTCAAAATAATAGTTACTTTGCACAAGGAGGCATCTGTTTTTCAAAATATGAAGAAGATCAAGGTGAACAGCATGCACGTGATACATTTGAAGCAGGGGCGCAAATGGGAGATCTTCACATGCTTAAAACGGTCATCCAACAAAGTTATCCGCTTATCGAACAGTTGATAGATGAAGGTTTGCCGTTTGATAGAGACGAAATACAACACTTGCTTTATGGTATGGAAGGCGCACATCAGAAACCTAGAATTTTACATGCTGGTGGGGACCAGACAGGTTACTACATCGCGCAACATATGGTGCATCATTTGAGTCATCCACGTTTCACAATACACGAAGCGATGGAAGTCATCGACCTTGTCAAAAATAGTCATAATGAAGTGTGTGGCGTTTTAGCTATCGATGAAAATCAAATCCAGCGCACGATTGAAGCAGATGCTGTGGTATTTGCATCTGGAGGTGTGAGTAATGTTTTTACAACACATTCGAATGTGTCTGAGAGTGTGGCGACCGGTGCTGTGATTGCTTTACGTCATCAATTGACACTAGAAAGTATGGAGATGATTCAATTTCACCCAACATTGCTAGGGACACCTGATCAAGCTTATGGTCTCGTCTCAGAAGCTGTACGTGGCGCGGGAGGCGTGTTAATCAATGATGAGAATGTTGCATTCATGGATGATATCCACCCTATGAAAAGTTTGGCACCTCGAGATGTGACGAGTCGTGCTATTTTTCAACAACAACAGCAAGGTCACCAATGTTACATCGACATCAGTGAAGTGGCACATTTTGAACAACGTTTCCCTACCATTTTTAAAGCAATTCAACGAGACATGCCTCAAGCATTAGCAGAAAAAAGAATTCCTATTACGCCTGGTGCGCATTATACGGTTGGAGGGATTCAAGCAAATATTCATGGCCAAACGCAAATCGAGAATGTGTTTGCGATTGGGGAAGCCGCTTGTACTAATTTCCATGGTGCGAATCGTTTAGCGAGTAATTCATTGTTAGAAGGCTTAGTCATGGGAGCGAACTGCGCGGAAGTGATTAATCAGCATTTAGTGCATGTAAATTGGGAACCACAAGAACGGGTGTGTCATATTCCAATCATTCAGCGGCAGCATGTGCAAAAAGTACAACAATATAGCTTTGAAGTTTTAGGTGTCGAGCGTGAACAAAAAGCGATGGCACACTATTTGCAAATGATTGAAACGTTATTAGATGATGCACCCCAAACAAGCACAGTCACTCATGAAACATGGCAAAATTACAGTATTCTTAAGTTGTTACAGACGATATGCCATTCCGCATTAAGACGAGAAGAGTCAAGAGGTGTACATTATCGAAAAGATTATCCAACACGTGAAACAGAATGGCAAGACAAAGTGATAGAAATGAATAGGGGAGGTCAAGAACATGTTAAATCGGTTGTCCGTCAGAGAAAAAATCAATCAATATTACATTGAAGATAACCAACAGGGAGATTTGGCGACGCGCATTTTTGATCGCTATTCAGAAGGCACACTCATGATTAAAGCGAAAGAAGCGGGCATATTTTGTGGAGAAGTCATCATTGCAGAAGCTTTTGCATTACTTGATCCAACGACTGAAGTGGATCAAAAGATTAAAGATGGTGCATCCGTGCAGGTTGGAGAGATTATCGCAGAAATTACAGGCACGATTCCGACGCTTTTAACGATGGAACGTATCGTATTAAATTTGATACAGCGCATGTCTGGAATTGCGACGATGACACAACGCATCTCACAACAAATTGCCCATACCGATGCACGTATTGTCGATACACGTAAAACAACGCCTGGACTAGCAATCTTTGAAAAGTATGCGGTAACTGTTGGAGGCGGATTGAATCATCGACGTTCATTGAATGATGGTTTGATGTTAAAAGACAATCATATTGATTTTAGTGGTTCAATGAAAGAAGCGATTGAAAAAGCTAAAGGCTTTTTAGGCCCAATGGATAAGCTAGAAGTTGAAATCGAAAATGAAACGATGTTGAAAACAGCGATAGCAGCAGGTGTAGATGTCATTATGTTTGATAATCAACAACCAGAGTGGATACAGCAGCATATTCATCTCGTTCCAGATTTTATTCAAACGGAGGCTTCGGGCAATATCAACGAAGAGAATATTGTCGCGTATGCCGAAGCGGGTGTTGATTTTATTTCTATGGGTGCTTTATTTTATGCTTCAAAAGCGCTTGATATTTCTGCAAAGGTTGTGATGTAATTGTTTAATCCGATGTTAACAGCGACAAAATCTATTCCTGAACACTATTTGAAAATGACACAAGCAGAGTTGGAAAATCATATTCAATCGATTAAAGACACATTGGGAGACCGTTTGTTTATGCCGACACATCATTATCAAAAAGATGAAGTGGTTCAATTTGCTGATATTACGGGTGATTCATTAGAGTTAGCACGTATTTGTAAAGCAAACACGCAAGCGGAATATTTTGTATTTAACGGTGTGCATTTTATGGCAGAAACGGCAGATATACTCACAGACGACCATCAAGATATTTATTTGCCCGATTTATCTGCAGGATGTTCCATGGCGGATATGGCGAATATTCAACAAGCGCTTCATAGCTATGATGTTCTTACACAACAATATCATCTAGATATTTTGCCACTCACTTATGTTAATTCGACAGCAGCCATTAAGAAATTTGTGGGTGAACATGGAGGTTCTTGTGTCACAAGTGGTAATGCAAAATCAGTTGTTAAATGGGCGTTGCAACAAGGTAAAACGATTTTGTTTTTGCCTGATCAACATTTAGGTCGTAATACTGCCTATGAATTAGGTGTACCTTTAGAACATATGGCAGTCTGGGATCCGATTAAAAAACAATTAGATTACGACGGACGTGATGATCAGTTACGTATTGTATTGTGGAAAGGACATTGTTCTGTTCATGAGAAATTTCATAAAGCGCATATTGAAATTGGGCGTGAAAAAAATCCAGAAGTAAACGTGCTCGTGCATCCAGAATGTCCGTTTGATGTGGTTCAAGCAGCAGATTATGCAGGTTCAACACGTTATATTATCGATAAGATTAAAAATGCACCAAAGGGGTCGTATTGGCTCATTGGGACAGAGATGAATCTCGTAGAGCGATTGAAAAAGACGTATACGGATCTGCATATTGAATCGTTAAACCCACTGATGTGTGCGTGTTTGACAATGAATCGCATTGATTTACCTCATCTTGCGTGGTGTTTAGATAAGATTATGGATGGAGACCGAGATCAAATTATTAAGGTAGACCAAGAAACTGCGAAGTATGCGAAACAAAGTTTAGATCGTATGCTCAGTATCACATAATATAAGAGATAAACAATAAGCGTCTGAATCATTGGCATGTCACTTGAAAAGTATAGTTACAATCCAGATTCAGACGCTTAGCACGTTTTAGTCATAAAATGCCCGTTTCAACGCATTGACACGATCATGATAGATTTGGCGTGCCACACGTGCTTCAGGAATAAGTTCACCAAGGTGAAATAAGCCAGGGTATATATGCAGTTCAGTCGATACACCTGCTTGTATCAAACGTTGTGCATACTGAATTGCTTCATCGACAAATAAATCTAAGCTACCTACCGTAATCAGCGTCGCAGGTAATTGTGACACATCTTGTCGTTGCGCAGGGACTGCGTAAGGTGGAAGCGTTGTTTTCTCGAATGTTTCGCCGAGATATTGTTGCCACGCAAATGCATTCATTTCATATGTCCAACCGTAATGACCTACATAAGGATTAGTGGGCCATTGATAGGTTGTCGCAATGTCCAACATTGGAATATGCAGATTTTGGAATACGATATTGATTTCATGACGGTCTTGTGCGAGTTGTGCCAAGCTAGCAGAGAGTAAGCCACCTGCGCTACTACCGCCAATGGCAATGCGCGACACATCGATATATAGCGCATCCGCATGTTGAACGACCCATTTCAACACACCATAACATTCATTTAATTGCCCGGGAAATACGGTCTCAGGGGCAAGGTGATAGTCAATAGACACAACGAGACAATTGAGGTCATGTGCAAGACGTGCATTGTCTTGATTATCCAAATGTGCACCACCAGAGATTGTGCCACCGCCATGCATATAGAGATAAACAGGCCGTCGTTGTTGACTTTGATGGGGGTTGAACAGCAACACATCGACCTCTCCTGCTTCAGTCGATAAAGTTTGCTTATCAATCGTTACATCCAAGTCAGCGTCAACTGAGGTCTTGGCATGGCGAAGGACTTGTTGACGATAAGCTTGTAAAGTTTCGGTTGAAAGTGTGGTGCCATACATTGTTGAGGCGAAGTCACGTAAGTCACGATCCAATTTATCAATATAAGGCAATTCCATATTTAAGGCTTCCTTTCTCTCTACTCTGTTTCCTCAGGTTCAAAAAATAAAATTGGTGTATGCGTAATGTTAAAATAATCAGCTAAAAATTGACGATAATTTTCTCGAGTTACGGGATGTTTTTCTTTTTTACCTTGGTCAGTCACTGTTAAATTTCTTCCAGTCATCGTTACATGACCTGTTTCCCAATTTTTGACAAGTAAAGGGTCCGTTACAAAATGTGAATCTAAACTTGTTTGGTTATAAACCATTGCATTTTCAAAGTCTCTAAATTTTAAATAACGATCAACCGCACGATATTGAATTACCCATTGGTCATTCATTTTTTTAAGTAAGTCAAATGTTGTATTATCAATATATTTGATTTTATAGACTTGTCGCTTTGCTGTATCTTCTACAATTTCGCCATTAAGTGGAACGGCCATTAATGGGGATTCGCCAAAGCCGGTTTCAACTAAATAACGTGTTCCATTGAGTGTTGCAATGGTTGTCATATGAACATTTTCAGCAGCCCATCCTTTTTCTTCACCTTGATTAACAGTAGCCGCAATGAAATGCATATCATAGCCGTGTTGACTCAAATACTCGTATGTGAGTCGATTGTTTTCATAACAGATTCCCCCTTGATGCCGTTCTGTTATTTTTTGAATCATGGATGCATTATTCACAGCAAGAGGTAAACGATTTTGAACATTGATATTTTCAAACGGGACATGTAACACATATTGACGAATATAATGATTCAAATGCTCTAATGTCGGTTCAAAATGAGCGGGCTTATTCAAACCGATAAATGTTTCTAACTTCGTAAAATCATACATCTTCATTAACTCCCTTCAAAATGACACACACATATTTAACAGATGACGCTAAAAAACGTCAATATCATATGGATGATCTAAATATCCAACAAAGCAGATTTGAAAACGGAACTAATTCCGTTTGTTAAGTACGATAATATATTGCGTATAAAAATGAAAGTGTCTTGCTCAAAGGGATGTTTTTAGGATAAATGATAATGACAACTTTACGATTAGATACAAAAAAGAGTGCATTTTTTACACATGGGTTACGTAAGCGCAACGACAAACAGGCGGTATAGCCGCACTAAAAACCCCCTCACTACTGCCATAGTGAGGGGGTTATGCATCAAATGCAGATATCTTTGTTAAATTCGTTTTAACAGTGATTAGCAAAGAAATGCAAAACATGTATTCAGACTAATTAGGCTGAATTGAATTTCTGAAAGGGTCAGGGACAAACCTACCTTGAGATAGCACTTATGGCAGTAAATATTAGAATACTAGCAAGATAAGTGCCATTTTTGAAAGGAACTGGATGCCCCATCCCGTGTCTAAAAATGTTTAAGAACGCTGTGTTGGCTTTTTACGGCGTGTGTGGCGGAGTCCAAATACAGTAGTGAAAAAGCCAATCATTGCCATGAGTAATGGTGTCGTTGATGTTTTCGATGATGCACCTGTATCTGGAAGTTGTTCAACACGCTTTTGATTAGCTGATGCTTTAATCATTGTATTTGTACCTTGCGTCATAAGTGTTGCAACTTGCCCATGTTTTTCAGATGAGATGGTTGTTGATGTACTGATATAAGGCTGATCCATTGAAATTGTTGCGACACCGTTTTGTATCTGTTGTGTTGATGAATTTTCAGTATTTGTTGAAGCTGATGATTGTGCTTTGTCTGATGTCGATTCATGTTGATCTGGTGTTGCGTTGTGGGATGGTGAGCTTGTTTGAGTTGTGCCTCCAATAGGTTTCTGTTTTATTTGCTGATCAGTCGGGTTTTCAGGAAGACTTGTGTTGTCAGTAGAACCATCGCCACTCGGTCGTGAAGGGCTGTCTGATGAAGGGGTATCATCGATAACATCATCGACTGGTCGAATAATCAAATTATCGAGAATAAAATCTTTTGTGCCTTCAAAATTGACTTGCCCGTTATCTTTGACACCTTTTGTATCAGGTTGAACGTCTGTCGAATATATGCCAATCCATGTTTGTCCATTTTCATTTCCTGTAACTCGGAATGTCACACGTTGTGCATGGGGATAATCGATTGTATTTTTTAATGGTGTAATCTTGAAATTACGATTTTTTGAAATATCTTCGTGACCAACTGCAAAGGCGTAACTACCGTCAGAACCAGATTCGTAATCAAATGAGACTTCATATGTTTTGCCGGGTATGAAATAGAAATTTTGTGGAATCGTCTGAATAACCATTTTATCTTTGCCCGCTTGACCATTCACTTTGAGCGACCAATGACCTTGAATGACATCATCAACACGTTTATTATTCCATCCTCTTTGTGTATAAGGCGCATTTTTTTCGGATAAATGTGTGCGGTTATCTTCTACCCCTTCAATTTCAGAAACAACAAATGGGAATAATCCTTGAGGTACAGTTTCGAAGTCTTGTTGGAAAACGCCATCATGCATGAGTATTGAAGAGTTTTCTACGATACGAATATCATCTAAATAAGTGGCGCCTTCTCCTGCTTCGCGACTGATAGTGAAATCAACTTGCCCGTCTTGAGGTGCGACAAAATACAAATACATATTTTGGAAGTAGCTACCGCCGTCTTTATAAGTTTCTGACACTTTACTTGTATTATGTGCATCCGCTTTGACATAGTTTTTGGCAATCGATTGTTGCGTTTGGTTTGTCGCTAAAACTCGACCATGGTTTGAAACTGCAATTTGTGTTTGAGCTTTACTTCGGTTGTCGACACCAACGTATAGCGCGTAACGTTGACCGGGTTTTAAATCTGTCAGTTGCTGTGTCAACTGCGTCTTTTGTTTCAAGCTATCAATCTTAAGTAGGTCATTGTGCGCTACAGATTGATATATACCTACTTGTTCGACATCACCACTGATTTGCCATGCATCAAGTTTTTGAGAATTAAACCCAGCATCTTTAATGTGCATGCCTTCACTCCAATTGACATCTTGTTGATGAGATTGTGGAACTTGATAAATCACATAAGGTGTTTCTGCTTTGATATGATCCAATTTAATTTTATTATTATCGACAGGGATTGTTTTCATGTTTGTTCGCCCTGTTTCAGTCAATTCATATAAAATGACTTGGTCCGTGTGCCATGTATCAGGGAGTTGCCAAGTTGATGAGCCGCCTTTTTTATTCCAATGATAGAGCTTTTGTTGACTTCCTGTGAGCGGTTGCCCATTTGCATCCCAATTCCAAGGAATGAGATACTGCTCTCCGTCTAATACAGTGTGGCCATTGAGTGAAATTGTGCGTGAACGATAGTTGTTAATATCGTTTTCATAGTCATTTGACTTGCGTTGAACAGTGACTTTGTCGCCTGCATCATTTTGTAAATCTACGGTCATTTCAGGTGTCCAATTGATTGTTTTGCCGTTCGCTGTCATTTTGACAGGATGACCATCTTCAATACGCATCACTTTATAATGCTGTAAAAATTTAGTAGGCAAATCAACATCAAATATATTTTTAATATAAGTACTGTAATCATTACGTCCTTGCCAGCCTTCAAAGTCTTTCATATTATAGCCACCTAACAGTGGAAAATCTGCTGCACCAGAGTGTGGCGCATGATTAGCAACCCAAGAATCTTTTTGGTGGTTACGGATGAAACGTGCGACCTCTGAGTTGATACCTTTACTTTCATAAGTCCCATATGCAATATCTGTTGCCCAGTGTTGAAAAGTCGAATCGTATTCCATACCGTGTCCCCATTCAACGCCGACACGCCAGCCCAAGTCATTAATTTCTTTGGCTAATTGATGAGAAGGCCAAGCGGAATTATCACCGGATTGTTGGTTGCCCCATACATCAACATAGATAAAATCTAGGCGATCGCCGACAATCTCTTTAAGGGCTTGAAAACGTGCTTGACGTTGATGTGTCAAATCGTAATCAGCATTAATGTTAAAACCTTGATCGAGCCAATTCCATCCATAACTATAAGTGCCATCTTCATTTTTCTTTAATAGATCAGGATTGAATGCTTTAGATTCTGGATACGTTTCTGAAGCGTTGATATGCACACCAAAACGTGCACCATAATCTGCTCCTTTTGATAGTAACGTGTTAAAGTCGTTAGCGCCTCCGATACGTTGTCCGATATCGTCATAATCTAAATGACCAGAATCGTGACCTTCACTGTTATAACCTTTCAATAAAATAGATTGACCCAAGCCATCTGTATTCAAATAAAACTTTTTAACCCCATCTAATGTTTTTAAAAATGGATTTTGTGCTTGTGACCCAAAATTCATTGCGATGCGATAACCTACAAGTTCAGGGACTTCTTCGTACTTATAAGGATTGTTCATAATATTGCGGTAGGCAATAGCCCCATCTTGCCAATTGATTTTGCCATCTTGATTTTCATCTTCAGCAATGGCGATTTTAATGTGTGGTAATAACCCTTGTGTTTTTGCATCCTGATGTGCTGGTGAAGGTTGAAGTATCCATGGTGCGGCACCTAACCCAACTGACACGCCGTCATCTGTTTTGACACTAGTTGCTGCCACACGTAAAAAATCTTGGCTACCGCCAACACCAATTTGCGCATTACTCCACAATCCGGCACTGTATTGGTCATTTGAAACAAAGCCATACATCATTAAATCGTTAAAGTCAGAATCAAATTGATCGTCTATGTCGTATGATTTATCCCCACTGACCATTGTGTTTGTCGACATTTTTGTTGTTTGAAGGTGTGCATCTCGTTGTTGATTGTTGACTGAGACAAGGGATTGATCTGCAAAACCGAACGAACGCACAATCTCATTCGGATTATGGTTGCTATAGTCTATCATTTTTAAGTCAATTGTACGATCCACTACAGACAACTGGAATGTGAAATGAACATCTATCGCATGTGCTTTGTCTAACGCGCTCAATTCATATTCAGCTGTATGGGCGTTGACTTTTTTGTAGGAGACGGTTGGCGTTACGATTTCACCATTTACGATGATTTGTCGGTTATCTACTACTTGACCGTCAACCGTTTTGCCATTCTTTAATTGGTATTGTTTTACAGCAGGGAAATTTTTATCAATTTTCACTGTCATTTGATTGGACTGTAACAAATCTACAGTTGGTTCAGCTTGCATCATTTTTGATGACGTATTGTTTTGTTTAGTCTGAGCCACTGATTGTGTTTGTCGTGGTGCTGTTGCAGTAAGTTTATCAATAGTACTGACGTTCTGAGGTGTAGTTGGCTTAGGGGCATCATGTATGACTAAAGGTTGGGCTTGAATGACATCAGATTGTTTGACGTTTTGAACAGTCCGATTTTGCGTTTTTTCCGTAGGTGATGTCTTGTCTAGTTGTTTGGTTTCAAACGGATGTGCTGTTTTATCTTCACTTTGAGCATTTTCAACTTGCTTAAAAGTCGATGGTTGTGATGTAACGTTGTTAATTTGAGTCTGTGATTGTGCTTCGTTGGAATGTGTTGTTGGAGCTGATTGTGCATCTGTTGGCTTATCATGAGTTTGACTTGCTGTTTGAGAAGGAGAGTCTGTTGATGCTTGTGGTGTATCATTCTTTGATGTTTGAGCAACTTCAGGTATTGTCTGCGTATGAATAGTAGCATCATCATTAACGGTATCATCTAACTGTTTAGTAGCGAAGGTGTCGTCTTCAGATGATGATGAAGGAGTCGAGGTTTGATGGGGGGGCTGCGTTTCTGACGATGGTGTATTATTTGTTGATTCTGATGCAGACGCTGTTGATGACGCAGAAATATAAACAGTAAACCCTAATAAAACTGAAGCGGTTCCAATGGCATATTTACGAATACTAAAATTTTGTTTTTGTCTATTTGTCATTTTTTAAGCACTCCTAATCTTTAGTAATCGAATTGAATATATAATTTATTTTGTTTTTTGTAAACCCTTCCAACGCTGTAGTGACAACGTTTTAATATTATTGTAAGTCGAGAAATAATACCAGTTTTTGAGGGAAATGAAAGATTATGAAAGATGTAAAATTGCACAATAACGCTTGTTTGAATGGTTTTATATCGTGAGAATTATAATTGGAAAATAACAAGTGGTTATAACCAGAAAAACATCTTAAAAAATATTTAAAATTTTAAAAATTTTAGCATAGAAAGATAAGTAAAATTTTAAAAATGTCTATTTAACAATAATAATAAGGCACAGGGTGATTATTGGAAGTGAATGATTATCATAATAGTCTTGACAAAATAGCAAATTTACATTTATGCTTTAAGTGGTTATAACCAGTAGGTGGTGAAAGTGATGTCAGAGAAAATGCCCTTGTATTATCAAATTTATCAAGGGATACACGAGCGTATAAAATCAGGAGAATTTAAGGAGGGAGATAAGATACCTTCAGAGCGCAATCTGTGTGAGCAATTTGGTGTAAGCCGTATTACGGTGCGTGAAGCGTTAGAGCGTTTAGAAAAAGATCGTATTATTAAGCGCGAACATGGTAAGGGTTCATTTGTACTGGGAAGTCAATATAATCAATTTTTAAATGAGCTGTATAGCTTTAAAGATGAAATTGAGAAGAATGGTGATAAGGCGAGTACGAAAATGTTAAGTATTAAGCTCATCCCATCTACGCCTTTTTTACAAGAGAAAATGCAGTTAACGCCTTATCAATATGTTTATGAGTTAAAGCGCATACGTCTTTCCAATGATGTGCCTTTAATCTATGAAATTAGCTATTTGCCGATGCGTTATTGTGAAGGATTAGAGCAATTTGACTTCAATGAAGTTTCGCTATATGAAACGCTCAATCAACATTATGGGATTCAAATTACGAACGCCTATGAAAATTTAACAGCGAGTAAATTAAGTCGCGAAGATGCCAAACTGTTGAATGGCGTCGTTGAAGATAGTTGTATGTTTATTGAACGCTTTAGCTATATGGACGATGCGGTGATTGAATTTACACAAAGTGTCGCAAGCGGTCATAAATACAAGTATACGGTCAAGTTAATGTAAAAGAATGAGTGAAGGAGGGATTGTTGTGTTACATGATACACATACTTATCGTGAAATTAAGCAACAACCAGCAACTTTAAAGAAAACATATGATTTAGTACAAGAACAACAAGCACGATTTAAAAATTTCATTGCCAAAATTGAGCAAGAAAATCAAGGTAAAAAACTAAAGGTACTCTTTACGGGTGCAGGTTCAAGTGCTTATGTGGGGGACGTAGCCCGCATGGCACGCAATACAGATGTCTTACCGAATTTTGAATTTGAGTCAGTTCCGACAACGCACTTTGTTACGGACCCACAACTCTATATTGATCAACAAACGGCATATCTGTTAGTGTCCTTTGCGCGTTCTGGTAACAGCCCAGAAACAAAAGCGACAGTCGAGATTGCCAATCAACTTTCGAGCCATGTTTATCATTTGTTTATCACAAATAATAAAGATGGATTTTTAGGAGTCTATAATGAAAGCGTTAACAACGTTTTTAAAGTAATCTTACCTGACGAAACGAATGACAAGTCTTTAGCGATGACTTCAAGTTTTTCATCCATGTTATTCGCGAGTTATTTATTATTCGGTGGCAAAGTAAGTCCAAAATTCTTTGACATTGCGTCATCTAATTTTGATTGGTTAGAATCTCAAGCTGAAACAGTGAGTCAGTTGGATTTTTCGAAAGTGTTCTATGTTGGAACAGGTTTAATTGGCGAACTCACAAAAGAAGTCAGTTTGAAACTCAATGAATTAACGGCAGGTCAAACTGAGATTGCACGTGAAACGACACTTGGCTTTAGACATGGTCCGAAAGCTGGATTGAGTGCAGACGCCATTTTTATTATGTTGCGCAGTAATCAGCCTTATCGTCGTCAATACGAAAAAGATTTAATCCAAGAAGTTGGACAAGTCAAAGATCGCTATCAAACTTATATTTTAGATGGGCAAGCAAATGAGGACAATACAGTCAAATTACCTCAGTCTGAAGAGCTCACAGATATGGAATTAGCACTACAATATTTGATTTTTGGACAATTGCTTGCAGCTAAACGTTCTGTGGCACTCGGTTTAAATCCTGATAATCCTAGTCCTGACGGCTTTATCAACCGTGTTGTTAAAGGTGTCACGATTTATCCGGTTGAGGGTTGAGCCTATGATTGCAACACATACTTTTAATCCTTCTGTTGATATCACTTATATGATTGATCCTATTGAAATAGGGGGCGTCAATCGTGTCAAACAGAAAATCAAAAACCCTGGTGGGAAGGGGATTAACGTCACTAAAGTTTTACATCAATTAGGTGCAAATTACTGTGCATATGGTTATTTAGGGGGTGCTAATGGCCACTGGATTGCTAAAGCATTACAAGATATGGGCATCGTTACGGCATTTACTTCAATTCATGGAGAAACGAGACAAAGTCTAGCGATCAATGATCGTAACGGTCAAACAGAAATATTGGAAGCGGGGCCGTTAATAACTGAATACGATCAGCGACGTTATTATGAAATTTTGAACGAGCGCGCACGAGAGGTCAAAGTGATGACAGTGAGTGGGAGCTCGCCTCAATTTGAAGGGCGCTCAAAATTTGAACATGTCGCCCACATCCTGAGTGCTTTTCAACATAGTTATAACATTGTGGATACGCACGCAAGTGAACTCAAATTATTGTTGGAAGCCGAGTTGCCGGTGCAGTGCATTAAGCCGAATCAAACAGAATTCGAAATGTTAGTTGGTAAAGAACAGCTCACGATTGCAGAATGTGCACAAATGTTACAAACACATGCCTATTTTACAAAGATGGATGTTTTTCTCACGTTAGGTGCAGCGGGGGCACTGGTCAAATGGGGAAACACAATTTACCGCGCGACACTGCCACATAAAGAAGTCATCAATCCTGTAGGTTCTGGGGATTCAACCGTTGCAGGTATTGCATACGGTGTCTATGAAAATTTAGAGCCACAAGATTTAATCCGTCAAGCTTTAGCGTGTGGAACGTCAAACGCATTACAACAAGCCACTGGACATATTGATATTGAACAAGTCAATCAAATTAAATCTGAAATAGAAGTGGAGAGATATGAATGGGAAGAAAAGATTTAAGTCGGTTAGTGGATGACAAGGGGATATATGCAGCCATTGCGGTGGACCAACGCGGCGCATTAAGAAAGTTACTTGGAGATCAAGCGAGTGATCACAATTTATCACTTTTTAAAAAACTGGTATCGGAAGTTCTAACACCATACGGATCAAGTTTTTTGGTGGATCCAGAGTTTGGCATAGAAGCAGCACAGGCCAATGCTGCGACGTCAGGTTTAATCTTATCTTATGAGCAAACCGGTTATGACGTGACAAGACCGGGCCGCTTACCACGTTTAATTGAAAATGCAAGTGTGAAACGCCTCAAAGATGCAGGTGCAGATGCGGTTAAATTTTTACTGTACTACGACGTAGATGAACCTGATGATATCAATACGAAAAAACAAGCAGTGATTGAGCGAATTGGTGCAGAATGCCAAGCAGAAAATATACCATTTTTACTTGAAATTTTAACTTACGATGACACGATTGGTGATGAAAAAGGAGCTGAATATGCCAAAGTACGGCCACATAAAGTTAATGAAGCGATGCGTGTGTTTAGTGAACCTAGATTCCAAGTGGACACATTGAAGGTTGAAATTCCAGTTAATATGAACTTTGTAGAGGGCTTTGGTTCAGAAAATTTAATCTCACAAAGTGAAGCAGCCGAAGCATTTAAAGCACAAGACGCTGCGACGGACCTGCCTTATATTTATTTGAGCGGTGGTGTGTCAGCACAACTGTTTATGGACTCATTACAGTTTGCAGCAGATCATGGTGCCCGCTTTAACGGTATACTTTGTGGTCGTGCTACTTGGAAAGGAGCAACAAGTGTACTCGTTGAAAAAGGTGAAGCTGAAGCAAAAGCATGGTTGGAAAATGAAGGACTTAACAATTTAAAAGCACTCAATAAAGTGAATCAGAAAACAGCAACATCTATTCAATTATAAATGAGGTGATGATGTGAGTCGTTTCGAAATCAATGAGACGTTTGTGTTAGATAAAAAGCCGTTCAAAATATTATCGGGAGCCATTCATTATTTCAGAATACCTAAAGAAGATTGGCATCATTCTTTGTATAATTTGAAAGCGCTCGGCTTCAATACAGTAGAAACCTATGTGCCGTGGAATTTTCATGAGACTGAAAAAGGGGTATTTCTCTTTGATGGCAATAGAGATTTAAAACATTTTATCGAACTTGCACAACAAGAAGGATTGTATGTCATTGTGCGACCTTCTCCTTATATTTGTGCAGAGTGGGAATTTGGAGGCTTACCTGCATGGTTACTGAACGACCGAACGATGCGTATTCGTTCTCGAGATCCTCAATTTTTAGCGTATGTGCGTCGTTATTATCAAGTGTTGTTTAAAATATTAACGCCACTTCAAATTGATCAAAATGGGCCTATCATTATGTTTCAAATTGAAAATGAATATGGTTCATACGGGGAAGATCATGAATATCTTCGAGCAATCGGCAATATGATGCGTGAGGAAGGCGTGACGGTTCCGTTCTTTACTTCAGACGGTGCATGGGATCAATGTTTACGCGCAGGGAGTATGATAGCCGACAATATTTTACCTACTGGAAACTTTGGTTCACGAACTACACAAAATTTCCAAAATCTGAAAGCTTTTCAAGAAGAATATGGTAAAAAGTGGCCTTTAATGTGTATGGAATTTTGGGATGGCTGGTTTAATCGCTGGGGTGAAGCCGTTATTAAACGTGATAGTGATGATCTTGCGCAAGAAGTGAGAGAAGCTATTAAGTTAGGTTCAGTGAATTTGTACATGTTTCACGGTGGAACGAATTTTGGTTTTTGGAATGGTTGCTCAGCAAGGGGAACGAAAGATTTACCACAAGTGACATCTTATGATTACCATGCCCCATTAGATGAAGCTGGTAACCCGACGCCTAAATATTTTGCGTTACAAAAGATGCTAAAAGAGGTCATACCTGATGTTCAACAGCGCGAACCGAAAGTCAAAACATTTATGTCGCGGAAAGGGATACCCCTTGAAAGCAAGGTCAATCTTTTTGAAGTATTGGAGGACATTTCAAACAAGTCGACCAGTTTTTATCCGCAATCTATGGAAGAAGCGGGCACGGGTTACGGTTATATGATGTACCGAACAACAATTCATAAAGCAACAGAACAAGAAAAGTTAAGAATTGTTGATGCGAGAGATCGCGTGCATTGTTTCATTGATAAAGAATGTGTGTATCAAGCGTATCAAGAAGAAATTGGAGATCAATTTGAAGTCACTTTAGCATCAAGCCGACCACAAATTGATGTACTCGTTGAAAATATGGGGCGTGTTAATTACGGCTATAAATTATTGGCTGCGACTCAGCGTAAAGGCTTAGGACAAGGCCTCATGCAAGATCTTCATTTTGTGCAAAATTGGGAACAATTTGACATTGATTTTTATAAATTGAAGGATGAACATTTTCAACGTGCATGGTCAGCACAACAGCCAGCATTTTATCGTTATGAATTTGAGTTAGAAACGCCGGATAATACGCACATTGATGTAAGCGGTTTCGGAAAGGGTGTTGTTCTTGTTAATGGGTTTAACATAGGTCGTTATTGGGAGGTCGGCCCTTCTCAATCATTGTATGTTTCAAAAGCATTTTTAAAACAAGGTAAGAATGAAATCATAGTCTTTGATTCTGAAGGGAAATACGCAGAATCCATTGATCTGATTCAAAAACCTCAATTTTCTGATATATAAGGAGAGATCATTATGGCAATTATAGGAACTCGTATCGATGGTAGATTAATTCATGGGCAAGTTGCAAATTTATGGGCAACAAAATTAAATATTAGTCGTTTTATAGTGATTGATGATGAAGTGGCACAAAGCGATATTGATAAGCAAGCTTTAAAGCTGGCGACACCTGCAGGGATTAAATTAAGTGTTTTACCTATTGAAAAGGCTGCAAATAATATCAAAAACGGTAAATATGATTCACAGCGTGTCATGATTATTGCAAAACGTCCTGATCGTTTTGTTGAATTGGTCCATCAAGGTGTTGCGATTGAAACATTAAATGTAGGAAACATGTCACAAACAGATGAAACACGTTCCATTACAAACTCAATCAATATAACAGATGAAGATATTGAGAATTTTAAAAAGTTAGAAGCACAAGGCGTAAAAATTGTTTCTCAAATGGTTCCAAACGATAAGGCAGTAGACTTCTTTACATTAGTTAAAGAGAAAAAATAGGAGGTGTTTCCTTTGGAAATATTATGGTGGCAAATCGTATTATTAACTTTGTATGCAGGTTATCAAATATTAGATGATTTACAGTTTAATATTTTTGGTCATCCTGTTTTCGCGGGGATTATTTCAGGATTAATTATGGGCGATGTCACGACGGGTTTAATTATCGGTGGTGGCATGCAGTTAACGATTTTAGGTGTTGGGACATTCGGGGGTGCTTCAAGAATTGATGCTAACTCGGGAACAGTACTTGCGGTTGCGTTCTCTGTTGCACTCGGAATGAACCCACAACAAGCACTTGCAACACTCGCAGTACCGGTTGCAAGTTTAATGATTCAAACGGATATTTTAGCACGCTTTACGAATACGTTTTTTGCACATCGTATTGATCGAAAAATTGAACAGATGGATTATAAAGGGGTGGAACGTAACTTCTTATATGGTGCAATACCATGGGCATTATCACGTGCCATTCCAGTTTGTTTAGCACTTGTATTTGGTGGCGGTGTCGTTAGAAATATTGTGAATTACTTGAATGGTGATCTGAAATGGTTAGGTGACGGTCTGACTGTTGCGGGTGCAGTCTTACCTGCAGTAGGTTTTGCGATTTTATTACGTTATCTCCCATTGAAAAAGCACTTTCCATATTTCATTTTAGGATTTATTATCACTGCTTTAGCTGTGACAGTCTTTAGCGGATTGAGCGGTTTAGGAACATCCGTTGCAACGTTAGATAAGAAATTTGATATGACGTTCTCATCATTACCGATGCTTACAATTGCTGCTATTGGTTTTGCACTCGCAGCGATGGAATATAAGCGCACATCACAACCTAAAGTCGCATCAGGTAGTCAGAAAGTATCCAATGAGACAGATGCGGACGAGGAAGGAGAGATTGACGATGACGAATTATAATAAATCGCAAGAACATATTTCTGATACAGTAGAAGCAACGCAAACTAAATCAGGCAAACCGCTCACAGGACGTCCACCACAAACACCGTATCGATTAACGGATAAAGACTTTAGACAAATCAATATGCGTAGTCTCTTCTTCTTTCAATGGGGTTGGAACTATGAACGTATGCAAGGAAGTGGCTATTTATTTACCATCTTACCTCAGTTGCGTAAAATTTATGGAGATGATTCTCCTGAACTTCAAGAAATGATGAAAACGCATGCACAATTCTTTAATACAAGTAACTTTTTTAATACAATTATTACGGGTATCGATATTGCGATGGAAGAAAGAGAACAATTCGCAGCTAAAGAATCTGTCAAAGGGATTAAAGTCGGCTTAATGGGCCCCTTCGCTGCTGTAGGGGATGCAATCTTTGGTTCGCTAGTGCCTACTATATTTGGTGCGATTGCAGCCAATATGGCGCAAGATGGAAATCCATTTGGTGCATTACTCTGGTTTGTAGCGATGTTAGCGATTATCGTGTTTCGTTGGAAACAACTGAAATTTGCTTATAAAGAAGGGATTTCGCTCGTTACAACAATGCAACATCGTTTGGAATCACTAACGAATGCAGCCACACTCCTTGGTGTGTTTATGGTGGGTGCTTTAGTTGCAACGATGATACGTGTTAAATTTGCATGGGAACCTAAAATCGGGGATCTCACTGTTAAGGTTCAAGATAATGCGGACATGATTTTACCAAGATTATTACCGCTAGTTATCGTTTTTGGGGTTTACTGGTTGTTAGGTCGTAAAAATATGAACTCAACACGTGCCATCTTTATTGTAATTATTGTATCAATTGTATTATCTGCACTCGGTGTGATTACAAACATTTAAAGCGAGAGGAGCACTTGGAAATGGAAAAATTAATACTGGTTAGCCATGGGACTTTTTGTGAAGGCATTAAAAACAGTGTAGAAATGATTCTTGGACCTCAAGCCCATCTTTATACCGTCGCCTTATTACCCCAAGAAGGGCCGGAAGACTTTGAAAAAAACTTTATGGCGCATATTGAAGCAGGCGATAAAGTGACCGTTTTTGCGGATTTATTAGGCGGTACACCATCTAATACTGTAGCAAAAAAGATTATGAATGGTGCGGATTATGATTTATACGTTGGGATGAATCTACCAATGATTATCAGTTATATCAATGGTCAAATGATTGGAGAACAACCAGATTACGTTAATAAAGCGCAAGAAGGTATTGTTAATGTGAACACATTGTTAAATCAAGATGATGACGACGATGATGAATAAACGCATCAAATTTAAGTGAAGAAGGTATACTATGGCATATGTAATTAGTAATGGCGTCATTTATACAGAAGACGAAATCATTTCTGACGGGTATCTCGTAATAGAAGAAGGTAAAATTCGTGCAATTGAGAAAGGATCCTATGATGGCGATTTAGAAGTTATAGATGCGAAAGGGCACCATATTTTACCGGGCTTTATAGATATTCATATTCATGGAGGCTATGGCGAAGATGCCATGGATGCTTCTTATGACGGCTTAAAACATTTAGCTGAACAGTTGTTATCTGAAGGAACAACGTCCTTTTTGGCAACGACAATGACACAATCGCAAGAAGCCATCGACAAAGCTTTAAAAAATATTCGCACGTATTATGAACAACAAGATCGTGAAAATGCTGCCGAAATTGCAGGGATTCATTTAGAAGGACCGTTTATTTCTGAAAACAAAATTGGTGCGCAAAACCCGTCCTTTATTCAACGTCCGACCGTTGCATTGTTACAACAATTTCAAGAGACAGCAAAAGGATTGATTAAGATTGTTACAATTGCACCAGAAGTAGCGGGCGCTACTGAGGTGATAGAGACATTGAGAGACGACATCATTTTTTCAATGGGACATACAGAAGTAGACTTTGACGCGGCAAATCAAGCGGCCGATACCGGGGTTCAACATGTCACACATCTTTATAACGCAGGTGTCGGTTTCCATCATAGAAATCCAGGTATGTTTGGTGCGGCTTGGACGAATGGAAAACTGAGTACGGAACTGATTGTTGATGGTGTGCATTCTCATCCGATGTCCGTTGCGATTGCATATCAACATAAAGGCGCTGAAAAAATGTATTTAATTACCGATGCAATGCGTGCGAAAGGAATGCCGGATGGCGACTACGAATTAGGGGGTCAAAAAGTTATCGTTAAAGATAACGAAGCACATCTGGAGACGGGCTCACTTGCAGGCAGTATTTTGAAAATGAATAAAGGTTTACAAAATTTAATGCAATTTACAGGTGACACATTAGCTCATTTATGGCCAGTGACGAGTTTGAATCAAGCGAAAGCATTGAAAATAGATGACCGTAAAGGCAGTATTGCTGTAGATAAAGACGCTGATTTGGTCATCGTTGACGATGAAATTGCTGTTTATCAAACCATTAAGCAAGGACGTGTGCATCAATTCAAGTCATAGTTTGTAAGAATAAAATCCGAGATTTTTCGTAAATATAAACGAAATAATCTCGGATTTTGTTTTTATGACAGTGTGTCTCTATTTTATGCCTTAATATCAAATGTGATATTTTTCAAATCTTCTGTGTTGATGCTGACATTTTCACGATGAGATTGTAATGCTTTATCAACCTCTAATGTATAGCGGTTACCGTCTTTTGTATGAATGACAATCGTACCTGTTGGTAATTGATCGCCTTCATATAAACCGTAAGAAACATTCGCAAATCGAACGATATGATCTAATTCTTTAAGTGTAATCGTCCCTTTATCTAAAGTAATTGTACGTTTTGGTGTGAAAACCTGATTATTTACTGCGAATTTACCTTCTAATTCTAAGCGGATTTCATTTTCTTGTAATGCATGATTAGAAAGAACCCAGTTGTTATTAATGTTCTCTTTGTCATTAATTTTATCTTGACTATATCTTTCAAATAACTGTTGAACTTGCGTTTTTTGTGTAGCGTGCTCTATTGCTGGCGTAGATGAGGTTTCAGCTGCAAAGGTCGTACTTGTATAACTTAGAACGCTTGCTGCGACAGCGCTTGAGAGAATAAGTTGCTTCAATTTCATAGATGTTTCCTCTTTTCATAGATAGTTATATTCAAATTTTACCGAGCACCCTGCAAAAATACTATTAATTATTCGTTAAAAATCTCTTATTCCTTGCTTAATAAAGCTTAAAATAAAGTGTGACATTTATAAAAATGTTGTTGTCAAGAGGAATGACTTCGTATATAATGAAAGCGGTTAAATGAATAGCGTGTTACTGTGAAAACAGGCATGAGCAAAATATCAGCCATAATGATATGGCTTTATTTGCTCATGTCTTTTTTATTTACTAATTTTTACATATAGGGGTGTTTTAAATGATATTCAAGCGTTTTTTTGGTCAACTTCAACGTATTGGTAAAGCGTTGATGTTGCCTGTTGCGATTTTACCAGCTGCGGGGATTCTTCTTGCACTTGGGAATGCGATGCACAATGAACAGTTGGTCGCACTTGCACCATGGTTAAAGTATGATGTCTTTGTCATGATATCGTCAATCATGGAGTCAGCGGGGCAAGTTATTTTTGATAACTTACCACTGTTATTTGCGGTGGGGACTGCTTTAGGATTAGCTGGCGGTGACGGTGTAGCAGCGCTAGCGGCATTAGTCGGTTATCTCATTATGAATGCAACAATGGGAAAAGTGATGCATATTACGATCGATCAAATCTACTCATTTGCAGATGGTGCATCAACTTTAAGCCAAGCGAATAAGTTACCACAACATGCACTGATTTTAGGGATTCCTACACTTCAAACGGGTGTTTTTGGTGGGATTATTATCGGGGCATTAGCAGCATGGTGTTATAACAAATTTTATAATATTACATTGCCTCAATTTTTAGGGTTCTTTGCAGGTAAACGATTTGTACCTATCGTGACATCAGTTGTAGCGATTATTACGGGGATATTGCTAAGCTTTATTTGGCCACCAATCCAAGAAGGTTTAAATGGTTTATCGAACTTCTTATTAAATAAAAACCTTGTATTGACGACATTTATTTTTGGAATAATTGAGCGTTCCTTAATTCCATTTGGTTTACATCATATTTTCTATGCGCCATTCTGGTTTGAATTTGGTCATTACGTGAACCACGCAGGTGAAACGATTCGTGGGGACCAACGAATTTGGATGGAGCAATTGAAAGACGGGGTTGCATTTACAGCTGGTGCATTTACAACAGGGAAATATCCTTTCATGATGTTTGGATTACCAGCAGCTGCTTATGCAATCTACCGTCAAGCGCGCCCAGAACGTAAAAAAATAGTAGCGGGTTTAATGTTATCAGCTGGTTTGACTGCTTTCTTAACAGGGATTACAGAACCACTTGAGTTCTCATTTTTATTCGTTGCACCTATTTTATACGTAGTACACGTCTTTTTAGCAGGTTCTTCATTCCTCATTATGCATTTATTAGATGTTAAAATCGGGATGACATTTTCGGGTGGCTTTATCGACTACGTTTTATACGGTTTACTGAATTGGGATCGAACACATGCCTTACGTGTAATTCCAGTGGGCATTGCTTATGCATTTATTTACTATTTTGTATTCTCATTCCTTATTAAGCGTATGAATTTAAAAACACCAGGGCGCGAAGACAAAGTGGAAGAGCAAAGAAGTACAACTGTAGAGCGTTTACCTTTCGATGTGTTAGATGCAATGGGAGGTAAAGAAAACATTAAACATTTAGATGCATGTATTACGCGTTTACGTGTAGAAGTAAATGACAAAGCAAAAGTCGATGTCAACGCACTTAAAGGATTAGGTGCAGCAGGGGTGTTGGAAGTCGGCAATAACATGCAAGCGATCTTCGGACCAAAATCTGATCAAATTAAACATGATATGGCACTGATTATGAAAGGTGAAATTACAAGTCCGACTCAAACAACCGTTACAGATGATATCGATACGGATGTCGTTCAAATTGAAGGTACACGGAATGTCTCAGTTGTTGCCCCTGGCGATGGTAAAGTCATCCCATTATCAGATGTACCGGACCAAGTATTTTCACAAAAACTAATGGGTGATGGCGTCGCATTGATTCCGCAGAATTCAGAAATTTGCGCGCCTTTCAATGGAACAGTAAAAACTATTTTTCCAACGAAGCATGCCATTGGTCTGGGATCAACAGATGGTGTGGAATTGTTGATTCACATTGGTATCGACACAGTTAAATTAAATGGTGAAGGTTTTGAAGCGTTAGTCCAAGTGGATGAAGAAGTTGTAGAAGGTCAGCCACTTATGAAAGTTGATCTTCCGTATCTTGAACAACACGCACCAAGCATTGTCACACCATTAATTGTCACGAATTTAGACGGTGGAAAACTTGAATTTGAAGCTGATCAAGAAGTGAAAAAAGGACAAAAATTATTTACAGTTACGTATAACGATGTAGAGTAATGACAAGTGGCTTCGTTTGAGAGGCTATAAAATATCAGACACTAGACGAGGTTGGGAATGGTATCCCAATCTCGTTTCTTTTTGAATAAAAGTAAACCATGCGCTATGCGTATGGTTCCGGAAAGGTTCTACCGTTGTATTAAAATAGGCACCTCAGCATGCTAGAATAATATTTGGT
>NZ_PPQN01000032.1:1847-35864 GCF_002901995.1 Staphylococcus coagulans | reverse complement strand
TTCCAGTATTATTTTTAAAAATTCAACTTTTTTTCGTTGAAAACGATATAAGCGAAGAGGACTGCAAGGTACTAGCTCGCATGCTCAACGCTTATTACGAAGATTAAATTCTTAAATCATTTCTGATTTTAAGACCGTTAGATTTTTGTCCAGGTTTTTTCTTCTTTTGTTCATCGACAATAGTTTGATTGTATTCAACTGCCCGCTCAAAAGCTTTTATATACAAATCAAAATAGTGTTCAACAGAAGAATCTATGTTTTCTGCTTTTGGAACATTTGGGTTAGAAACAAAAGCGGATGCAAACTTATCTGGATCAATAAACTGTTTCATTATGTAACACCCCCAATCTAACGCAATAGCGTTAGGTACATTATACACAACATTTTAAAAGGAAGGAGGACAAATAATGAAAGGATTATACAAAGTAACCCTCCTTATCACAATGGCAGTTGTGACTTGGAAGGTTTGGAAGATAGAGGGAATCGTTAGTAAAAATCATTATTTGTCAAAATCTTCAATTCGTACAGCACGACCTTCAGCTGTATCAAAACATTAACAATGATGTAAATACAATGGCCGGAATTAAAACGAGAACGCAGTTAAGACAGAAACATTTTAACGATGTAATGGACATCATTTCAAATTGGTTTCCATCACAATCAACAATGTACGTCATTAGACAATTAGAAATGGACTTTGAGGAGGGGAACGAATGAAAAAGCAATTTTTGACCATAAAGGAATTACAGGTTCTAACTGGTGTATCGAAAAGTAAGGCTACATCTATCACTAGAGCTTTAAATGAAAAAATGGAAGAAGAGGGGTTTGTTGCTATTAGAGGTAAAATTCCAATTCAATTAGCACGCGAAAAATTTCCGTATAACGATTTGTCAGATGAAGCTGTTAAAGAATTGGAGGAACAAGCATGCAATATTTGATCGCATGGTTCAACACCGTATCAGTCGCTATCGTATTGACAACTGTCTTAGCATTCAGTGGCGTGTACTTCACTACTATTCTGTTTGTCGTAATCCTATCAGAAGCCGTGACGTACAACGGCACAAAAGCGGTTTTACGAAGCATTAAAAAAGACTGATAGCAACGGCAATTGCTAATCAGTCGAGGGATAATTATTTCAGAAAAATATCTATCCCTAATTTACCACAATTAGGAGGAATTGAAAAATGTATTTCCCGAAAGGCGAAGAATATACAGGAATTATTGAAGTAGAAGGCTTCAAATTCCGTAAGCATGTCACAAGACAAGATGATTACATCTTGATTGAAATCACTGACATGACATACAAAATCATCGCAGAAACGAAAGTGTCCGATATTTCAGATGTAGATATTGCACAAGAGGTTATCAGTGCAGCGTTGTATGACTACATCGAATACCAAACAGACGATTTAGACAAAATCATGGCACAACTCATTAAAAACTAGGAGTAAACATCATGGAAAACGAAAAAATGTTAATCACATTAGAAAGATACGACCAACTCATCGCAGAAAGAGCGGTTTACAAAAATGAAGCCCAACGTTTAGAAGATGAAAATATCGAGCTTAAAGCTCAAATTAAGGATTTGGAAGAAGAGAATAATAAAATTCCATTGATTCATTTCAACACATCAAAAACTACTGATGAAGAGGAGGTGTTAATCGTTGACTAACTTATTCGATCTAAATCAAAACGAGCTCGCTATTTTAGAAATGCTTGAAAATGAAGAATTAAGTTTTGATGATGTGAAAGACACATTAGACGCCATTCAAGATGAGCAAAAACGTAAATATGACGCTATGCAAAAGATGATTCTTTCATTAAAAGGTGATGTGAACACGTTAAAAGAGCGTGAGAAGGCGCTTAGTAAACGTCGTAAATCGTACGAAAACAAAATCAAATCACTTCAAAATTACATGTTGGATTCGATGAGATTTAAAGGTGAAACGAAATTCAAGACTGAAGAATTTACCTACTTTATAAGAAAATCAGAAACTACGCAAATTGAAGATGAGAATGTAATACCTGAAAAATACAAAGTAGAACAAGCACCTAAAATCGATAAAACGCAAATTAAGAAAGATATCAAAGCAGGAATTGAAGTTGCAGGTGCCTCACTCGTCGAAAACGAAAGCTTAGGGGTGAGATGATGTCATTCAACATATCAAGCGCTAAAGACATTACTACAGATAAATCAACGTATTTAATCTACGGAAAACCTGGAAGCGGTAAAACGCACACACTTAACTTTCTGCCTGGTAAAACGTTATACGTGAATGTGGATAAATCAGAACGGCCACTAAAAGGCAATGAAAACGTTGATATTTTAAATTTCAATTCTCATGAAGCATGGCAAGAGTGGGGAGACCTAATGAAATGGTTTGCTGAAAACAAGCAAACGTTAAACAATTATGACACTATCGTGATTGATAATTTATCGGAATTGTTTAGATCCATGCTCGCAAATCTTGGTCGCTCAGGTAAAAATAACAGAGTTCCCGAAATGGCTCACTATCAACGTGTTGACTTCTTCACGATTGATAGTTTGCGATTCTTGCAATCATTAGGTAAACGCCTCGTGTTTCTTGCGTGGGAAACAAACTATGATTTTTACACGCCTGCAGGTCAACAAATCACACAATCTGTGCCGGATATACGCAAAACGATACGTGATAACGTTGCGGGATTATGTCAGGTGGTCGCTCGATTAATCGTTAATAAAGAATCGGGCAAACGTGGTTTTATCCTAATGCCGACAAATAACGTTTTTGCGAAGAATCAACTCGACGATAGAGAGCATTGCTTGCAAAGTGAATTGTTCAACGTCGGCGGGGAGGTGGTCAACAATGGCGACTAACTTCCAACTGCGCGATTACCAAATCGAATTAATTAATGGATTATATGATTCGATTGCAAAAGGTAATCAAAACATTATGGTACAGTCGCCTGCCTGAATGCAGGAAGCGGTAAATCAGTCACAATGTCAGAAGTTGCTAGAAGAGCCACAGATAAAGGGAACAGAGTATTATTTTGTGTCCACAGAATAGAACTCGTCAATCAGATTAAAAACACATTCCGTTTAAATAACGTTGACATGGATCTATGCCATGTCGACATGGTTCAAACAATCAAGAACCGTGTCAAACGTGGTGCAGAACCTGAACCATCAATCATCTTAGTTGACGAAGCACATCACTCGTTAGCTAAAACGTATATTGACATATTCGAAGCGTTTCCCACCGCTTATGTGTTTGGCTTCAGTGCGACACCATGCAGATTGAATGGTAGAGGTTTTACAGACGTGTTCACTGACTTAATACCCGGTAAAACCGTTAAGTGGTTAATCGATAACAAACGATTAGCACCGTTTAAATATTATTCGGTGAATTTACTCGATGCTAATCAACTTAAAACGGCAAGCACAGGTGATTATCGCAGTGATTCCATTACAAACGCGATGAAAAGCACGATTTACGGTGACGCCGTTGAAAACTACAAAAAATTTGCAGACGGTAAGAAAACAATCATTTACACACACAATGTTGAATCGAGTAAGCAGGTGGCTGAAAAATTCAATCAGTCAGGTTATAAAGCCCTACAAGTTGATGGTAAGACGCCTAAAGCTGAACGTGACGAAGCAATGCAAAAGTTTAGAAACAATGAAATACAGATTCTTGTCAATGCCGAATTATATGGAGAGGGTGTGGACGTGCCAGATTGTCACTGTGTGATACTGTTACGACCGACAAAGTCACTCACATTATTTATTCAGCAAACCATGAGAGCTATGCGTTATCAAGAGAATAAGACTGCAATCATTATTGATCACGTTGGTAATTACCTTACGCATGGTTTACCTACAACCGAACATGACTGGCACGAGCATTTTAAAGGCGTGGATAAGAAGAAACGTGAGGAAAATACTGTCATGGCTAAACAATGCCCTGAATGTTTCAGCGTAGTAGCGTCCACACATTCAGAATGTCCGTATTGTGGGCACGAGTGGAAGACAGAAGAACAAGAATTGCAGCAAGATACAGAAACAGAATTAGAAGAAATTACAGAAGAAACATTTATTAAATTAAATTTCAAAGAGCCTAAAGACTGCAAGAGTATGAAAGAGTTGTACGAACTCGCCGAATCACTTAACTATAAGCCTGGTTGGGCATATTATCAAGGCAAACATTTAGGACTAATATAAAAAAATCGGAGGAATAAAATTATGACGAATTTTACTTTAAACATGGAAGATACTTTTGACGGAGGAATTCAAGATGGCACATACGAAGCGGTCATCACGAAGTGTGAGGAAAACGTAACGCCGGGCGGTGCAGAACATGTCGACGTTAGATTGACAATCAGAAACGATGTAAACCAAAAATACAAAAACAACATCATTTTCCATAAAATTTGGAAAGCGAAAGCTACTGGTAAATACGACATGCGATTCTTCAACACAATCGGTGCAGCGGCACAGTTGCAACAAGGTAAGGCATATTCGTCAATCGAAGAGCTATTCAACGACTTTTTAGGTAAGCCAGTCAAAGTAACAGTTAAAAATGAAACATCAGAATACAACGGCAAAACTTATGAAAATTTAAATGTTAAACGTTGGGATAAAACTGCATTACCTGAAATGACACATCAATTTAAAACTACTGAAGACGGCAGTAATCCTTTTGCGGAGGGAGAAATTAACGTTGAAGACGATGACTTACCATTTTAATTCGTAAATAAAAACAAGGAGGGTTATTATGTACGACAATATACCTTACGAATTAAAAGAATTAGATCGTTGGTGTTGCTTCAGGATTGAGCAGGGTACAAACGGGCGTAAAACAAAACGCCCTTATAACCCTCTTACCAACCAAATGGCAAAATCAAACGATGAATCAACGTGGGTTTCATTCGAAGATGCTGCAAGTCTATCTATTAACTATGACGGTATTGGATTTTTCTTTAAAGAGCCTTATATCGGTGTTGACCTTGACGGTGTCGGTAAAGAGATTACCGAATATTTAGAAAATGAAGATGCTGAAAACATCGTTTCTGAGTTTGTGGAGATACTAGAAACCTATGCAGAAATCAGTCCGTCAGGAAACGGAATTCACTTAATCGTTAAAGGTGAATTACCTGCAAAAGGAAGAAGACGTGGCAACGTTGAGATTTATAATCACGGTCGATTCTTTACAATGACAGGCAAACACATTGGTGGTTATAACGGTATTTCAGAAGATGAGATGAATAAATTATCGTACTTACACAGTAAATACATTTTGAAACCTGATACAGAAAAGAAAATTATTAACACCAACAAAGGATTCGGCAATGACTTATCAGAAGAACAAATTATAGACATAGCTAAAAAATCAAAAAATGGTTTACGTTTTACAACATTGTATGAGGGTGATTGGTCACAATTCTACTCATCACAATCAGAAGCAGACTTAGCTTTCTGTAACGATTTAGCATTCTGGACTGCGCGTGATCCTCAAAAAATGGACGCTATTTTCAGAAAATCGGTTTTATATCGTGAGAAGTGGGATGAAAAACGTGGTGAAGATACGTACGGCAATATCACAATTTTAAGAGCAATCGAAAGTTGCAGTAACGAGTTTATTCCCGAAGTTTCACCTGACAATGATTTTCAAATTTACGTCATGGAACAAGACGTCAAGCCTGCAAAAAAAGACAAACGTTATTCTTACGATGACACAGGTAACGCTGAACGTTTGCGTGATTATTATGGTGATTACATTAGATACAACTACACAGCGAATGCATGGTTTTATTACGACGGGAAGCGATGGAAAAAAGATGATGCGGGTAAGATGAAGCACCTTGTGGATAAAGTTGTGAATAAGTTGAAAGATGAAAAACTGTACATCAGTAATGATGTGGACGAGGAAGATATGAAGAAGTATCGATACAGACATTGGAAAGATTCACGCAACCACAGTAAAAAAATCAACATGATGAAAGAGTGTCAGCATTTACTGCCGATTCATCATCATAATTTTGATGCGGATTTCACACTGTTTAACACACAGAACGGTTATATCGAATTAACTACTGGATTGTTGCACGAACATGAGAAAAACAAATTCTTCACTAAAATGAGTAACACAGAATATACCGATAATGCAGATTGTCCAATATGGCTTGATTTTTTAAACGACATCTTTTTGGGCAGACAAGAATTAATCAGCTATATCCAACGTGCAGTAGGTTATTCGTTATCAGGGTTTACCACAGAGCAAGTGTTGTTTGTGCTATATGGTAACGGTCGTAATGGTAAATCGGTGTTTTTAGACATCATGGGAGAAGTGTTCGGCGATTACTCAACGAATATTCGTCCGCAAGCGATTATGGCCGGAAAAAACAATTCTGATGCTTCACCGGAAATCGCAAAACTCGATGGCGCTCGATTCGTTACTACTACGGAACTTAACGAGGGCGACCGATTCGATGAGGGACTATTAAAACAATTAACAGGTGGCGACAAGGTATCAGCACGTCGACTATACGAAAACGAATTCGAGTTTACACCGCAGTTAAAACTATGGATGGCAACCAACCACAAGCCTTACGTTAGAGGCACTGACGAGGGAATCTGGCGAAGATTCGTCATCATACCGTTCGAAAAGCAAATACCACTGAACGAAGTTGATAAGGATCTAACACAGAAACTTAAAAAGGAATTACCTGCAATCATCAAGTGGTGCGTTGACGGCTATCTTGAATGGCAAAAAATCGGACTTGCCGAACCTAAAATCATCAGAGAGCAGAGAGAAGAATATCGTACAGAGATGGACCCGATAGAAATGTTTTTAGATGAGTGTTGTAGAAAAAGAAGTGAAACATCAAGAGTTAGAGGCAACGTGCTATTTCAGGCTTATGACATGTGGGCTAAAGAGAATCATCAGTACCGTATGACTAGTACTAAATTCGGTAAAGAAATGAAGAAAAAAATAAAATGGAAGCCATCAAACGGAATTCAATATTTAGGAATAGAACTTTTGAAAGAGTACAACCCTAATTTTATAAAACTCAACTTGTAATTTTACATTGTGGAAGGGTTATTGGAAGAGTTTTGGAAGAGTTTTAGAAAAACCCTTCCAGTCTTAAAACGTTGTTACAAAGCCTTTTATATTACTTTTATTTCTTATTTGGAAGAGTTGGAAGAGTAATAAGATAAAAGTAAATAAATAAAAAGAAATAGAAATAGTATTTAAAAAGTTTCCTGAAACCCTTCCAACTAATAAAAACTCTTCCAAATTATTGGGAGAGTAAGGGAGTAGCTGTATTTTAACTCCTCCTAAACTCTTCCAACTATTACGGAGGATACAAATGACAGAACAAGACATTCAAAACTTAATCAGAATTGCAGTTTCTAAAAATAATATGATTTTTCGGGCGAACGTTGGAAAAGTCAGAACTGCAGACGGACGAATTTTTGATACAGGATTACCACCAGGATTTTGTGACTTATTCGGTTTTAGACCTGATGGAAAAATATTTTTTATCGAAGTAAAGAAACCAGGTGGACGTGTTCGAGATGTGCAAAAGCATTTTATAGATGTGGTTAAACGTAACGGCGCTATTGCAGGCGTCGCATACAGTGTGGAAGATGCCTTGAAAATTATTGAGGAGGGTTAGTCATGAATCGTATTTTTGGAAAGAAAGGTCAAAAACATACTGAAACGACTGTCGACTATTACGACGAATTAAAATCAAAAAGTGCTTATCGTCGTTATCGTATCGAGAGAGTCGACCGAAGTCATTTAGAAAAGTACCCGCAACACGTTGAGCCGAGCGACTTTTATCTATATCTAAAAAGCAAGGTGACATGGTCGTGAAAATTAGAAATATAGACAGACGTATCATACTAACTGATGAGCAAGTACAACAGATGCATAAAAACAACGTAGAACGCAGACACGTATATAACAGAGTAATCAATTTAGGATGGTCAGTCGATAAGGCTGTCAGTACGCCGGTGGGAGGAAAACGACATGGAAATTAAAGATTTGAAAATTGGTGATAAAGTACAGATTGTTCGTGGAGTACAACGCGTGCGTGATGAAGATGACGAAAAATGGGTTTATGAACCGTGTTTTGAAAATGGAGAGGTTATCGATGTGTATGAAAAAGGTAGCAAAGCGCAAGTTGATTTTAAAAATGGTACCTGCACTGTTATAAATGCAAACACAGAATGGTACAAAGTGCCTAGCAACACAAAAATTGCGACACATTCAGAGGTAAAGAGACCTCATCACTATATGTTTGAAAATGGTACTGAAGCCATCAAGGTTATAAACATGATTGTAAAAAGATACAAACAATCGATTGTTTCAGCACAAATTTATAACGCGATCAAATACATCATTAGAGCACCTTTTAAAAATGGAGTTAAAGATTTAAAAAAGGCGAAAGAAAGCATAAACTTCGCTATCAAATTTTGGGACGACAAAGAAATGGAGTATAAAAAATGAACGTTACGAATGAGATCAACAAAATATTAAACACAAAAGATAGTTATCAAGCGCCCAAAATACTAATGGACATCTTGTGTGGTGATAGAGATGAACGAGACAAAGTGTTTAAACAATTTCTAGAATTATTCAAATATGACGTTACATTCGATTGGTTCCATGAGTACTTTCAAGACGAACATGCAGATCGAAAAAAGAAAAAGCAAGACTTCACACCTAAGTCAATTTCAAAGTTACTTTCATCATTCGTTAGTAGCGAAGATGGTACGTATTACGAACCTGCGGCAGGAACTGGAGGTATCTTAATTCAAAAATGGGATGACGACAGAATGAAACACTCACCTCTTGAATATATGCCGTCATTTTACTTCTATACTGCTGAAGAATTAAGTGATAGAACAATACCATTCTTATTATTTAACATGCTAATAAGAGGTATGAACGGGCTTGTGGTACAGTGTGATGTTTTAACGCGTGAAGCTTATGGTGCGTGGTTTATACAAAATGATGATAATGATCACTTCCATTTTTCATCACTGAATAAATTGCCGCCAAACGAAATGATTGAACGTGAGCTAAATGTGACTTTTGTAGAAGATAATTATCCGCACATTATGCAGACAACGAAGTGGCCTGAGTGGCTAGGTGATGCGAATGAGTACATCCCGTCGTGATTTAAGCAATGTTAAACGTGCGAAATATAAATACAACACAGCAGGTAAATCACCGACAGAATTACAACGAGAATTAAGAAAACGTGGTGTAAAAGGGTTTGTGGTTAATGTCAGCCACAACCGCGTGACCATGTTAGTTGATAGACGTGATGTAAAACGAAATAAGGAGTGTATGAGATGATACCCAAATTTAGAGCATGGGATAAAAGAAGGAATGAAATGTATAGCCCTGATGAACTAACCATTCAAATTAACGGGTCGGAAATTCTAGTAGCATTAGCAAGCTCCTTACATCAAATATTTAATTATGAACTTATGCAGTCGACAGGATTGACTGACAAGCATACTGTCGAGGTGTACCAAGGTGATATTGTGTGGGACGACATGGATGAAGAATATGGTGTAGTTCGAATTGAAGAAGCTAAAACAATTATTGAGTGGGATATCTATGTGGAAGATTTATTCGAGAAAATAGAACTTTTAGAGGTTGTTGGGAATATTTACGAAAACAAAAAATTGTTAAAGGAGGAACGATGATGATTAAAATCTATAAAAATGAGAATGACGAATTGGAATGTCACGTAAATTATGCAGGATATGACTTTAAATTTCAATGTATTAAAAATGGTTTTGGCGCTACTTTTGAGGGGAGCAATTCAACAGAGTATCGAGAATTCGAAAGTTATATCGATGAAGATGGTGAAATATTGGATAATTTACAAGATGTAATGTACCACATTGCTTCTGTATGCAACTGGAGAGAAAGCTTTGGGGAGGAACGAGACGATCTAAAACGCAAATTAGACGATGTAGTTGATTTGTTCAACGCTCACTTACACCACAAAAAAGTATGGTCGGACAATCCTTATTACGACAGAGTGCAACAGAGATTAAATAAAATTATGGAGGACAAGTAAATGTTTGAAATCATGTCAGAACGTGACGCATTGCTAGAAGAAAAGAATCAAAACGATGATTGGTGGCATGAACTTGATTTTTGGCTAAACAAACGTAAATCAGAAAGCAAGCAGATAGACATCGATAGAGTGCTTAATTTTATTGAGGACTTAAAAAGATAAAAGGAGAGAATGAAATGAAAATTGAAAACATAAAATTAGTAGTGGCATGCATATCGAAAGACATTTACATGGCAAAGATCAATAAAGATTCAATGATGGATATTGATAACAGACGTGTAGCCACTGAAGAAGTATTACGCGCAGCAGCAGAGTGGTTTATAGCGAATCGAAAAACCTTGTGTAAATTTAACGGATATGGAACATTAGCGTGGATACCGGATAACGGACATACAACAGAGGAAATTAAAGCGCATTTAAATAAATTACAGGAGGACGAGTGAAATGGAGATAAGCCTAGCAGAAACTAGAGAACTTTTAACGATAGCAAAGAGAGTTACACCAGTATTAACACGAGAAGAGTTTGAAATGGTTGGCTTAATTTATTTAGGCGCGCTTGAAAGATTAGAAAATAATATGGAGGACACAAACAATGATTAATACACTACAAATCAAACTATTATCAGAGAACGCGACAATGCCAAAACGTGAGCACGATACTGATGCAGGATTCGACATCTATGCAGCCGAAACAGTGGTGTTGGAACCGCAAGAGAAAGCGTTAATTGCTACTGACATCGCAGTAAACATTCCAAAAGGATATGTGGGGTTATTAACTAGCCGTAGTAGTGTGAGTAGTAAAACGCATTTAGTGATTGAGACGGGAAAGATTGACGCAGGATATCAAGGTCATATGCAGATTAATATTAAGAATGATTATGTCTATGAAGACCCATATGATGATTTATTCGACCATGCAGACAGATTATACAGCGGAGTTTATGGTGTAGATGGGAGAATAATTGATGATGATTTATATAAAGATTTCCCAGTATATCAAATTAACAAAGGTGACCGACTAGCACAGCTAGTTATTGTGCCTATCATTACACCAGAGCTAGAACAAGTGGAGGAATTTACAAGTGAGTCAGCAAGAGGAGAAAAAGGGTTCGGGTCAAGCGGATTCTAAAGATATATTAACCAAAATAAAAGAGGTGCTAAAGAAATGAATGACGTGGTTGTTTTACTGATAGCAGGGATAGGATTGGTTGTATTAAGCTATTTTGCCGATAAATATATTTTCGGCAATTATGAACGCAGCATTGTATACAAATTAATGATTTTTATCATTTTAATATTGCTCGCAAGTTTTTTTGCTGCAAAAGATATGTTAGCAGTTTTAATAGTAATGCTATTTTTAATACTAATTGAAAAATTAGAAATAATAGTGAGGGCTTTAAAAGAATGACACAATACCTAATTACAACATTCACAGATAGCACAGGTCAAACTTTCACAGAAGCAACTAAAGCCAGAGAGAATCAGTCTTTTGAGGTTGTGGAAGCAGAAAGTAAAGAGGAAGCGATTAAGAAGTATGAGAGCCCTAAAGTTAAACAGCAAGTTATTGCATGCAATATGCCGGATTGGGCTTAATAAGGAGGAAACAGAATGATTAAACGAACAATCAACTTATTAATCACATTGGCGTTATATGAGTTAGGTACGTACCTAACGGAACAAGCAACCATCATACTAACAGCTAACGATGACGTAGACGCATTTAATGAATATGATCATATCGATTTAAACGATATACGTGCGGAGGTGAGTGGGTAATGGTGTGGTTGGTTATTATGCTTATCTTTGTATCGCTCTTACTCGTTGGTAGCATGATCGAGAACGCTAATTTGAAAGGTGATTTGAAAGCTAAAGGGTATGAGGTTGAATTGTTGCGTGACAGAATCAAGGAGCGTGAGTAAATGATTGAATTGATTGAGATGTATAGAACTAATAAATTAGAAATAGAAAGTTTAAAACTTAGAAAAGACATTTGTAACGATGAAATCGAGAACTGGGGAGCAGTCAGCGTCAACGATAAGGCTAGATTGGGTAAAAAGCACGACTTTTTATCACGTATCAAGCAAACAGATAATGTGGTCGATGAAATCAACGTGATCAATGAGAGGTTGCAAACTTTAAAAACAAGACAGAAAAAGATTCTTGATGTTATTGATAAATTTGAGGGATTAGAACACAAGATACTGAAATTAAGGTTTATTAAAGGGTATAAGTTAGCAGACATTGCTGAGTCTCTAGGATACTCTGAACAGTATATTAAAAACAAACATTCTGAGCTGATGAAAAGAATAGAGTTTAAAACGTCACATAAAAGTAAGGTACTTTAACGTTATTTACGATATTGACGAATTACATTATATTAATAGTGTGCAGAAATGTACGACGATGATTCTTTCGGTTTTGTTGATTCCCATACTCCTTTATTGATATTAAAAGAACGTTAAGGCGCCTGAGAGGCGTCTTTTGTGTGCTGATATGAGCTACATTGAATGTGGTTGATATGAGTGTACAACTCAAATAAAACATCAAAACAAAATCATTAGGCGCTGCACATTGTGTGGCGTCTTTTTAATACTATTATGCAATTAGCGCGAGAGTGGTGATATATGAGATGAAGTTAAGCATAAAACAACAAAGATTTGCAGATGAATACATTAAAAGTGGTAACGCAACGCAAGCGTATATCAAGGCGGGCTATTCTAAAAACAAAGCAAATACTAACGCGACGAAGTTACTACAAAATACTACAATAAAGCAGTACGTTAAAGAGCGTATCGAGCAGGCTCAAGTAGAAAGCCTAATGAGTATAACGGAAGCTTTAGCATTATCCGCATCAATTGCGCGAGGAGAACCACAGACAGCTTATACGAAGCGATATGACCATCTAAGTGGTGAAGTAGATAGAGAAGTGACTTACACTATCACGCCTAATGTAGAAGAGCGACAGCGGTCAATAGACCATATCTTAAAAGTACATGGTGCGTATATTGATAAAAAAGAGATCACACAAAAGAATATCGAAATAAACATTGGTGATTACGATGACGAAAGTTAGTTTGAACTTTAAGCAGCCGTCAAAAGTGTTCAACAAAAATATATTCGAAATACTGTTCAATTACGATTACTTTACTGAAGTCCATTATGGTGGCGGTTCAAGTGGTAAATCACATGGCGTTATTCAAAAAGTTGTACTGAAAGCTTTGAAAGACTGGGAATATCCAAGACGTATTTTGTGGCTGAGAAAAGTGCAGTCGACAATCAAAGACAGTTTGTTTGAAGATGTGAAAGAATGTTTAATCAATTATGGTATCTGGGACATGTGCCTATGGAATAAGACAGATAACAAAGTCGAACTTCCAAATGGCGCAGTTTTTTTGTTTAAGGGATTAGATAATCCAGAAAAAATCAAATCGATAAAAGGAGTGTCAGATATAGTTATGGAAGAAGCATCTGAGTTTACGTTAAATGATTACACACAGCTGACTTTACGTTTGAGAGAGCGTAAACACAAACTGAAACAAATCTTTTTAATGTTCAACCCTGTGTCTAAGTTGAATTGGGTATACAAATATTTTTTTGAACATGGTAAACCGATGAAAGGCGTATTGATTAGACAATCGAGTTACAAAGACAATAAGTTTTTAGACGATATGACACGTGAAAATTTAGAGATGCTAGCAACACGGAATCCGGCATATTACAAAATATATGCGTTAGGCGAATTCGCAACACTTGATAAGTTGGTGTTCCCTAAGTATGAAAAGCGAATAATTAGCGATAAAGAAGTAGGTCATTTACCTTCGTATTTCGGTTTAGACTTTGGATATGTCAATGATCCTAGTGCTTTTATTCACGTGAAAATAGACAGCGATAACAAAAAGCTTTATGTCATGTCGGAATATGTTAAAAAAGGGATGCTAAATAACGAGATTGCACAAGTTATCAATGACTTAGGTTACTCGAAAGAAAAAATAACGGCTGATTCGGCTGAACAAAAAAGCATTATGGAAATCAAAGCAAACGGTATAGATAGAATTGTGCCAGCGATGAAAGGGAAAGACAGCGTCATGGCAGGTATTCAATTTATTAGTCAATTTGACATTGTTATCGACGAACGTTGTTATAAAACAATTGAGGAATTTGACAATTATACTTGGAAAAAAGACAAAAATACGGATGAATATTACAACGAACCTGTTGACACTTATAATCACTGCATTGATGCATTAAGATACGCAGTTGAAGCATTAACCATACAGAAAAAGCATCAGAAAAAAGACAAAAATACATTACGTAAGATTAAAAGCTTATTTTAAGGAGGCTAACAATGACTGTATATACAATCAATAACATTAATACAAAGTTTTCACCTCTTGCTAACGATGACTTTGTTGTCAGCGATTTAGCGGAATTATTAAAAGAGGAAAGCCTCAGAAACTTCATCAGCAGACATCAAGTTGAACAAGTGCCACGTTTAGAGATGCTAGAAGCTTATTACTTGAATAGAAATACTGACATTCTAGCTGGTGAACGTCGATTGCAAAAATATGGGGACAAGGCTGACCACAGAGCAGTACATAATTACGCGAAGTACGTGTCACGTTTTATCGTTGGTTATCTCACAGGAAACCCTATAACAATTACACATCAGGACAATCAAACGAACGACAAAATCATTGAGCTGAACGATTTGAATGACGCTGATGAGGTTAACAGTGATTTAGCGTTGAATTTGTCTATTTATGGACGCGCTTATGAGATTGTATATCGTGATTTTGAAGATAAAGACACATTCAAAGTGTTAGATCCTAAAAGCACTTTTGTAGTATATGACCAAACGTTAGATAAAAAAGTCGTTGCAGGCGTGAGGTACTTTGAAAAGCAAGATAAGGACAAAGTACCAGTTCAGCATGTCGAAGTATATACGACAGATAAAATTTACTATATTGAAATTAAAGGTGGCACATATCATCGTGTAGAAGAAGTAGAACATTACTACAATGATGTGCCAATCATCGAATATCTAAATGACCAGTTTAAACAAGGTGACTTTGAGAATGTTATTACTTTAATTGATTTGTACGATAGTGCGCAGTCTGATACAGCTAACTACATGACTGATTTAAACGATGCTATGCTTGCCATTATCGGTAATGTAGATTTAGACGGAGAAGATGCAAAAGCGTTTAGAGACGCGAATATGATTCATTTACAGCCCGGTACAAACGCGAATGGCTCAGAAGGTAAGGCAGAAGTTAAGTATGTTTATAAGCAGTATGATGTTGCTGGCGTTGAAGCGTATAAGAAGCGATTGCAAAACGACATTCACAAGTATACAAATACGCCTGATTTGAATGACGAACAGTTTAGTGGTGTTCAATCCGGAGAAGCTATGAAATACAAGCTATTCGGTCTTGAACAAGTCAGAGCGATTAAAGAGCGATTGTTTAAAAAAGGATTGATGAAGCGGTATAAGTTGTTATTGAACAATGTTAATTTGACGGGATTAAAGCAACATAATTACGCAGATCTAACAATTACGTTTACGCCTAACTTACCAAAGTCTATGATGGAATCTATCAATGCGTTTAACGCGCTTAGTGGTGGTGTATCTGAAAGCACACGTTTGAGTTTGTTAGACTTTATTGATAATCCTAAAGAGGAACTCGAAAAAATGCACGAAGAAGAAGTACAACGAGAAAAGCAGGCTGATAAGCGTGGTTACGGTGAAGCTTTTGAAAATCATGCGAATGTAGATGATTCTAATGTCTGATTCACTCGATTACTGGTTAGAGCGTGCGCAAAATACTATAAACAGTGAATTGATAGAAGATGCAAAGGCAGCGGCTGAATTACAACGTATAGTCACATTGATGTATGCTGAGATTGCAAAGGAACTACTTGCATTTTACGCTAAATACGCGACCGCTGAAGGTCTTACGATTGCCGAAGCTAAGAAGATCGTTGATGAATTTGATGTCGTCGCTTTTCAGAACAAAGCTAAAGTGTTGGTTAAAAACAAGGACTTTAGCAAAGAAGCAAATAAGCAACTTAAAAAGTACAATACTAAGATGTATGTATCGCGCGAGAAGTTGTTAAAGCAGAATCTTGATTTGTTAGTGACCGAAGCAAGTATCAAAGTAGAAAACCACATAGAAAAGTCGTTGGTTAAAGCTATTGATAGAGAAGTAGAGCGACAATCAGGCATTTTAGGTACTGACATCAATGTTACTGACAAGAAGATTAAGGCAGTTGTTAATGGTAACTTCAAAGGTGTTACATGGTCAGAACGCTTGTGGGACGATATGGATCTAGTGCGCAAGGAAGTCGAACGAGTTGCAACAAATGTTGTTAACAGAGGTCGACACCCGAACGAATACGTTGCTGACTTCAAAAAGAAAACAGGTGCTACAACACATGATGCTAAACGTTTACTTGTTACTGAATCAGCACGTGTGCAAACGGAAGCACAAAAGCTGTCATACCTTGAAACGCTCGGCGAAGATGGTGAATATGAATTTGTTGCGAAACGTGATGAAAAGACATCTAAAGTGTGTCGTCATCATGATAAGAAAGTATACAAAGTCAAGGACATGACACCAGGTGTTAACGCTCCTCCTATGCATCCACATTGTCGAAGCACGACGATACCACGTTTGGGCAATTGGCGTGACGACTTTTTTAAAAAACGTAAAGGTAAGTATAAGTTAGACGAAGAGGAAACGACACAACTTTTAGCTAAAAAAGAAATGACGGATGCCATTGATAGTGGTAAAATAAAAGTTGAATTGAACGTTGAAAAGCAGAATCGACACCAATTAGGTCATCAATTGTATGAAGATTATAAGAAAAAGAATTTACAAAAAGGTAAGGCAATACCAAGTTATACGCTATTAGATAACAGTGAATTAAATTCATTAATACATCAAAAAGCGGGTAAAGGTAGTTTAATCGCGGATGACTTTGGGAACTGGAAAAATAAAGAAATTATTGATTTTGGTAAGATTATCGGTAAAGATTATATTGACGGTGAATTTATAGAAACAAAACGAGGAACGGTACACTACTCGAAAACTGGAAGTCATATAATACCGAACGGAAAGGGTGAAAAGCGATGAAACTATGGACATATGTAGGAAAAAAAGTAAAGATAGAGTTAACTAACGGAAAAATATTCATCGGGAGAGCCGCTGGTTACGATGATGAAATGGATAATGAAAGTGGAGAAGATTCTATACATTTAGATAGTGGCAAACTATTATATGATTTTGATGAAAGCCAAATTAAATCAATTGAAATTTTAGATTAAGCACCTAACCGATAATAATGGTTGAGGTGCTATTTTTATACGCATTTTTAAGCTACTGTGCTGCAGTGGCTTTTTTTATTGCCCAAAACGTGCTCACGGCGTTAAAAGGTGCATGGATAGCAGTCGACAGACTTAAAATGGAGGTATATCTCATGAAAGAAAATAAACTTAAGTTTAATTTACAGTTCTTTTCGGAAGAGGAAGCGGACGACGAAGGTGCTAACAAAAATACTGAAAATGAAGAACAGAACAAAAAAGATGAAGTAACTTTCACAGCCGAGCAACAAAAGAAAGTCGATGAAATCATTGAACGTCGTGTGGCTCAAGAGAAGAAAAAAGCAGATGAGTATGCGAAAGAAAAGGCCGAAGAAGCTGCTAAATTAGCAAAAATGAACAAGGATCAAAAGGCCGAATATGAACGCGAAAAGCTAGAAGCAGAATTGAATCAATTGCGTGCTGAAAAGGCTATGAATGAGATGCGTTCAGAAGCCCGTGTGATGTTCAAAGACAAGGATATCGACGTGAGTGATGAGTTGTTAGACATTGTTGTGTCTGATAGCGCTGAAACGACAAAAAACAACGTTGACAACCTTACAAAGATTCTTGATGAAATGGTTCAAAAGAAAGTGCAAGAAACATTACGACAAAATTCGCCTAAATCTTTCAGTAAGTCAGGATTGAGTCGGGATGAAATTCTTGCGATTAAAGACGATAGCGAACGACAAAGTGCTATCGCACAAAACATGCATTTATTCAACTAAAAATGGAGGTAAATATTTATGCCAGTAGAAAACAATTTAATTAATGTGGAAGCATTAGGAAAGGCGAAGTCTATCGATTTTGCTAATAAGTTAGGTGTGGGATTAACCAAATTATTTGAAGCTTTAGCGATTCAAAACAAAATCCCTATGAACGTCGGCTCAGCGCTTAAACAATATCGATTCAAAGTAGAAGATTCTGAAAAACCAAACGGAGATGTAGCAGAAGGTGACGTAATTCCGTTAACAAAAGTGACGCGTGAACAAGTTGATATTACTGAATTACAGTTTGCTAAATATCGTAAATCGACATCGGCAGAAGCAATTCAAGCGCACGGTTATGATTTAGCTATTAATCAAACTGACAACGAGATGATTAAGTATGTTCAGAAAAAATTCCGTGCTAAATTTTTCGGAACGCTAAAATCAGCAATTGAAAATGAAAAACGTACAAACAAAGCAAAGTTAAGCGCTAAAAACTTACAAGGTGCTTTATCTAAAGGACGTGCAAACTTGTCTGTGTTATTAGACGACGAGATTACACCTATCGCTTTCGTAAATCCAAATGATACTGCTGAGTATTTAGCAAACGGCTTTATTAACTCAACAGGTGCGCAATTCGGTGTGAACCTCTTAACACCTTATGTAGGCGTTAAGATTGTAGAGTTTGCAGACGTGCCACAAGGCGAAGTGTGGATGACAGTGGCTGAAAACTTAAACGTGGCATATGCTAATCCACGCGGTGAGTTAGCACGTGCATTTGCTTTTGCAACTGATGCGACTGGTTTTGTTGGTGTGTTACATGACATTCAACCACAACGTTTAACATCAGACACTATTTATGCGTCGGCTATTTCAATGTTCCCAGAAAACATCGACGCGGTTATTAAAGTGTCTATCAAAGCGGACGACGCGGTAAATTTACCCTCGTAAACCCCAAAACGTGGAAGTGACGCCTAATTCTAGGTCGATTAACATTTCTGCGGAATAGGGGCAATCGGAATAATTGGAGGTATCTAAAATGGTTAAAAAATTAAAATTATACACAAATGGCGAAGTTATTGATTCTAAAGAAGGTGAAGGACGTTTAACTGTGAGTGTTTCTGGTTTGGATCCTGCTACAACTTACCCAGAAGGGATTTATCAAGTTGCTTTTGAGGAAAATGGTAAAGAATCAGAAAAAGTTGATGTACCTGAATTTACTACAAACTCAATCTTAATCACGAGCATTAGCTTTGTGCCTGAAAGTAAAACTATTACCAATGGTACAAATGAACAATTAGAACCTAATATATCGCCATCCACAGCAACTGATAAATCGTTAAGTTATGCATCTAATGCACCTGAAACCGTATCTGTTGATGAAAACACAGGAGTGATTAATGCATTACAAACTGGTGAAGCGGTAATTACAGCGACGACAAAAGATGGTAGTAATAAAACAGCACAAATCACTATTACAGTTGAATAGTGGTGATTAAGATGAGTTACTTAGACGACGTTAAAAGTCGTATAGGATTGAATGATAGCGAGCAAGATAAACAGCTAAATTCTATCATCGACAATGTTGCTGCTGAATTGTTATCGAGATTGCCGGTAGACACAATTAGCATTCCTGACAGGTTACGATTTATAGTCGTTGAAGTTTCAACAAAACGGTACAATCGTATCGGTGCAGAAGGTATGTCTACAGATTCGCAAGACGGTCGTAGTAATAGTTTTGAGCGTAATGATTTTGAAGAATATCAAGGTATTATTGATGCTTTGTATCCTAAGCTTGATTCAAGTGAGCGAGGGAGCGTGAATTTCTATTGAGGTATTCAGAACGAGTCGACCTTGTCGTTGAAGAGCGAAGTAAATATAATCCTTTGACCAAAAAGAAAGAAGCCACTCACAAAACATATACAAAAATACCGTGTAATGTTAATAGATTGTCGAGAGAGCGTACTCAGCTCGAATTTGGCGAAATGGCTAAAGATGTATCGGTAGTGCGTTTGCCTAAACAATTAAAATTCGAACCAACACACGTCTTGTTAAAAGGCAGAAAATACAAAGTCATGGATATCCGTGTGTACGATCATAGCACTTCACTTTTTATAAGCGAGGTGCTTTTTTAATGCAATCTAGAGGGTTTAAGGGTTTAATGAGTCACCTAGAAGAAATGTACGATGACATAGATGATGATGTTGATGAGATTCTAAAAAACAATGCTATTGAAGGTATTGGAATTGCAGTATCTAATGCTAAAAAAGTGATGAATAAGGGTTATTGGACTGGTAATCTAGCTAGGTCAATAGAAGTAAAAAAAGTGGGAGAACTACACTATCGTGTTATTTCTACCGCCCATTACAGCGGCTTCCTTGAATTTGGTACACGATACATGGAAGCGGCACCATTTATGTTTCCAACTTATCAAACATTGAAAAAATCAACGCTTGAAGATTTAAGACGGTTGTTGAATGGTTAGCGAGGTGTTACATGTTAAAATCCACAGCGCAACAAGCTTTGTTTGACTATATTTATTCTGCTTTAGAGGGATACGGATTTGATGTTATTGATTTTAAAGAATTGAACACTCAAATCTCATATCCCTTTTTTGTTGTTAGAAATGTAGATATAAACAAAACTAAGTACAATATGGATAATTTCGGCGGTGAATTAACCGCCACAATTGACTTTTGGACTTATGCAGACGATAGAGGACGACATGACAGTATTGTGTATTCGGTCGATACTGAGTTCTCTAATATCGATAGCGTAGAAGGTTATCAACTAATGATTGATGACATGGATATTAAGACATTAAATGATGTAGAAAATAGCGATAGGCAACTACTACACACAGTGTTTATCGCTACCTACAAGTTATTTTAACAAGGAGGTCATAATGTATGGCTAAAAAAGACAGTAAAGATAGATTGTTTTTATTTAGAATCGCCGGTCAAAAAGTAGACGCTAAAAAGATGATGTTTTTAACTGAGTATAGCGTGTCACTTGAAGCGGATTCTGAAAATGAAGATACGATGGACGATTCTTACTCAACTGGTGGATCACTTGAAAATACCATTTCGGCCACAGCTAAAATGGACTATCGTGATAGTTTTGCTGATGAAGTTGAGGATGCTGTGCGTGACGGTATCATTTATGAAGCGTGGGAAATTGAAAGCAAAGTGGAAGGTAAGGGCGTAAACGCCGGTAAGTTCAAAGCGAAATATTATCAAGGTAAATTCAAGAAATTTGAATCTAAAGGCGAAGTAAAAGGCGTTGATGAGTACGAAACAGAATTTAATGTTTTCGGTAAATACCAACGCGGATTTGCGACAATCCCTGAAACGATTAAAACGAAACTTGAACTCGCAGGATATCGATTCCACAACACAACTAAAGACGACGCTGCAACAGAAGTTACTCAAAACATTCCACAACCTACAGTCGATACTGAGGACATGGAAGATTCAAGAGATGACATGGTGTCAGGCGTCGCTAAACCATCGAATGTGCAAGCAGTACCCAACGCAAAATCAGTTAGTATTTCAGCAGAATAATCAACGGGCTAAATCGCCCGTTTTTTTATTAATTTTTTAAACTATGGAGGCTATTTAAATGATTACAGTAAAAAATGGAAAGCACGGATTAGAATTGAAGTTTGGATTAGGTCAATTAACTGCAATTGACAAATCGTTAGGCTTGAATGTTGAAAAAATCAATTTAGGCGAAGGACTATCAATGTTAATTCCTAAGTTAGAAAAAGGAAATATTATCGCTTTAGCAAAAGTTGTCAACGCTGCTACTTCAGGACAAAAAGGACGTCCGAAAACAGACGAAGAGCTTGAAGAAGTATTAATCAATGCGCGTGATGAATATGGTTCGTTCAAGAAGTTCGGTCAAGCTATTATTGACTTTTTGGGGGAGCGACCATTGACCCAAGACCTAGTACAGGATCACTTGAAAGACGAGGAAGCGGAGACAGTGACAGAAGAACAATAACATACAGCAGAATTGTAATCGCGTGCATGTCAGATTTGAAAATGACCAGTTTAAAAGAAATCAATGAAATGACTTTGACTGAGTTTAACTATCGCATGTATGCATTACGATTTGATGTTTTGAAAGAAGAATATGAGCGTTACAAGTTAGCGTTTGCGATACGTGATGCAGCTGCAACAAAGAATGAAGGGACCGAAAAGGAACCGAAAGAAGTATACAGGTTCAAAAGTCCAAATGACATATTGGATTATGAGGTTAATTACAATCGATTGCTTGATGGTAAAGAGATTGTGTTTACAGATGAACTTGAAGAAGTGGAACCTGAAAATAACAATTTCTTCAAAGCCATAGCAGAGATTAACAACAGTATTAAATAGCGAGGAGGTGCAATGATTGTCTAACAAAGATTATACTGTTTCAGCGGATTTAAAAGCGAATACAGGTAAGTTTAAAAAAGCTATCAAAACGGCTATTCAAACGTTACAACGGTATGAAAAAACAATAGCTAGGATTAAAGATGTTGAATTGAAAGCTGATGACAAGCTAATTAAAGAAAAAGTTAAACAAGCGGAATTAGCTTTGGAAAGAATTGACGGCAAAAAAGCAAATGCCACAATAGACGCAAGCACAAAAATAGCTGAAACTAAACTAAAAAATTATGAAAAAGCCTTACAATTTTTAGATAATAAATCAGTTAAAACAGCTATCGATTTACAAGATAGACTTTTTGTATCCAAATTCAATAAAACAAAAGCTGAAATCAACAAATTAGACGGTAAAACAGTCAATACAGAATTAGAAGTTAAAAACAGTGTTGCTAATAACAAGATTAGACTATTTAAAGCATTGCTACGAAGCATACCGAATCGAAGAAAAGTTCGAGTCGATGTAGATGGAAAAGGTTCAAAAAATCCTTTTTCTAAAATGTTAGATTACCTCAACAAACAAAGTGATGAATTCGTAGCGCATATGGATCGTATCGCTAAATCAATCCGAACATTTGGAACTATTGGCGCTAATATGATTCAAGGCACGTTGCTGTCATCATTTAGTGCGTTGATTCCAATAATCGCAAGTTTAGTGCCTGCGATTATGGCGGTAGGTAATGCTTTAGCTGTCATCGGTGGCGGTGCTATCGGTTTAGCGGGTTCTTTTGCTATTGCAGGGGCTGGCGTAGTTGGATTTGGTGCGATGGCTACATCAGCTATTAAAATGCTAGAAGCCGGCACATTGCAAGCAAGTGCTGCAACTTATGCATACAAGCGTAGTCTTAAAGGTGTAACAAGCGAGTGGCAGAAAATCATTAGATTGAATGCTGATTCGATTTTTGGTGCTTTATCATCAGCTTTGAATGGTGTACAAACCACTTTAAAAAACTTAACTCCATTTTTAAAAGGTGTTTCAGAAGCTGTAAATTCTAGCGCGCAAAGTTTTAAGAAATGGGTGACATCATCTAGTACAGCTAAAAAAGCTTTTGAATCTATGAATACGTCAGGTGTTAAAGTCTTTTCAAGTTTATTGAGTGCAGCAGGCCGTTTTGGTGATGGGTTCGTTAATATACTAACGCAATTTACGCCACTTTTTGAGTTTGTAGCAAACGGATTGAATAACATGGGTGCATCATTCCAAAAATGGGCAAACAAAGTCTCAACTCAAAATGGTATTCAAAAATTTATCGATTATGTGAAAGTGAATTTACCGATTATAGGTAAAATTTTCGGTGATACATTTTTAGGTATCTTTAATCTATTCAAAGCTTTCGGCTCAAATTCGCAAACTATCTTTGAAGCGTTAGCACAAATGGCTAGTAAGTTCCGTGCATGGTCGGAGCAAGTTGCTCAGTCAGATGGATTTAAAAAGTTTATCGACTATGTTCAACAAAATGGCCCGACAATCATGAGCTTGATTGGCAACATCATAATGGTGTTGGTTAATTTTGGTACAGCGATGGCACCTATTGCGAGCGTTGTACTGAATGTTGTCAATGCAATTGCCGGTTTTGTTGCAAAATTATTCGAGACGCATCCAATCGTTGCTCAAATCATTGGTTTAGCAATTACATTTGGTGGTGTCTTAATGACTTGGTATCCTGTTTTATCGGGCATTGTTTCGTATTTAGCTCCTTTAATATCAAAATTAGGGTTCTTAAGAGGCGTATTGCCATTATTAGGTAAAGCGTTTTCTTTATTAAGCGGTCCTATTGGTTTAGTAGCAAGGTTATTACCGTTGCTTGGTGCTGCAATCGGGTTTTTAACTTCTCCAATCGGATTAGTTATCGGTGCAATTATCGCATTAATTGCGATTTTCGTTATTTTGTGGAACAAAAACGAGGCCTTTAGAAATTTCATCATCAATTTATGGAATTCAATTAAAGATTTCTTTATAAATCTGTGGACAACTTTAGCAACGATAGCATCTGTTTTATGGCAATTATTACTTACAACAATCGTGAATATTGTTATAAGTATACAAACGTGGTTAACGACAACATGGCAAAATATACTAACGTTTTTATCAACTTTATGGAATACGTTAATCGTGATTGCAACAACGATTTGGAATTTGCTTGTGACTGTTATTGTAACTGTTATCACTACGATACTAACTATTCAACAAACGGTATGGAATGCGATTTTAAGCTTTTTACAAACGATATGGAACACCGTTGTTTCGGTAGCAACAACTGTTTGGAACACATTAGTAACTGTTATCACAACTGTTTTAAATGCTATAAATTCATTTGTAACAACAATTTGGAATGCTATATACAGTTTCTTCGCTTCAATTTTAAGTAGAATCTCATCTACTGTAAGTCAAAAATTTAGTGAAGTTTATAGATGGATTTCAACAAAAATTCAACAAGCGTATAGCATTTTAAGCTCTATTTTATCGAACATGTGGTCGGTCGTATCAAGTAAATTCAGTCAAATTGTGTCTACTGTAATTTCAAAAATGGTAGAATTTTACAATGCCATTAAACAAAAAGTACAGGATTCGCTTAATGCGGTAGTCAATTTTGTTGGTGAATTTATGGACGCTGGTAGGAATCTCATAATGGGATTAGTTAACGGAGTGAAAAATGCAGCAGGTGCCTTAATTGACGCGGTAACTGGCGCAGTTAGTGGTGCTATTGATAAAGCGAAATCTTTATTAGGTATCAAATCGCCTTCACGTGTCTTTAAGCAGATTGGTGTGTACACAATGCAAGGTTTAGGAATTGGTGTTGATCAAGAGGGACAAAATGCGGTTGGTAGCGTTGTCGACGTCGCTAGACAATTAACGAAAGCGTTTAATCCAGTTTTAAGTTTGCCTAGCATATCTGATGCTACAAGTGGTTTAAATGGATTATCAGGATTAAGTGCAAACCTCACAACACAAATCCAACACACACATTCGTTTGAAACTAGCCCTAGAATGAAAACGGTAAGAATTGAAATGAGATTAGACAATGATGCAATTTACGGCATTGTTAACGATAAACAGGCAGAAAAACATTCAATCTTTGAAATGTAGGAGGTATCATAAATGGACATTAAAATCACGAAACTAGATGGTACTTCCTACCATTTAGAAGATTATAAAATGATTGTTAAAGACGTAATTGTAGAAAGTATAGAAATGAAAGATGATTATCAAGATTACGAAGGCATGCACGGCAGGCATCTTGTAAGTAGTTTGTATCATTCACGTAAAATACATGTACCCGTGTTCTTTGTGGCTGATGACAATCTAGATTACGCAATACAACGTAATTTGCTGTATGAGCTAGTACAAGATGAAAAGCCGTTTTATATTCAAGAATTGCGTAGACACGACAAAGTAAACTATAAATTTAAAAACACTTTGGCAACTGATTATCAACAAGTAGATGATCATGGTATACCTATTTTTGACGATGATAATCTTCAAGTGAACGCTAAAAGGTATCTCGTTAAACTGTCTAATGTGTTGACACCAGAACAAAAAAACAACATCGGTAATGTATCACTAGAATTTGTTACGACACATTTGCCGTTTGCTGAATCAGTTGAAACAAGTTTAGATTTGCACAAGCAACTAATCAATGGCTTTTGGGCGTCTGATGATGACATCGATTTTGATGACACTGCAAAACAAACGTATATTTTTAATAATGTTAAAGCGGGTCAAGTTTACTATCACGGTACAGTCCCTAACAAGCAATTTAACATGTACAAAAAGGTCAGAATAACAATAGGTAAAGCGACAAACGATTTTCAGTGGTCACTTTCAGGAAGTGACTTAATGCGTGTGAGTGGCGTTGAATTTAAGTCTGGTGATGTTTTAGAATATGACGGTTTAAGAATCACTAAAAACGGTCGCTCGGTTGTTAATGAATCTAATATTGCGTTACCGGTCTTCTTGCCTGGCTTTAACGAATTTAGATTTAACCAAAATGTAAAAAAAGCCGAATTTGATATGCGATTTTATAGTAAGTAGGTAGATAAAGAGATGATTAAATTACGTAATATATTAGGCGAAGCATATTTTCTGCAAGTACCAACAGAACTCACAGAGCGTATAAGTGGTGAAAGTCAGTTGACATTTAGCTTTTCAGAAAACGAAAGTAACAGAGAAATTGTAAATACGATTTCTAAAAAATGGCAAGTCACTAATGTTGGTGGTCAAAATGATGACAAAATCTATACGGTTGCTTTAGTTTCTAAAGAATCAAACTCATTAACAACAAGGGTAACTGTGCATTGCAAAGAAAAACAAATTGACGATTTAAAAGCAAAACGCATATACGACAATTTGACTGGTAGCTTTACCGCTGAACGTTTCTTTTCAACTGTTTTTAAAGGGACGGGATATAAATACAAATTAGATGCTAAAGTTAAAGCATTAAAATTTGAAAATGCGGGCGATGGTGACACTGTACTTGAGACCTTTCAAAAAGGTCTAGAACGCTATAATCTTGAATTTAAATATGTTCCAAAGACAAAAACATTTATCTTAACTAAAAAGGTCTTTCAAAAAGCAGACTATTTTATCGAAAACGGTACTAACGCTTTGAATTTTAAGTTAGAAGAAGATTCTTCTGAGTTTTATACTTACATTCGTGGTTATGGCAACTTTGATGATAATGTGAAATTTCAAGAAGCATCAATGCAACTTATCTACAAACATCCATTAGCCGATGATATAGGTATTTATGAAGCGCCCGCAATTATTGATGGCAGAATTAAAGATGAAGAGTTTTTACGTAACAAGATGATTAATACTGTTGATAACTCATTAAAAACATCTTTGACATTAGACTTTATCACATTACAAGAAGAATATGCTGAAGCGGTTCCTGTCGTGGGTGACCTCGTACCTGTTAAAGATGATATTATCGATGTTTTTGACTTTGTTAGGATTGTGGAAGTACAAACTAAACGAGATATTAACAATAAGATTTATGAGCAAAATGCGACGCTTGGTGATTATAAAAAGCAGGATAGGTACAATTCGAAAGTCAGCAATAGCGTTAGTCTTGCGAATAGCATCGGTGGAAGTTCTACAGACATTAGAGAAGCTAAAGACAAGATAAAAGGGTTTGTGTCAGCAGCTAACAATGTGTTGGACATGGGGAATGCGTTAAGAGCTGACTCGAAGGGTATAAAGTCGGTAAATAAGTTGTTGAATACTGTCTTTACACCTGACAAAGGCATAGCCATCAGTAACGACGGTGGTAAGACGTTTGTCACTGCACTTGATGGCGATGGGATAAATGTTGATGTTATACCGGTTGCGACGACAACAAAAAACGGTTTGATGTCGAAAGATGACAAAATAAAATTAGATAATTTGAATGGTGTAGGCTCGAGTAGACTTGGGTCTATTTTTTATAAGGAAGTGAAGTAATAAATGGCTGAAATTACTAAGGCTAGAACATTAACTTACGATGGTGAAGAGGTTTATGCTAGATCGCACATTGATGTTGTTGACGGTTTAGATAAATCAAAGTTATTAACTGACGAGCAAAAACAAAAACTAGAAAACTTTAATGCGGATGCAATTGATGTTGCAACGCCATCGAAAAATGGTTTGATGTCCGCACAAGACAAAACTAAACTGGACAGCTTAAAACAGTTCGACCCTGATACACTCACAAATGCGACTACTCAAAAAGCGGGCTTAATGTCCGCTGAAGATAAGCGTCGCCTTGATGAGTTGAAAACAAATTCAAACGCTTACGATAAAGGGTTATCAAATGCAACTGCATCCAGTTCAGTTATTGCAGCAAACATCAACAAATGGCCAAACGCAACTCAAACTGTAAATTTAAGTAAAAAAGTGAGCGAATGCCAAAATGGCATTGTGTTGGTATGGCGTTCTGACACTGAAGATGATAACTACCATTATCAATATGTACCTAAGTATCACGTGTCGGCTCATAGTACAACAAAAATTGTGCATCTAATCCCTACAAATTCCGCGAATGAATTTTGTACAAAAACAGTCATAGTAAAAGATAATGTCGTTACTGGTACGAATGACAACCATAATAGGACAACCAAAGCAAACAAAGTACGCTTACATGAAATTTTAGAATTTTAGGAGGTTTGGAAATGAAGTTAAAGTTATCTAATGTGTTTCGTGATTTTAAAAAAGATGTTGAAAGTAATTTTAAAGAAATTGATAAGTTACTAACTGAGTTACTCGACATTAAAAGCAAAACGAGTAATAAATATTTGGACAGTTTGATTGATACACTTTTTACTAAACGATATGATCAACTGCAAAAAGAAATCAGAGCAATTGTGTTGCCTGAAATGTCCCCTCTTGCAATTACAGAGGATTATGAAAAGAGTTTAAGTGATTTAAAAGGGGAGCGACATACATCACTCAAATCACGATTAGATGCAGATTTAAATCAAATTAAAAGTCAATCTCAAAAGACTGCTAATGATGATAGATTTATCGTGACTGAAAACGGTACAATCTTTGCTGATTTTGTTAAAAAGTCAAAGACAATCAAAAGTGTTAAAAAAATTGGGATTATTGGTGATTCTGTCGCAAAAGGTAGTAAATCAAATAAAAACTTTGGTAAATACCTGTCTGAAAAGTTAGGTGCTACTGTACAGAATGAAGCGGTAAGCGGTGCGACTATGTCAACAGTCAAGGCTAATTCCATTTATGAACAAGCTTCAAAAATCAGAAATAAGGATTTAGTTATCATTCAAGGTACTGATGACGATTGGTTATACAACGGCTCGTCAGGTGTTCAAATTGGAACAAGTAAAACAAATGAAAAAACGTTTTACGGTGCGTTTTGTAAAACAGTTGAATTGATTAAATCTAACAATCCTAAAGCTAAGATTCTTGTGATGACTGCAACGCGTCAATTGCCGGTTAATGGCACGACAATTAGACGTAAAGACACCGATAAGAATAGTCTAGGACTTGATTTAGAAGCATATGTAAATGCGCAAGTGCTTGCATGTTCAGAACTTAATGTACCCGTTTTTGATGCGTATCACACAGACTTGTTAGACCCTTACAATCCGGCATTTCGTGTTAAAAACATGGTTGATGGATTGCATCCTAATGAGTTTGGACACGAAGTGATTATGCATGAACTGTTAAAAAATTACTACTACTTTTACGGATAAGAAAGAAGGTTAAACAATGGCAAATCAAGATTTATTTTATGACATTACAAAACAAGGTACCTCACAAGAAAAGCAACAATATTTAGTTACGCGTGTTGGTGATGGTGGGCTTAAAACAGTAACGGTGACAGTGTGGTCAAATGGCACACCTTATAATCTACATGGACTTACACCTGTATTCGAGGGCGTTAAGCCAGATGGTGAAAAAATCATCGACACTCGCGGTGCTATCGTATTAGATCCTGTAAATGGTGTATTTAGATATACATTCCCACATCAAGCTAGTACAGCAGAGGGTGAATACAGACAAGCCTTTTTCAAATTAAAGCGTGGCGAGCAAACAGATTCGACACTTGAAGTCAAAATTACGGTACTTAAAAATATGGTTGAATTTGGGATTAATTCAGAATCATACTTTACCGAATACCAACAAAAAATTGCTGAATTAGAAGAAAAAATCAATACGTATTTAGAAGAATTGAAAACGAAGGCTGCAGGCACAGAAGCGCAAGTAGAAGCAAATGCCACTTTAGCAAAAGCGTTAAAACAGCAACTAGATTTGATACAATCCATCGCGAATGAGCGTGAATTACTGACAAAAGGTGAATTTAACGAGGCGCTCAATACTGTTAATAATAATGTTGATGCAATTAGTTCAAAAATCGATACTTTAAAACGAGAAACTACTGAAGAATTAGAGCGTATTAAAGATGAAGTGACTGGAGTTAAAACGGGTGTGCTTGATGATGTTGCTAATATTACAAAATCGGGTGTGTACTACTTTAATAGTACAACTCAAAACATACCGACACGTAATTCTAACAATGCGAACGGGTACATTGAAGCGGTTATGAAAGACGCGGATAACGGTATGATGACTATGCTCGGTGCAGGCTATTCTATCGAAAAATATAAAGGCAAATTGCATGGGCGTTGGGTATCGTCTGTACCGGTTAAGTTATGGTCAGGTAAGCTGACTAAAGGACAAACCGCAACATTGAACGGTAATTGTCATGATTTTGGAAAACTAATCATTGAAGTAGGCTACACAACTAATAGACATGCAGTTGAATGGGTTAACATTCCAAATAACGGCAGCACTATTTATATGAATCATATCGGTATGCAAAGTTCCGGCGACGGTTATAAAAACGGCCACCTTGATGAAGTTGTCATTCAAATCAAAGACGATACACATATCGTTTTACAAAAGACTTTAAAAGCAACGGGTGATGCTCAAGCGGTCGATTCAGACGCATATATTTCTGCTATCTACGGCATTTATTAAGATTGCTCGAAATCTATTAAGGCGGTGTTTGTTTGGATGAGATAAAGAAAATTAAACAAGAAATTGCTGATTTGACTGAACGTGTTGATAGTATAGAACAGACAGCAAACGAAGCGGCCTCACATGTTGTTAGTCTGCGAAAGGAATACAGGAATGGTCATCAAGAATTACAAGAATCACACAAAGAACTCAAAGACAAACAAGAAAAAGTTGTTAATGAAAACTTTGAACAAACTAAAATTTTGAATCGTATTGAAGAGCGCTATCAAACGCAAGTCGAAGTTGCTCAAAACAACGAAGGTAAGACGCTAGCTTTGAATAAGTGGCTCGTTGGTGCTATTTGGGCGTTGGTAACAATCGTTATGATTGTTGTTATTACAGCGTCTATCAATGCGTTAATCCCTTAAGGAGGTGTTTATATGAGTTGGGCTAATTGGCTAGCATGTTACTTATATGGACGCAAATGTAAATAATTTTTGTAAGTCGACACTTTATGTGTCGGCTTATTTTTTGAAAGTGAAGTGATGTCATGGCGCTGCCTAAAACGGGTAAACCAACGGCAAAACAGGTGGCTGATTGGGCGATAAGTTTAATTGGTAGTGGTGTTGATGTTGATGGTTATTACGGTCGCCAGTGTTGGGATTTACCGAACTATATTTTTAATCGTTATTGGGGTTTTAAGACACCAGGTAACGCGCGTGATATGGCGTGGTATCGCTATCCAGCGGGTTTTAAAATTTATAGAAAAACATCTAGCTTTATTCCTAAACCAGGTGACATAGCTATATGGACAGGTGGTAACTACAATTGGAATACTTGGGGTCACACGGGTATTGTTGTCGGCCCATCAACCAAAGACTATTTTTATAGTGTAGATCAAAACTGGAATAACGCTAACTCATACGTCGGTAGTCCTGCAGCAAAGATAAAGCATAGTTATTTTGGTGTAACTCATTTTGTTAGACCTGCATACAAATCGGAACCTAAGCCTACACCTATACCACCAGAAAATAAGCCTATACCGAAAGACCCTGAGCCGACAAAGAAACCCGAATCAAACAAACCAATATATAAAGTAGTGACAAAAATCTTGTTTACTACTGCGCGTATAGAGCTAGTAAAAGCAAATCGCTTTGTACACTACATCACCAAATCAGATAACCACAATAATAAACCTAATAAAATTGTTATCAAAAACGCAAACACAGCATTGTCTACAAATGACATTTACAAGTATCGAGAAGATTTAAATGAAGATGAAATTCCTCACTTTTTCGTCGATAGATTAAATGTGTGGGCGTGTAGACCTATTGAGGAAAGCGTACAAGGTTATAACAATGCAATAGTTTTATCCATTACAGAAGCGAGAACTGCAGTGAGTGATAATTTTAAGATGAACGAAATCGAATGCTTATCGTTAGCTAAGCTATTATTAGAGGCTAACGGTAAAAAGATGAACACAAGCTCTATTGTTATCGATAAAAGCTCTTGGAGAACGTTCAAATTGCACACTGGTAAAGATTCTTTGAAGTCTAGTGGTTTTACTTCTAAAGACTATCAAAAGGCTGTCAACGAGCTGATTAAGCTATTTAACGACAAAGATAAGTTATTGAACAATAAACCAAAAGACGTCGTAGAAAAAATAAGGATTAGAACAGTTGTTAAAGAAAATACAAAATTTGTGCCTAGTGAGTTAAAACCTAGCAATAACATTGAGGACAAGCAAGACAGTAAAATTGATAGAATCATTAGCAATTACAGCTTAAAACAAGCTTTAGATATTCAATTTAGACTTAATCCGAAGCCCCAAACTTCAAATGGTGTAACTTGGTATACAGCTAGTTTAAATCAAGCTAGGGAAGCGATGGACACTAACAAAATCTTTAACAACAACGTACAAGTTTATCAGTTTTTGAAGCTGAATCAATATCAAGGAATTTCAGTTGATAAGTTAAACAAGTTGCTTGTAGGTAAAGGGACTTTACAGAATCAAGGTCAAGCGTTTGCTGATGGTTGTAAAAAGTACGGCGTTAATGAAATCTATCTGATTGCACACGCATTTTTAGAAAGTGCTAATGGTACATCATTCTTTGCGAGTGGTAGAACCGGTGTATATAACTATTTCGGCATAGGTGCTTTTGACAACAATCCAAATAACGCAATGGAATTCGCACGCAGTCATGGATGGACATCACCTGCTAAAGCGATTATTGGTGGTGCCGAATTTGTTGGAAAAGGATATTTCGATGTAGGTCAAAATACTTTGTATCGTATGCGTTGGAATCCGAAGAAACCAGGTACACATCAATATGCGACCGATATTAGTTGGGCTAAAGTTCAAGCAAAAATGATTAGTACAATGTATAAAGAAATAGGATTAAAAGGCGAATATTTTATATATGATCAATACAAAAAATAATTTACGGAGGTATTCAAATGATTAACTGGAAAATCAGAATAAAGCAAAAAACTTTTTGGGTGGCGATATTATCAGCCATCTTTTTATTTGCACAAAGTATCGCTAAAGTTTTTGGATACGACATTCAAGTTTATACAGAACAACTGACAGATACGTTAAACAGTGTTTTAGGGATTCTAGTCTTAATGGGTGTTATTCAAGACCCGACAACACAAGGAGTTAGCGATAGTCATCAAGCACTTAATTATGAAGAACCGAGACAAAAATATTGAGAGGTGAAAGACATGAAAACATATAGCGAAGCAAGAAGTCGTTTACGATGGTACGTGGGAAGATATATTGATTTTGATGGTTACTGGGCATACCAGTGCATGGACTTAGCTGTTGACTACATTTACTGGTTGCTCGACATCAGAATGTGGGGTAATGCTAAAGATGCGATTAACAACGACTTTAAAAATATGGCTACAATCTATGAAAATACACCTTCATTCGTCCCACAAGTAGGCGATGTGGCGGTGTTTAGAAACGGG
>NZ_PPQN01000032.1:0-1837 GCF_002901995.1 Staphylococcus coagulans | reverse complement strand
GATGCGATTAACAACGACTTTAAAAATATGGCTACAATCTATGAAAATACACCTTCATTCGTCCCACAAGTAGGCGATGTGGCGGTGTTTAGAAACGGTATTTATAAGCAATACGGTCACATTGGCATCGTATACAACAGTGGTAACACAAACCAGTTCTTAATTTTAGAGCAAAATTTCGATGGCAATGCAAACACGCCCGCATCATTGAGATGGGACAATTACTATGGATGTACGCATTTTATCCGTCCTCATTACAAAAGCGAGAATACCACTTCTAAAATCGCTAATAAAATCAGTCCACCATCACATAAAGCGGCAGGCAATTCAGCTAGTAAGATTATCAGTGGAAGTAGAGCGCCGTATAACCTCAAATGGTCAAAAGGTGCTTATTTTAATGCAAAAGTTGACGGTTTAGGTGCTACATCGGCAACACGGTATGGTGATAGCCGTGCAAATTATCGTTTTGACGTCGGACAAGCCGAATATGTACCAGGCACGTTAATTTATGTATTTGAAATCATTGATGGTTGGTGTCGTATCTATTGGAATAATCATAACGAATGGATCTGGCATGAAAGACTGATTGTTAAAGAAGTATTCTGATAACAAAAGTAAAATATGATATACTATGTATATCCACGACATGATTAGAGGGTAGCCGTAATGGTTACCCTCTTTTTTTTATGTTATAATAAATATAGATTACCGGTAACCAATCCGGCTTTATTTACCACCACCTATACTAGTTAAGTGTGGTGTTTTTTTGTTCGTATTTATGTTTGGACTTTAAATCTTATTAATATATTTGTAAAATAAGTAGTGAAAGGGGGATTTAGAATGGGTATATCATACAAAGGCATAGAATATGATAGAAATCTAAGTCAAGCTACAGAAATAGATCCGTATATTTTTTACACCAATTCTTTGGAAATGAGAACAAGTATCACAGATTTTATGATTAACTTCACACAGCACACGCCTAACGGTTTTGTTGAAAATAGGAATATAATGATGAATCCTAGTTTGGCAAAACAGTTAAGGAATGCACTTGATGAAGCAATCAATCAATATGAGGAGATTCACGGACCGATAAAAGATATTGATACTCTTCAAAACGAATTTGACGAAGTGATTAAAGATGAGTCGAATTAATACCTATCCAATCAATAATCACCCCAAATTTACAGATAAAAAAGAGATAAACTCTTTACCGAGATATTACAATTCTTATAATATCAGAAGTGTTGGGAATACTCTTATTTCGGAGGTGGATACAATGTCATTAGATTATATTACACGCCCTGAATTTGAACAGCATCAAAAGCACATGGACACAAGATTCGATAATGTAGAGTTGAAAATTGATAACGCCGTAAAAAGTTTGAAAGAAGAAATAAACTTAGAAAAAGTCACATCAAAACGCTTTTGGATTGGTGTATCGATTCCAGCAATTATAAGTTTGATTAGTATTGTAATAAACTTGTTCTTTTAACCACACCCTAACCGGTGTGGTATTTTTTTATGGAAACACCCCACCTATTGCAGGCGGGGTGATACCGTTTTTGATACCATTTTAGTTTAAAACAGAAAAATACAGAAAATCTAACTTCCTGAAAACCTCATTAAATCAACGTTTTTGATTTTAAAAAATGTCAAAAAAACACAATTTAAATCGAGATGGAAGGCTCTATTGGATAGAGTTCCTCTTCGTTAAAATGGCATTTACTGATTAAAGGATAGTCTCACGTTAGAGACTATCCTTTTTTAATAGCTATCATTTATATATTGTATAATATTGGGCTAAATGCTATGCTTGTAAAAATCAGTATAATAG
>NZ_PPQN01000031.1 GCF_002901995.1 Staphylococcus coagulans | reverse complement strand
GTCAGATGTGTATAAGAGACAGGTTAAATGCCATACATATCATTAATGAGTTCGTGGAAAAGCAATGATATCGAAAGTATAGAGAATATGGTAGATAATCGCGTATTAGCATACTATATTAATGAGCTAGGTGAGGCACAATCATTATCAAAGTCAACGCTCATTCACATGTTACGAAAACGCATGCAACAAGTGATGGAGAAAAATGACCTCCAATGGAACTTTGAAATTATCCATCGCGCCCATGTGCGAGGTAGTCAATTAATTATTTTTTATGTTTATTCACTTGAAAATCCAGATTACAAAAAAACTTCGAAAACGATGGTCACTATGACTTTCGGGGACGGAACAGGAGAAAGACATCGCATCAAAACGGTTTATATTACGCCTAATGTAACAGACGTCAATCAATAAAATAAGAAATATCGCGTAATAGCATTAGATATTTTAAACACAAACTCGGACGATACATAACCTTTCGTCCGAGTTTTATATCATCCATTTATAGTTAGTCCTCAATGCAATCATCACCGTGTATAATTTTTGTAAAACCAATGTTTAATTTTAATATAGTAATTCCACATAAAACTCCCCCCTTAACCCTATTCACATACGGCTTAATCTGATGTTAAATTTATTATAGTAGCGTCATGAAGTGAATACCATTAAAGAATGATTACAACCATTTAACAAATTATGTTAGCAAGATTTCAGAAAGGACGATTTTTTATGCAAAGTGTCACATCGGACATCTTAACGTTTAGAGGGAACCATTACGATTATGGGATAATGACAGGTCAATGGCTTCAAACAACAGCGTTGTTAAAAAATAGAAATAAGGAGTGGAAGAAACGTGTGCCCCGCTTCGATATTGATATCGAAGAAACTTATCACATTTATCAACAATATGCACCTCGAATCTGGGAAGAAATTATGGGCATTCAAGATGTTTTGAAAATTCCTACACGACAAGCGATTTTAAATTTTGCACATTACCGCTTCACAACACTGCCTGATAGTGGTTGTTCTGTTTACATTGGATCAGACTATTTAGTGAGAAATTACGATTATCACCCTGCAACATACGATGCCAGATATCAATTATTTGAGCCTCATGATGGGGGTTATGCGCAAATTGGCCCCATGTCTCGAGTAACAGGTCGTATGGACGGAATGAACGAATGTGGCTTAGTTATGGCCTATAATTTTATGCATCGCAAAAAGCCGGCGAATGGATTTGTTTGTTATATGGTTGGCCGTCTTGTCTTAGAAAATTGTAAAAATGTAGAAGAAGCCGTAGCTTTTTTAAAAGAAATTCCTCACCGGAGTTCATTTAGTTATATCGTAAAGGATACAAGTGGCGCACATGCCATAGTTGAAGTTTCTCCTAGAAGTATAGAGGTTCGATATGATCAAACTTGCACCAATCACTTTAAATTATTGACGCATGAAAATCGCAACTACACAAAAGAATCTAAAGAACGATTAGGTCGCCTTGAAAATCAAATTTCGAAAGTGCATGAAGACCGCTTTGAAGTATTTAAGCGGTTTAATCAACCCCAATACGAAATATATAGTAAATTATTTAAAAGTTGGAGTGGCACAATTCATACTTCCATGTATGATCCACATCAATTACACGCTTGGATTACATTAGGTGAAAATCAAGACCCGATTAAAATTGATTTTGGGGCTTGGTTAAAAGGCCATGATCTAACGATTAATCAAATTGAAGGTAGCATTGATACAGAAATTCAATTTGCGACAGAATAAATAAAACGCGCCATAAAAATGACACAGTTGTCATCCATTTATGGCGCTTAATCTATTTTATCCATTAATCTACCGTAATATCCCCATGATTTGTGTAAAGTTCAACTTTATGCTCTCCTTTACCATTTTTACCATGCTTTAAATGTTGATTTTTAATATGCGCATGCCCATGTTCTGGGTTTAACGACAGCATCACATTATGAGGTGTATTTCGATAATTTAAATCTATATTCCCTTTTTGTGTTGATCCTTTAAAATCACATTCTGTTTCCATATCATTCATCACGATATTTCCTTGCTTAATTTTAAAAATACTTCTATGAAGTGCTGAATGATTAGCATTAATCTGACCATTATCAACGCTGATTTCACTTTGATTCAAATGACTATTATGAATGTTCACTAACGATTCACGACCAATGATTTTAGTATGTGAAAATTGACTATGATTAATCGTCACTTCACCAGTGCGCTCATTCCAAAATTTCGCATTCTGACTATCAATACCATCGGCTTGTATTTTAGCGAAGCCAGTCGAAACATTAAGCTCTTTCAATTGTGCTGAGGGAACAGTGATAGTAATGTAATTACCTTCTCTATTGAAAGGATTTAAATTAGGTTCCTTCCCTCTTGAATGCTTGATTTCTGCAATATTTAACGTTTTGTGCTGCTTCGAAACGCTCAAATCTTCTTTACCTTTATATGTGACATGAAATTGTTTGCCTTCAACAATTTTGACATCAGCTGATGCCATATTCACGATGAGTTGATTAATTTCGTTTTTGGCGTATGTTTTTTCCACAGTTTCAATGGATTGTTGCTTTTTTTCAAATCCAAACCATACAATTGTTCCTAAAATAAAAGAGACTAAAAAACAACTCAAACCAAATATAAATAATTTTTTCATGGCTACGATGTTCCTTTTTTAATAAAATTGACATTCCATTTCAAATATCTTATGAGTAAGTTTCGAATTGCAATGATGAATTTTATAATAATGACCAGGAACATAGCACCCAGTCCTAAATAAGCAAAGCTAAAAAGATAATTGCTTAATGAAAAGCTGTGTAACCCTGACCATATATTCATAATGAGCAAGAGTATTGGGGATAGCAACATTCCTAATGCAATAAAAGTGCCTAACAGTGTAATAATCATTACAAAAAACAAAGGCACCAGAATAAAAAATAAAGTGATGACACTCATCCCTATTGTCGCAAAAACAGCATGTGCAATGTGCGCAACATCAGGTTTGCTTTCCGCATTTTTGACGGCATATTTTGCATATTGCTGCTTTGCAATTTGCTTAGGTGTATCTAAATCTTTAACAATAGCACGATCAGTTTTCCCTTTACGTCCTTCTTGATAAAAATAATTCTCATACGTATTCATCACTTCATCAATTTTATCATCGGGTAAACGATGTAGTTGATATTCTAATTCATTTAAAAATGTGATTTTATCCATCGTCCTCCCCCTTTTTACTCTGATATTAAAAATTATAAGGACTCAAACTTTAAAATTAAATAGTTTGATTAGATTTGTATTGTAAATGTCATATTCTTAATTTGTCGTAATCTTTTTAATTTTCATCAAATTATTATACTGTTATAATGTAAGTCAAGGGAGGGGTTATTATGGCACATTTAAAAACGTATTACGCACAATCTAAACCTTTCGATCAGTATATTCAAGACATGTCTCAAAATCAGTCCGAACTCCAATCGATATATCATCAATTTGAATTACCTTCAAATGATAGTCGCATTGAGCAACTTAAAGAAAAAGGTTATCGTTACGTTCTTGTCATTACAGAAGATTGGTGCGGTGACGCTATGATGAACAATGCGATTTTAAAGCATATCGCTGAGGGCGCAGATTTAGAAGTGCGCGCCTTTTATCGAGATGATAATACAGACCTCATCGATCAATATTTAACCAATGGTAAATCACGTTCAATTCCGATTTATATTTTTATGAATGAAAATTTTGAACAAAAAGCGGTATGGGGCCCGCGCGCGCACACAGTTCAAAAATTTGTTGAGCAAGTCCGTTCAGAATATTTACCTGATAAAAATGATCCAAGTTTTGATGATAAACAAAAAGAAGTTCATCAAACGATTCATAATCGTTATGCGACAGATCCTTCATTTTGGAATGAAGTCTATGAATCTATCTTATCTCGACTCATTTAAATGTAATCGCGCACAAGTTCGGTATCATGATTGATTCAATGTAGTGAAGAGTAATAAAATTAACGCCTCGAATCGAGTATACGTTTAACCAAACCGTTCTCAATTCGAGGCTTTGTTTTTAAATTAAATCTTATCTTGAGTTTTAATGATTATACCTTTATTAAACGATAAGACTCATGAGATAGACAAACCCTAAGCCACTCACAGAAATTATAGTTTCGACAAGTGACCATGTTAAAAATGTTTCTTTTACAGTCAGTCCAAAATATTCTTTAAACATCCAAAATCCTGCATCATTAACATGTGAACAAAAGATACTGCCAGCTCCAATTGCTAACACAACTAATGCTAAATTCACGTCTGTCGTTTGCAATAAGGGTAAGATGATGCCTGTTGTCGAAATTGCCGCAACTGTCGCTGAACCAAGTGCCAATCTCAATAGTGCTGCCACTAACCAAGCGAGTAAAATGGGGGATATGCGAACGCCCGTAAAAATATGCTCAACAGCGCCACCTACACCTCCATCAATTAAGATTTGCTTGAACGCACCACCAGCTCCAATGATGAGAAGCATCATGCCAATGGGATAAATCGCTTCTGTTAATGTATTCATGACCTGTTTTGTCGACTTACCACGCAAAATACCCATACTAAAGATTGCAAATATCACTGCAATTAACATGGCAGTACCTGCATTCCCTACGAAATATATGATTCTTTCTAAATGATTTTTCGGTCCTGACTCATGACCTGTCACTAACTGCCAAATGGTAGCAAATAACATTAAAAGAACTGGTAACAGCGCTGTAAATGTACTCAATGCAAAATTGGGCACTTTTTCATCTTCAAAGGTCTTGGCTGCACCGAGAGATGATATATCTCCTTCTCTTTCAAAAGCACTCCGCGATAGATAAGGTGCGATCTTTACGAATAGTGGTCCAGCAATTAAAGTGACTGGTATTGCAATGATAAAGCCATAAAGTAGCACTTCCCCAATAGGTGCATTTAATTCTTTAGCGATAACGACTGGCCCGGGATGCGGAGGCAAAAAGCCATGTGTAACAGAAAGAGCTGTAACCATTGGTAATCCTATTTTTAATTGAGATACATTCATACGTTTAGCAATGGTAAAAACTAACGGAATTAACAAAACGAGTCCGACTTCAAAAAATAAAGCAATACCAATCATAAAAGACGCAATCACCATCGCCCATTGCACATATTTCTTACCTAACTTTGCAATGAGGGTGTCAGCGATTTGTGTCGCACCACCACCGTCGGCTAATAATTTACCTAACATTGCGCCTAAACCAAATATTAAAGCAATATGACCTAAAGTTCCTCCTATACCTGCTTCAATGGTTGTTACAATTTTATTGTATGGCATCCCCAATAAAATACCCGTCAACATAGCTGTAATAATAAGTGCAATAAAAGTGTTTAACTGGAATCGCATAATAAGTAATAATAAAACGATGATACCAATGAGAACGCTGATAAGTGGCCAAAATTCATGTAACATTTTGTTCCCTCCCTATTTATCTTTTAACTGATTTTGAAATTGAGATAAAGTTTGATAAGCATAATTCAAATCACGACTAATCTGTATAAAAGCGGATGCTAATTCTTGATAGAGATTGACATTCTTATCATGAGGGACATGTTGATGGGTAGAGCCCATCCATGTTTCGACGATGGTATAATCCTCAATATGATTGAGCGCTTTTAAGCCTAAAACACAAGCGCCGAGACATGAACTCTCATAACTTTTAGGGATCTCTACTGTACAATCAAAAATATCGGCCATCATTTGTCTCCATAAATGGCTTTTTGAAAATCCACCTGTGGCCTTAATTTTCTGAGGTACGTCCTCCATGACTTCGACTAAAGCTAGAAATACTGTATAAAGATTAAACAAGACACCTTCCATAACAGCGCGTATCATATGTTCTTTTTTATGTGACAACGTTAAACCAATAAAAGAGCCACGCGCATTAGAATCCCACAACGGCGCACGCTCACCTGTCAGATAAGGATGAAAAAGTAAGCCATTTGAACCGGGCGGCACAGTTTGTGCAATACGGGACATGACGTCGTATGTATCAATTCCGAGTCGCTTTGCTGTTTCAATTTCACTGGCAAGTAACTCGTCTCTTAACCATTTCAATACGACACCACCATTGTTAACGGGCCCTCCAATAACATAATGATGTTCATCAAGGACATAACAAAATATACGTCCCTTTTCATCTATGACAGGACGGTCAACTACCGTTCGTATTGCACCTGACGTACCAATCGTGATGGCAACTTCCCCTTTTTCAATACTATTGACACCTAAATTAGAAAGAACACCATCGCTCGCCCCGACAACAATCGGCATTTGAATTGAAAGACCGAGTCGTTGGACAGTAAAATTATTTTCTATAGCTAATACTTTGGTAGTTTCTACCAATCGCGGTAATTGGGAGAATGAGATATTTAGTAAATCTAATACCGATGCGTCCCAATCTCTATTTTTCAAATGATAGAGTCCTGTGGCTGAAGCAATGGATTCATCCATCACCCATTCTCCAGTTAATCTGAATAACACATATGACTTAATGTCTACAAAGAAACGTGCTCGATTAAAAAGATCCGGAGACTCATTTTTTAACCACCACAGTTTAGAAAGTGGTGACATCGCATGAATTGGTGTGCCAGTACGTTTATAAATCTCATTTCCCTCATAATGCTTACGCAAGTCTTCGGCTGCAAAACGAGCACGATTATCTGCCCATGTCATACTGTTTGTCAAAGGTTGGTTATTTTCATCAATAAGTAAGAGACTGTGCATTTGTGCACTAAATGAAATAAATGCAACGTCTTCACTTGAAATTTCACTTTCGATTAAAACGGATTGTATCGTTTCAATAACTGCTTTAAAAATCACTTCAGGATCTTGTTCAGAAATATCTATTTCAGGTGTCAGTAATGGGTATTCGATTTGCTTTTTTAATTGTATATGTCCATTCGTACGATATAAAACCGCTTTTGTACTCGTCGTACCAATATCTATACCTATCATAAAATCTTTCATGTTTTCATTCTCCTTTCTCTACTGCGCCCAAAAAGCACCGATATCGTCATTTAAATCTTTAAAATTCAGCTCAAATGCTTGATACATCTTTTTTCTGTCTTGTGCTTCAATGGCTTTTACAAACAGTTCGTGGTTCGTAATAATTCGCTTAAAATCAATGACATTTGTGTCCATTCTGCGCTGCATACTGATATAAATCATACAAAGCATTGTCGGCTTCATTTGTTTCCATAAGTGTGTTAAATAATGGTGTTCACACGCGCGTACCATTGTTTCATGAAAGTTTAAATCATTTTCTGTAAAGCTTATCGCATCTTCAAACTTCAAACTTACTTTCATCATTTCAAGCGCTTGATACATCGCTCGAACAATCGTATCCAAATCGGCACGTTGAATGACTTTTGTAAAAGCAAATGATTCGATCATTAACCGAATATCCGTCAGTTCCTGGCGTTGCTGATCGGTAAAAGGCACTATTTCAGCTCCCATTCGTTCTAAGCGAATCAAGCGACCCTGTTTTAAAATTTTAAATGCATCTCTAACAGGTGAACGACTCACATGAAATTCAGCAGCAACTTGATTCTCAGTTAAAATCTGTTCCGCTGAACGATCCCCGTTAATGATATCAAGACGTATTTGTGCCGCTATTGCTTCGCCTTTTGATAAATCTGTTAACCATTTTTTTGGAAATTCCATTCGATCACCTCATCTTGTATACAAGTATTCTAGTTCAAATCCTCATATTTGTAAACGCTTTCTATACAAAACTAAAAAATGAGATTAAAATCTAAAACACGTTTAGATCTCAATCTCATTTTTAATTTATATCGCTTTCTATTTAACATATATCACTTAAATAGATGATTTTAGATATCTTTCTTACTAATTAAAAGGAAATTAGCAATGAATAATACGACGATGGATGCAGCATTGATAAACCATTGCCAGTTTGAAAACGTTAACCCACTGTCTAGAGACTTTTCACTCAAATAGCTAAACGGAATGTATTTCAACGATTTTTGAATATCATCCCCAATGACAGGAATCAAAGGAATAAATGGTTTCATCACCGGTAATATAAGCAACAGTAAAATACCTAATGTATAAACTAGTGCCGGTTTTTGAACAATTAAATTAATTAAAAATAACAGCAAACCATACACAAAGAAAAGAATTAAATAAAAGACCAACAACTTCCATGTATTCTGATTATTAAGTTCTTCACCTTTGGTTGTCCATTGAATTAAATATGTCACGATTAAAACAACAGCTGTTGTAATTATGGAAATAAGCGCGATTGAACAGCATTTTGCAATAAAATAACCAACACGATTTCGATAGTGGTTCAAAAAGAGTTGAATCGTGCCTTGGCCACTATCACGTGTAATGGTTTTGATTACAAAAAGTAACCCAATTAACGAGAAGAACCATTTCCCTACACTAAAAAGTGTATTCGCATTGACAGGTTTATCATGTGTAACGAGGATTGCCATTGTAGTAATCAGCGGTGCGACACCCAAAATAATCGCTAAATATGTAAGTGGACTCTTCAATATACTAATCATATCGAATTTAACTAATTGCAATATTCTCATTGTTCGTCACCTCGTTGATTAATATTAAAGTATGTGTCACGCAATGAAATTTTTCTCGTTTCAATGTATGTTGGAAATATCTGTTTTTGTGCTAAGCCTTGTAAAAACATTTGATAATTACTTTGTGCATTCAAAATAATTTCCCCTGAATCTTTGTGTGATTGTGCTACTTTAAAATGATCCGTTAAATAGTAAAGGGCTTCTTCAAAGTCTTTTGGAGCAACTTTGACAATCGTTTGATTTGCAGATTGACCATTTGACATATCGACATCTTGAACAAAGTGGCCTCCTCTTAAGAATACAGCACGATCACAAATTAATTCTATATCTTCTAATTTATGACTCGATATTAAAATCTTCATATCTAATTGTTCTACAAGTTGCTGTATTGTTTTTAGAACATCAATGGAGCCGTCTGGGTCCATTCCATTCGTTGGCTCATCCAATATTAAATATTTCGGCTTATTCATTAAGGAAACTGCAATTGCTAATTTTTGTTTCATTCCCATTGAATACTTTTTCACTTTTTTCTTAATATAAGATTCCATACCAAAAGCTTTAACAATTTTATCTGTATATTCTTTATCAAAGCCCTTTCCTAACACTTGAGCGAAAAGTTTTAAGTTATATAATCCGGTCTTATTATCATAAAGTTTAGGATGCTCAATTAAATAACCAATACGCTCATCACTTGAGGTTTTGACTTCACCCGAATAATTTATAATGTTACCATTCATAATTTTCATTAGTGTCGTTTTACCTACACCGTTCTTTCCTATTAGACCAACAATATGACTATCATTAAAAGCAAAATCAATTTGATCGATGACAGTATTATTGTTGTAACGCTTCGTAATCTGCTTTAACTCCATGCACATGCCCTCCTACCATCTCTATAAGCTTTTAGTTAAATAATATACGTCTCTTTCAACAATAACATTTATAATGAATAAGACAAAATGATAAATTAAATCGTAATATCATTTAGATTCCATTATATATTATTTCTTTGATTTCGCCCAAAAATTCTCTATCTATTTAAAATAAAAAATATTTTAAATTTAAATTACTTTTATTACACATATCCAAAAGTATCACAATCATGGTAAATTATAAAAAACTGAAAGAATAATTAATTCTTCTTATACATCTTCTCAACAAAATATTAAAGTCTTCCTCTATATTGTGACATATTTGTTCTACTGATAGATAGAATTCGACCTCAGTTTTACATCATTTTTACAATGTACATCACATATTTGATTCTTATTATTTTTGTGTTAAGGCTAAAATTTAAAAGAGTAAAATTTCTTACGTCATACGTATAAGTCTTATTAATAGGACTTAGAGTTAAACATGGACAGGTAAGGTAATTGGAAAATGAATAGCAGAAAGATAAAGTGGTGACTAAGTGTTAAATTACACAAATAGAAGGGGTCAAAATGACTATCAAGTGCTATAGTATTTGACTTCACAGTCATTTTTGACAACATTAGATTGCATTGATGCTAAACGAAACAAACTGTTATGAAGATTTTCAATGGCTTGTTTTCAGAAGTGACCTTACTTTTGTTGTTTTTTACGATCATTATTCCGACTAATAAAGGCACAAATCATAAATAAAATTGTTGCTACAAATAATTTAATAGCTGCACCTTCTTGATTTATAAATTGTAAAATAACACCTAAAATAAAAATGATAAGTGCAATCACTACAAATATTTTAGTTAGATGTTTCAATCATTTCACCTCTTTTTATTCATTGATTTCACTTTAGAAAAAGCCAATTTATTTGTCAATCGTTTATTTGATTTGTATTTATGATTGTAACTACTTTTAATTTTTCATTATATTGTTTGCTTCAAAATATCACACATGCTAATATAAAGTTGTATCCACACATGATTAAGAACCCCAAACTTGTTGCCGCAAGCTTGGGGCTTTTTAATACTTTACTTTTTGGTTTTTGAGGTGATTTCGTCATCCTCATGGTCTGAATGGTGATCATATTGTCGCCATTTAGACTCAAACCAACATCTAAAAATAATTAAAATACCACCAGTGATTAATGACATTAAAAACTCTGTCCACTGCATGATTAAGAACACCTCCTACTTTGCGAAGCCATTTTTATTTTTAGCACCAAAAATGTAGGGAAAGGTGGCTAAATTTATTTTAACACAAAATAGCGAACGTGTGTTCTGTTTTGGTGTTTTAATTTTTAAACCCGCACTAACTGTAACTTTAAATTTATAAGTTTTCACTGTATGATAGACATATATATTATGAATTTTAAGAAAGAGGTCGAAATGAGATGAACCCTTTAGCGCTGCAATTGAATGAACAATTAACAGAGAATCAACCTATTATTTTAGATATGCTTTCTGATTTAGGGAAAAACATGTATTATCCAAAAGGCATTTTAACACAATCTGCTGAAGCAAAATCTACGCAGTATAACGCGACGATTGGAATGGCAACAGATTCTAAGGGAAAATTGTACACTGAGTCACTTTACAGTATGTTTAATGAGCTTAACACAGATGAAGTTTTCTCCTATGCTCCTCCCCAAGGTTTAGGTGAGTTGCGTGAGCTTTGGCAACAAAAAATGTTGAAAGAAAACCCTGATCTTTCTGCTGATGCGATCAGTTTACCGTTAGTCACTAACGCACTCACACACGGTCTATCATTAGTTGGCGACCTTTTTGTAAATCCTGGAGATACTGTTTTACTTCCCACACATAACTGGGGGAACTACAAACTTGTTTTTGGTGTGCGTCATCAAGCAGAAATCAATACTTATCCTATTTTTGATGAACAGGGTCACTTCACAACAACTGAACTTGTGAATACACTTAATCAAATTGATCAAGACAAAGTAATCATGGTACTCAACTATCCTAACAATCCAACAGGTTATACCCCTACTGAGAGTGAAGTTAAAGCCATTGTTAAAGCCATTGATGACTTAGGACGTCGTGGCGTAAATGTTGTGACAATTGTTGATGATGCATATTATGGCTTATTTTATGAAGATGTATATACACAATCTATCTTCACAGCACTGACACAACTCAACAATTCTCGTGTATTACCTGTTCGTTTAGACGGCGCAACGAAAGAATTTTTCGCATGGGGATTCCGTGTAGGTTTCCTTACATTCGGTCTTTCTAATGACACAACAAAAGAAGTGTTAGAAGCTAAAATGAAAGGATTAATTCGTAGCAATATTTCTAGCGGCGCTTCACCAACGCAAGCGGCAGTACAACATGCCCTTAAAAACAAAGCCAATTTTGACCAAGAAATTCAAGAAAATATCGATACACTGAAAGAACGTTATGAAGTGACTAAGGAAATCGTTTATCAAGATGCCTTTAAATCACTATGGCAACCTTACGACTTTAACTCCGGCTATTTCATGGCACTAAAAGTAAATGGTGTAGACCCAGAACAATTAAGATTACACCTCATCGAACATCATTCAATAGGTATCATTGCCTTAAATGATACAGATATTCGTATCGCCTTTAGTTGTATTGAGAAAGATGATTTATCATATGTTTTCAACTCAATAGCAGAAGCAATTAAAGCATTACAATAATCAACTATAGACAGGGACATCTCATACAATGTTTCCTGTCTTTTTTATAAAATTTGGGGGTCGCAATGGAAATCAATGTCAAACAACCTAAACAATTTTTAACAAAAGCAAGTGGATTCCTAAAGGATTATACGCATACGCTCAATCCATACATGGGTTGCCAATATGCGTGTTCGTATTGTTATGTGAGGCAGTCACCAATCTCGTTATTTTCTGGTAAAAACTGGGGAGAATGGGTGACAGTTAAAAATAACGTTAATCATCAATTTCAAAATGAGTTACAACATGCCAAAAGAAAAGGCTCTGTGACGATTTTTATGTCCTCTTCAACCGATCCTTACCAGCCGCTTGAAAAGAAATATGAGATTACAAGGACACTACTCACATCTATGGCCAGTCATCCTCCCGACTTTTTATTTATTCAAACACGTAGTCCACTCATTCAACGTGATATTGACATTTTAAAAGCGTATCCCGGGCGATTACTTGTAAGTATGACTATTGAGACAGACCGAGAAGATATAGTGCGTTATTTCACACCACAAGCACCTAGCATTCAATCAAGACTCAATGCGCTCAAAAAATTACGTCAGGCAGGTATCCCAACGCAAGTCGCTGTGGCACCTCTTTTACCTTGTACGACAAACTTTCCTGAAATCTTAGCGCAATATACAGATGATGTCACTATAGATGATTACTTTATGGGCGATGGTTCAAATGGTCGTAGAACTGAATCATTAGGTATGCGTCATATGTATCAAGCATTACATTTAGAAGATTGGTATCAACCTGACGCCTATCAATATGTATTGAAATTGATGCAATCTCGATTTTCTAAAACACATATTTCAGTTAGTGTTGATGGTTTTAAACCGACTGAATTCTAATCAATGAACGGAGATGAAACAACTTGTCATATTATTATCAACATCTACACACACCACTTGGCGTCATGACCGCAGTTGTCAACGCTCATGATAAATTAGTTGGTTTAGCTTTTAATGACTCGAAAGACTACCAAACGTTATTGAATAAATTAAATGGGCAGCATAAGTTGATACACCGCTCGCAACATGATTTAATTAATCAACTTGCTCACGAATTAGAAAGTTATTTTCACGGCTACTGTCAATCGTTTAAAACGCCAATATCATTTGAAATCGGCACTCCTTTCCAACAAAAAGTTTGGGGTACCTTACAACAGCTCCCCTATGGAAATAAAGTAAGTTACGGGGAAATTGCTCAAATGATGGGACATCCTAAAAGCACCCGTGCCGTGGCTTCAGCAATTGGTCTGAATCCCTTATCCATTATCATCCCATGTCACAGGGTCATTAGAAAGGATGGCCAGTTGGGTGGCTTCAACAGCGGATTAAACAGAAAAATACGTTTATTAACATTGGAGGGTCATTTGAATGAATAAAAGACAATTTGAAATATTATCCTCACTTATTGCAGAACCTACTGTCAGCCCGCCCGCAAGAAATACAAAGCCCCTTCAACAAAAGATTGCACATTGGCTTAAAGCGATAGGATTCGATACCACACAAATCCCTTTTTATGACAATGATGAGATTATTGTTGCCACATTAAAAGGCAAAAATGAACATGCCCCAAAACTCATATTGAATGGACATGTAGATGTTGCAGAAGTTGAAAACGAAACATTTTGGCATACAAATCCATTTAAACTCGTTGAAAAAGAGGGCTATTTGTATGGAAGAGGTGTCGCCGATATGAAAGGTGGCATGTCTGCGTTATTTTATAATCTTGAACGCCTATATCAAGATGGTGTGCAGCCTGAAGGAGATATCATAGTTCAATCAGTTGTAGGCGAAGAAGTGGGTGAAGCAGGAACAAAAATTGCATGTGAACATTCACCGAAAGCTGATTTAGCACTCGTCCTAGATACAAGCGAATCTATTGCAATGGGACAAGGTGGTGTAATTACCGGATGGATTACAATACAGAGCGATGTCACAATCCATGATGGTGCTCGGAGTCATATTATACACGCTGGCGGTGGACGTCATGGCGCAAGTGCGATTGAAAAAATGGTAAAAATTATTCAAGCGTTACAAGAGCTTGAGCGCCATTGGGCCGTGACAAAATCTTATCCAGGTATGCCAAGTGGTGCTAATACGATTAATCCTGCAGTCATTGAAGGTGGACGTCACCCCGCTTTTATTGCGGATCAATGTAAACTTTGGATTACTGTTCATTTTCTCCCTCATGAAAATTATGAATATATTATTAATGAGGTTGAAAACTATTTAAATAAAGTGGCAGAAAGTGATTTATGGCTGCAACACCACCCACTTCAGTTTGAATGGGGTGGCAATTCAATGATAGAAGATAAAGGAGAAATATTCCCTAGTTTTACCCTTCCCGTTAACCATCCAGGCTACCATTTACTGGAACAGGCACATGAAAAAATTCATCAAGGTCCGCTTCAATCAACGATGAGTATGACTGTAACAGATGGCGGTTGGACAGCAGATTTCGGCATTCCAACCATTTTATATGGGCCAGGAGAACTAAATGAAGCACACGGCACTAACGAAAAAATTGAAATCAAATCACTCGAAGATTATACAGAAGTGCTTTATCACTTTTTGAAAACCTGGTATAAAAACCCTGTCAAAGCAGCTAGCCAATAAGTAACGTGTTAAACATTTAAAAAGCGTATGATATGAGTAACAAGCTCATATTATACGCTTTACAATTATGAAACTTTCTTAAATCATTTGCTTTATCCTTAAATGCCCAATTCCTATATTTATCTAAATATTTCATGTTTTAATCTAAAACACTATTTTTCTGGAACAACCCAATAGCCATCTTTATTCTCTTTTGCCAGCACTTTTTTAAATGCTTTAGAGTGATAAGCTTTTTGAATGTCTTTCACCCATTGCTGATTTTTATTCTTTTCGTTCACAACAACTTGTAAATATAAATCATTAATCAAATCTTCTTTTAATAATCCTTTTGAAGCATCTAAATGAGAAGCGTAAACAATTGAGCCAGGAATAACACCATAGTCAACATCATCTAAAACTCTTGGAATACTTGCAGAATTCATCTCCTTAATATTGAGATGTTTAGGATTTTTTGTAATATCTTTTTTAGTAATGGTAATATCATTCTTTTTAGCATCAACTACAATCCATCCCGCTTTTTCTAATATACGAAAAGCACGCGAAGCATTTGAAGGGTCTTGTGGAATCGCAATCGTGTCCCCTTCTTTTATTTCCTCTAAAGAAGTATGACGTTTCGAAAAGATTTGCGTCGGAACGGTTGGTATTTTGGTGATATTGGTTAAATTTGCATCTCTTTCTTGATTAAAAGTATCCATATAGGCCTTATGTTGATCCACGTTCACATCAACGCTACCTTCCTGCAGAGCCACATCTGCTTGCAGTAACTCCGTAAAATCTTTATTTTTAACCGTATAACCTTTCTTTTCTAATTCAGGCTTTATTCCTTTTAAAAAGAGTTCACTGTAGGGCCCAGGTGATGTGGCAACTGTAATTTCCTTTTTATCTTTCTCTTCATGACCACAAGCAATTAAAATCAAAGATAAAAATATAGTCAGTAATAAAATTAAATTTTTTCTCATGACTCTTACCCCTCATTCCATTCTTTTGGTGTAATAAAGCCTTTATATTTATTTTGCTTTTCATACCAAGTTTTAAATTCATCTGAGTAATATGCTTTTTTAAGTGCTTTTGCCCACGCCTCATTTTGATCTTTTTTATTAATGGTCAGTACAACTTTATGCTGTTCTGGCGTTTTTTCCACAATCAAGCCATCTGCGATAACTTTATGCGCATCTGCAATATAGTTTCCATTGACGATACCATAATCTACATCATCTAAGGAACGTAAAACTTGTGCAGAATGAATCTCTTTAAAATTTAAATGATACCGATCGGGTTTTACACTTTTAACATTGAAATTGACTGTTCCCGCATCTTTATCAATTTTCACCCATTTAAGCTTTTCCAAAATTCTAAATGCACGTTCTTGGTTCACTGGATCATTAGGTACTGCTATCGTTTGACCATCTTTAACGTCATCTAGAGAATGATGTTTCGTCGACCAAATAGATTGTGGCGCAGTCGGTACGTGATTGTTCACAATCATTTCTCCATTTAATTTTTTGTTCATACTATTCATATAAGCCCGACTTTGATGAACCGTAGCATCAATTTCTTCATCAACTAAAGCAGGATCAACTTGATCATTTTGAGAAAAAGTTTTAATTTTTACATCGTAACCTTCTTTTTGAAGAATAGGTAAGATGCCTTTTCTAAATTGCTCTTCATAAGTCCCCACACCAAATCCAATCGTAAACGTTTTATCACTGTTACTTTCCGAGTCAGACTTACCACAGCCAGCCACAATATAACGATAAATCCTAAAATCAAAACGTAAAAAAATCGCTTCAAATGACTCCACCTCTTTAATCCTTATTATTCTTATCAGTTTTATAAATATAATAGCATTTTAGACCTTAAAGTCAATATGTTTTTAATTCGGTTTAAATGATAATTTGAATCAAATTAAATGGTAGATCATGCAGTATTAAGTGTTATAATCTTCATCATTGCGCGACATAAACCATTTACAATCTCTACGTTTTCATAGACATAGTACTTCAAAAATGATTATAAAAACATCTTCCTTGTATGATCTATTTGTTTCTAGTGATGACTTAGTCATCATATTTATTAAAGGCCATTTCGTTATTTAAGCTGCATAAATGTTAAAATTAAAATAAAACTATTTAGTAAGAGGTGTTTATAATGAAAACCACGATTTACTTCATACGTCACGCGGAGCCTAACTATCAAAATCATGATGATATGGCACGTGAGCTAACAATTAAGGGAATTGAAGCAAGCCATACATTGATTGATCAGTTCTCTACAATTTCAATTGATCATTTCTATTCGAGTCCTTATAAACGCGCTATTGATACAATTACTCCGCTAGCACACAATAAACAACGACAAATTAAAATCATCAATGACTTAAGAGAGCGCAAAATTTCTGATAAATGGGTAGGTGATTTTTCATCAATCGCAAGAAAACAGTGGGAAGATTTCACATTTAAACTTCCTAACGGTGAAAGTTTAAAAGAAGTCCAAGAACGAAATATTTTGGCTTTAAAAAATATTTTAGAAGAAGCATCTGGAAAATCCATTGTAGTAGGCACACATGGTACAGCTCTTTCAACAATAATTAACTATTATCAGACTGATTTTAGTTATGAAGCATTTAATCAATATAAACATCAATTTCCTTGGATAGTCACATTTGAATTTGAGAATATGAAATTGAAGAAAATAACGATTTGACTATAAGCGTTTTTTGTATGTATATTCTATTAATCTCAAACCTTCATTGAGTACTTTTTAAATATAATGGATCAAATACATAAAAAAGGCGCTCCCCAAAAGTAAGAAACTCTTGAGAAACACCTCTACTCATTTAATTAATTTATTATATTCATCTAAAGTTTAAGATAGTAATTACATCATGCCTGGCATACCGCCCATTTGTGGCATGTCATTTCCTTTTTCTTCAGGTATATTTGCGACTACCGCTTCTGTAGTGAGGAACATTGCAGCAACACTCGCAGCATGTTGTAATGCTGAACGTGTCACTTTTGTAGGATCCACGATACCAGCTTCTAACATATTGACCCATTCATCTGTTGCTGCATTATAACCTACACCTGGTTCTGCATTTTTCATTCTTTCTACAATGACAGAACCTTCTAAACCAGCGTTTTCCGCAATTTGGCGTACTGGGGCTTGTAAAGCTTTTAATACGATGTTAACACCTGTAGCTTCGTCGCCTTCTGCATCAATTTCTTCAACATTTTTGAAGATATTCATTAATGCTGTACCACCACCTGCTACAATACCTTCTTCTACCGCAGCACGTGTTGAGTTCAATGCATCTTCAATACGTAATTTACGTTCTTTTAATTCTGTTTCTGAAGCAGCACCAACTTTAATTACAGCGACACCACCTGCTAATTTAGCAAGGCGCTCTTGTAATTTTTCACGGTCAAAATCAGAATCAGTTTCTTCAATTTGTGCTTTAATTTGGTTCACACGTGCATCGATATTTGTTGGGTCTCCATCACCATCAACAACAGTTGTGTTGTCTTTAGTGACTTCAACTTTGTTTGCTGTACCTAACATATCGATTGTAGCTTCTTTTAATTCTAAACCAAGATCGTCAGTGATGACTTGAGCACCTGTTAAAATAGCTAAATCTTCTAACATCGCTTTTCTACGGTCACCAAACCCTGGTGCTTTTACTGCAACGGCAGTAAATGTACCACGCATACGGTTCAATACTAAGTTTGTTAAAGCGTCGCCTTCAACTTCATCAGCAACGATTAAAATTGGGCGATTAGATTGAACGATTTGCTCTAATAAAGGTAGGATATCTTGGAAAGATGAGATTTTTTTATCCGTGATTAAAATATAAGGTTTTTCTAACTCTGCAGTCATTTTATCTGAATCAGTAACCATGTATGGAGATTGGTATCCACGATCGAATTGCATACCTTCTACTACATCTAATTCAGTATTAAAACCGCTTGATTCTTCAATAGAGATTACACCGTCATTACCTACTTTTTCCATAGCTTCAGAAATATAACGACCTACTTCTTCATCCGCTGCAGAAATAGCACCTACTTGCGCGATTTCTTCTTTATTTTCTACTTTTTGAGAAATATTATGAAGTGCTTCAATCGCTACAGCTACCGCTTTATCAATACCTTGACGGATACCTACTGGATTTGCGCCACTTGTTACATTTTTAAGTCCTTCTTGAATCATAGCTTGTGCTAAAACAGTTGCTGTTGTTGTACCGTCACCGGCTATTTCATTTGTTTTATTTGCAACTTCTTGTACTAATTTTGCACCCATGTTTTCATATGGATCTTCTAATTCGATTTCTTTAGCGATTGTTACCCCATCGTTAGTAATTAAAGGTGCTGTAAATTCTTTGTCTAATACGACGTTACGTCCTTTTGGTCCGATTGTTACTTTTACAGCATTTGCAAGTTTATCTACACCACGTAACATGGCTTGACGTGCATCTTCAGAGAATTTTAATTCTTTTGCCATTCAGAGTCCCTCCGTTGTTTAATATTCATCTGTTTTATTTATCTATTATTCAATAACTGCTAAAATTTCGTCTTCACTTAACACTAAGTATTTTGTATCATTTCTTTTAATTTCAGTACCTGCATATTGTTGAAACACAACACGGTCACCCACATTCAATTCAGGTTTTAAACGTTCCCCATTTTCTAAAATGCGTCCTGGACCTACAGCAACGATTTCACCTTCATTTGATTTTTCTTTCGCAGAATCAGTGAGAACAATACCACTTTTCGTTGTTTGTTCTTGCTCTTTTTTCTCAATAACCACACGATTTCCTAATGGTCTAAGCATGTGTTTGTGCCTCCTTATGTTAAACATAAATTTAGCACTTCAAGTTCTTAAGTGCTAATACATTTCTATAATAATCAAATTTGGTCAAAAATTCAAGCGATAAGTTTGAATCTTTATAATCATAACTTTTTCACTTAATAACTATGTACCTCGGCGCTAATTTTCTATCTATGATAAAATGATAGCATTGAATGGAGGAATAAAATGAATCGTATTTTAGTTTCTATATTAACGGTTGTATTTTACATACTTGCATTATTCACACCTACTATCGCAAATGCTTTAGGATGGATAAATACACAACATCGTACAACCGCTTTGCACCAAACCATCTACATCCAATTGATTGCTTTTTTATGTGCAGCAATTATTATTTTAGTGATGCAATATACTGTTAAAAATAAACTTGCGTTTGAATTAGAACCAAAAGAGAAGAAACGTTATATTGTCCCATGGATATTAGCTGGTTTAGGGATTGTCTATTTTGCACAAATTATCGTGAATGTATTAAGTGTTCTTATTTTTGGCACCAATCCAGTGAGTGAAAATACTTTTAGAATTTTAAAAGTTGCACGCGAAATGCCTATTATGATTATTTTAATTGCTATCATTGGGCCTTTACTGGAAGAATTTGTTTTTAGAAAAGTGCTATTCGGTGAAATCTATAACGCCATTCGAGCGAATAAAACGATTAAATTTTTAATCGCAACGACCATAAGTTCACTATTATTTGCCGTTGCACATATGGATTTTTCACACTTGCTTGTTTATTTTGTTATGGGTGTCATATTTTCTGCCTTTTATATTTACACAAAACGTTTAAGCGTTTCAATCGGTATTCATATGGCTCAAAATGGCCTTGTCGCTTTAATTCAACTAACAATGCCTGAAAAGTTATTAGAAGATGCAATGAAACAAGTTCAATTCATTCAATTATTTGTCGTTCACTTCTTATGATTGATCTCACATATTGATACTCGCACTAATCAATCTTTTTACTTGTTAGTAAAGTAATATTAAAAAAGAGATGAAGTTCATTTTGAGCCTCATCTCTTTTTTTATTCAATATTTAAATATGATGTCTTCTACGCCATAATATATAGCTAATTATACTCACACAACCTACTGACAATGCGCCTACCAATGAGATTGATTTCAAACTAAACGTATGTTTCGTATCTGGATCTTCATTATTCATATTCTTTTCTGTTAGGTTTTCACCATGTTGTTCTATTTTTTCAACTTTATCTTGTTGATGATCGTTTTCAACTGTTTTATCCGATGGCTTTTTTAAATCTGGCATAGAGCCAACTTTACCAGTAATTAATGCTAAAACTTGTTTATCAAGATTATTATAATATTTTTGTGTTGATAATGGATTAAAATATTGAAATCTAAAGTAATCCGAATTTTTTTGTAATTGATTTAAATAACTATTATTTAAAAATTGTTGCTTCTGATTGAGCTGTTGAACACTGAAATCAGCCAAATTTCCATTTTGCTTAAGATTCTCTATTTGTTCCGTAAATAATGGATTATACTTATAACCCGTACCAATCAATTTTGAATAACGTTGATAGAAATCATTGTTTGATTGATTGTTACTTGCTTGATTTTTAGGTATAAAATGATCAGTCGTCCCATTAGGTTGGTAATGTGGAATGTTTGGATACGGAAAATGACCATTCGTGTTGGGTTGCGCCGGTCCATTTTGATGTGATGGATAGTTCGGATGACTTGTTGATGCTCCTCCATTTCCACCTTGCGTGTGACTATCTTCTGGCTTTGGCGTATTAGGTTTTGGTTTAGGCTTTTGACCTTGGTCAGACTGTTGATCTGACGCTGGTGGCTTATCATCATGCTTAGGTGGTTGTTGATCCGAATCTGATGGTTTATCGTCATGTTTAGGTGGTTGTTGGTCTGAATCTGACGGTTTATCATCTTTATCTGGCAATTCATGATCTGGTTTTGAAGGTGAATTGCCAGCTTGAGATGAATCCCCTGTTTCATCTTTAGGAGGTGTTTCTCCACCTTGAGGTGACGCTTGACCTTGATCGGATGGTTGCGTATGATTCTCAGGTTTTATGGGTGCCGGATCTTCGTTGGCTCCATTATTACCATTTTGCTGAGAGTCCTCGCTCTGCGCTTCCTCCTGAGACGCATTGTTTGATGATGCATGTTCATCTTCTTTTTGAGTTTCGGATTTCAATTGTTCCGAGTCTTTCTTATTTATTGTTGGTGCTTGTACATTCGTAACAGGCACTGAATTTGATTTTCCAATGCGATTATAACTTTCCTTTGTTGAGGAAGGTGTCGCAGTATACTGATGATTTACATTGTTATTTTGTAAAGATTGATTTTCTTTGTTTCTTGTTGCTTTATTTAGTAATGTCGCTTCATTGTACAGTCCGCTTTCACTTATATATGCATTAGAATGAGATTGAGCATCATCTGTCATCGCATACGCGTGCGCACTTACATTTAAAAGTGGTTGGGTTAAACACAATAATCCCATCGTGTAGACCCCTGTTTTAGTGATTACTTTCCTAAAACTAGGCACTTTACGTCCAGACATCGACATCAGCTCCTATTTTTAAAGTTGTTCGTAAAAGACAGTATATACAAAATCCCCTCTTAATTCCATCCTTATTGAAATAGAATTGCATACAAGACTCACTTTGTTTATATTTTCGAATTTTAGTAAAATATATAGTAAAGATTGAAGTGAGGAGAATTGATCATGCAAATCCAACTTTTTCAATTTAATGTCGTTCCAGCAGACGCTAAAAAAAACCAAGAAAAAATTGCATCATTGTTTGATAAACATGTTAAGCATAATACAGATGTCGTTGTACTACCAGAAATGTGGAACAACGGTTATGCACTCTCAGAATTGCAAACAAAAGCAGATAACGAATTAACACAAAGTTACCCATTTATAAAAAAATTAGCGCAACAGTATCAAGTCGATATTATTGCCGGTTCTGTCTCAAACAAAAAGAATGACGCTGTCTTTAACACAGCATTTGCTGTAAATCAAGCGGGCGATAAGATTTATGAATATGACAAAATCCATCTCGTACCTATGTTAGATGAACCTGATTACTTAACTGACGGCCAAGACGTACCTTACGTTTATACTTTAACAGACGGTACAAAAGTTTCTCAAATTATTTGTTATGACTTAAGATTTCCAGAATTAAGTCGCTATCCTGCTGCAACAGGTGCAAATATTATTTTTTATGTCGCCCAATGGCCAGATGTTCGACTCTCACATTGGAGACAGTTACTGCAAGCTAGAGCAGTTGAAAATGATATGTATGTCGTTGCGGTCAATGGTTCAGGAAATGATGGTAAAACTACGTATGCCGGACATTCGATGGTTATTGATCCAAATGGACAAATTATAGAAGAGGCAGATGCACAAGAAGCGGTTTTAACAGTTGAGTTAGATCTGAATTTTGTAATAGAACAAAGAAAAGCTATCCCAGTATTCGACAACATAAGACCTAGCATTTACAAATACGCAACGCGAAGTGAATAAAATAAAACATAAAAAACAGGCGATTTTGGGAGGGACTCGCCTGTTTTATCCATATTAAGGGAATGTTTAATTTACAGTTATTCTATTCAATTAATTGGGGATGTTATTAATTATGAAAAAATTTAGTGAATTTACCGATTATTAATATTGCTACAATGGCTTCTTAAATGGCTTCTTAAATAGAAACCTAACTTTTACTTTTTACTTCAGCCTAAGTAAGGAAAAAGATAATAATAGCACTTAACAATACTATTATTTAGTGAATTTTTTAATCGTTTCTGCAATAAGTTTAATGAAATCTACGATAGTACTAATGATATCTCCTGCCATTGTAGTACACCTCCTTAGTTATAAATAAATTCCAAAGACTTTAATAGATTGTTGCAGCCTTAGTTATGTAAGCTGAGCGAAGAATACATAAACTAAGATGTTCTGACTTAAACTTAATTCGGTACAATTTGTTTGAATCACTTTAAAATCCACAATTAAAATGATTAAAACAAAATGACTTTACCAAATCACTGTTGTGATTCTATATATATTAGAACATGGCTTTATAAAATTGTGTTAATTATTGCCTAAGTTATCATTTTTACTTCTTAACTGTTTAATATTTATGGTAATATACATATATATTTTATAAAAACTACAGTTAGGAATATAAAATGAACAGTTAGGCAAAAAATGTATTAATACATTAAATGTAATTTATAATGTAGTTAAGGAGGAGGGCTATTTGCACATTATTGATAACGTCATTGAAAGACTAGCACGGAAGTTACAAGCACACCAAAATCTCAGTCACATTGAATTTTTGAAAGTACGTCTTGGCATGCAGATAGTGGCAATTAATTTATTTAAAGGCATTGTAACTTACGGTCTTGCACTCCTGTTAAATATTTTTTTATACACGCTCTTTGTTCATATTATTTTTCTTTTATTAAGAATGTTTTCGCACGGGGCACATTCAGAAAATTCACTTCTGTGTCACGTTCAAAACATTTTATCTTTTGTTCTTATACCATGGATAATCATCCAGTATGACATTCCATTTATTTATTTGTTATGCTTAAGTATAATAGGATGGTTTTTGGTTGTTGAATATGCACCGGCCGCAACTCAGAAGAAACCTATAAAGCAAAGTAAAATAAAAGGGCTTAAGATTAAATCAATTATTACTGCAACAATATTGCTTGTTTTATCGCTAATTATTCCAACGCCTTTTAACAAGTTAATCACTTATGCAGTCATATTGCAATCCATAACGTTATTACCTATATTTTCTATTAAGGAGGAAATTTAATTATGAAATTTCTAGACTCACTTTTAAAACTTTTAACAAGTGTCTTTGCTTCTATTAGCACTTATGCAAAATATCCTTTCTGTATTGGATACTTTTATGAACCTGAAATTCCTGCTGAACTTTTAGAAGAAGAATAATAAAATAATGTTTAGAGAGCGTGTATAAAAATTGGATTTAATTTTGTCAATAATAATTATTGGACTTCAAGCTTTTGTATTTGCATCGATAACAAGCATTATTCCGAAATATAGATACACTAAAAGGGATTACATTCTTATTTTATTAGGAATTGTAATTCCCTCTGTTATTTTATATTTTATTTTCGGAAGAGACAGCTTGTTTTATTTGGTTATTGGCTTTTTTATTTTCTACTACAAACGCCAAAAGATTATGGGTGTTATAGCCGTATTAGTAACGACACTAGTATTAATGATTAGTAACTTTTTTAGCGTTTTAGCTTATGCTTATTTTGTTAATCATAACATAAATTTCTATATCGCTAATGTTCTATACACTTTTATATTTTTATTTTGCTGTTATTTCTTTGCTATGATTTTTGTTGTTTTATTTAAAAAATTCAAACTTTCATGGCTTCATTTAAATAGACTTTACTTAACCATTCTAATTTTATTTTTGGCATTTGGAATTTACATCTTTTTCTTCCAAATGCCAAACACTGCGGAATCCTTGCATGAGTTTATAGCTGTAGGTTCTTTGTATTTCATTCTACTTGCTGTATTTATTATACTAATTGTAGTCACTACTATTACAATTTCACGTGAAATCAGATATCAACACAAAAAACAAGAGGCAGAAGATTATTATAAATACACATTAGAAATGGAAAAAGTTAATAATCGAATGCGTAAGTTTCGTCATGATTACATTAATATTTTAGCAACAATGTCTGAGTACTTGCGTGAAGATGATCTAGAAGGTCTGAAAGCGTATTATCATAATAATATTAATCCCCTAAAAGGACATTTTGAAACAAATTCTTTAAAATTAAATGGGATTGAGAAGTTAAAAGTACGCGAAATTAAAGGCGTTATCACTACTAAAATTTTATCAGCTCAAGAAAATAATATCGAAATTAGTGTTGAAGTTGCTGATGAGATTTCATCTATTAATATGGAAATTATTGATTTGAGTCGTGTTTTAGGTATTATCATGGACAATGCGATCGAAGCTTCATTGACGGTTGAAGACCCAATGATTCAAATTGCATTCATTAAAACAGAGACTTCTGTTTTAATTATTATCATCAATAAAGCACCAAAAAATATGCCAAAATTACATACCCTCTTCCAAGAAGGCTTTTCAACGAAAGGGAAAAATCGAGGTATCGGTTTATCGACTTTGAAAGAAATTACAGATAAAACAGAAAATGTTTTGCTTGATACAACGATTGAAAACCAATATTTTATACAAAAAATTGAAGTCATGAATGATGATGATTAAGGATGTGCGTAACTATGAAAGTATTGATTTGTGAAGACGATCCAAAACAACGTGAACGCATGGTATCCATTATTGAAAACTATATCATGATTGAAGAAAAACCTATGGAAATCGAAATTGCCACAGATAATCCATATGAAGTGTTAGAAGCTTCTAAAAACATGAGTGATATTGGCTGTTATTTTCTAGATATTCAATTAGAATCTGATATTAACGGGATTAAACTTGGAAGTGAGATTCGTAAGCATGACCCTGTTGGTAATATCATTTTTGTAACAAGCCATACTGAATTGACTTATTTGACATTTGTGTACAAAGTTGCAGCGATGGATTTTATTTTTAAAGACGATCCTGAAGAATTACGTACACGAATTGTTGATTGTTTAGAAACTGCATTAAAACGTTTAGATTTATTAACGAAAGATAAAACTGTTGAAACATTAGAACTGAAACGCGGCAGCAATTCTGTTTATGTTCAATATGATGATGTGATGTTTTTTGAATCATCACCTAAATCACATCGTTTGATTGCACATTTAGATAATCGCCAAATCGAATTTTATGGCAATCTCAAAGAGTTAGCGCAAATTGATGATCGTTTTTTTAGATGTCATAACAATTTTGTACTCAACAGACATAACATAAGTAGTGTGGATTCTAAAGAACGCATTGCATATTTTAAAAATGAAGAGTTTTGTTATGTTTCAGTACGTAATTTAAAGAAAATATAAACAAGCAGGAAAAAAATCACCTGCTTGTTTTTTTATTGGATTGTATTCATTTTTAGATTATTCTTCTGTCATTTCTGTCGCAATATCATATTTAGTCATTTTTAAATAAACTTGCCCCGAATCCGTAACGACCTTAATTTTATTCGATGTTGTTTTCGGGAAAATACGCGAAGTTAACACACGTTCGCCTTCGTTGCAAAAGATTTCGATACTCGATGTATCTACAAAAATACGCAATTGTTTTAACTCTGAGTTTAAACGTGTACTTCTTGATGTCCCTTCTACCGGAAATGGCAGTGCGCCACTATCAAAACGCTCAAGTATGACTTCTTTCGTTGCTGTCTCATAACGAATGACAGTCGATTCATGACTAGAAGCACGTAACTGTAATTCAAAAGCAGAAGATTCGTTTTCTAAAATATCAACGACTAGTTCATACTGGACCCCTTCATAGGGATGGAGCTGTTTAATAAATTTATTAGCGTAGCCTAGTGCTGATTCTTCGTTACTGCGCAACTTTCTCAAATGCATATGTGGTTTTTGTTTCAATATTTGATTTTCAATAGTCAATGTTCGAGGAAGTGTCAGACAGTGTGCCCAACCATCGTCATCTGTTGGGTACTCTACATCAGGTATACCCATCCATCCTATTAAAACGCGTCTCCCCGCTTCATCCTCTATCGTTTGCGGTGCATAAAAATCAAAACCTGCATCTAATTCTTGAAATTCCCCATGTTCGAATACGAGTGTTTCAAAATCTAATGTCCCTACGATATAGCCACTTAAATACGTATTTTGATATTGATCAGATTCCACACCTTCAGTGCAGAATAGGAAAATATCTTTTCCATGAATTTGAAAATAGTCTGGTGAAGTCCACATATGTCCAAAACTCTGTAATTGCGTTTTTATTTCACCTTTAAAATGCCAAGGTCCTTCTGGTTGATCTGCGACATACATGAGAAGACAACCTGTTAAATCTTCACGCTGTGCACCAATCACAGCATATAATTGTTCCCCTTTTTTAAATACTTTCGAATCTCTAAACTGCTGTGTATAGCCTTCAGGTGGCGTACTAATTGCCGGTGGAGATAATTTTTCTACTGATCCATCGTCTTGTACCTTAGCAATAACTTGGCTACTTTTAAGCTCCCAATTCTCATCTCTATGGCTTGCAGTATACATATAATAAAGCGACGACTGATAAGAAAATGCACTGCCGCTATGTATGCCATGACTGTCATATGTCTGGTCAGGACGTAAAACCACACCTTTATCTTTGAAAGTCACTAAGTTATCACTTGTTAGTTGTCTCCAATATTTCAAGCCATCTACTGGCCCTAAAGGAAACCACTGATGTGCGATATAATATTGGCCATTAAAAAAAATTAAACCACTCGGATGACTGAGTAATCCTGTAGGTGGTTGAATATGAAAAATTTGACGATATGGAGAAGACTTTACTTTTTCATGTAATGCTAAAATTTCCTTTTCATCTACTTCCTCATATTTACGATATCGCATTTCGCGACTCCATTGTTCCATATGTATCCTCCTTATCTCATACTGCTGATCATATATGCCACCTGTTGTTACATATAAACCAAACCTTGCGCTTATTTTGATGATTTGCTGTTAATATGATACGACGCGTTAAACACGTTAGAGTTATGTAAAATTAAAAAAGACGCTACGTTTGAGCATCATGATTTTAATTTGCATTGGAAAAGTAAGCTGTCCCCATCTTAGCTCCTCCATATGATCTCAGTAGCTATTTTATCATAAAAATGTTTAAGCATGTCCTAAAATTAAGACCTTAGACTCTTTTATATTGCTTTATCTTAATATTTTAAAATATGATATCGTACAAAAAGCAGCTGAGATATACCTCAACTGCTTTATACCATATAAATTATTCAATTATTATTGAACGTGCTATCATTTACGCCTTTTGAACCGTAATCGTCCAAGACGCATGATCTATTTGTTCAAATTCAGTCACTGGATAGTTTTGCTCTGCTGCCCAATTGGGAATAGCCTCTGTGGCTTGTGTACAGTCAAAGTCAATTTTCAGTTCATCGCCTAGTGCTAATTCCTCCATCTTTTTCTGTGCTTCAATTAAAGGAAATGGACAAACCATGCCCACTGTACCGAGTTCATATAACATTGTGAAGCTCCTTTCGTTTCATTTTTAAATATTAACAGATTGTGTTGATGTATGCGTTTGTTGTTGACGCGCTGCTTTTAAAGGTTTCACAAATAAGAAATGGCTCATAAACCATGTCCCTAAAATCATAGCCACTAAAGCTATCCAACCTTGCCATGACAATGCAGCAGTTGCAACTAAACCATTACCTATTGAGCATCCACCTGCGAGCGCTGCACCAAATCCCATACATGCACCACCAATAACACTATTACGTATTGTTTTAATATCTGGTAAACGCCATTTAAATTCTCTTGAACCACGTGCTGCAATATACGATCCTACAAAAATACCTAAAACGAGGAAAACACCCCAGTCAATGAAAGAAACATTTCCTGTTGTTAAAAAGGCGATTAAGTTCGCAGATGGTGTCGTAATGCCTAGCCCACCTTCTCTTCCTGTTGAAATACTCATTGGCCAAGCGATAAGTGCAATGAAACCTATCGCAATCGCTGCAACAAAAGGATGAAATCGCTTTTCAAATAAAAAGTGACGTACCCCAGTATAGCGTGGTTTTAATTTTGGTATAGCGATTTTTGATTTTGGCTTTTTCAACGTGGTCATAACCAAAAATAGCGTAACACCAGTTAATAAGATTAACCATATCCAACTTGGTACCCCTGTAGATGTCGCCATATCCGCTTCATAAACGGTTTGTTGATTAATTGTATCTTTCAGTGGTAACAGAACGCCATATTTAGAGATTGCTGCAAATAGTGCATACATGAAAAGTGCAATCCAACTGCCAATTAAACCTTCCCCTGCACGATACCATGTCCCAGTGGCACAACCTCCTGCGAGTAGAATCCCAATACCAAAAATAAATGATCCAACAATCGTTCCTACAATTGGAAATGTCCCATTATCTATCGTGATAACACCCAATGAAGTTAATATATATAAACCAATAGCTTGGATACTAATCGCAATAAGCAACGCATAAAACATCTTATTATTTTTTTGAACATACATATCTCTAAAGCCACCCGTCAAACAAAAACGCGTACGTTGCATTACGAAACCAAGTAAACTTCCCACAATCAATCCACTTATCACGGTCCAAATCAATATTCCTACCCCCTATATCCGATTAACATTATAGGTATTATAAAAAATAAGACTTTATTTTTCAAGTACATTTTAAAAATAAATATAAAAACATATATTTTTTCTCAAGTTCATTTGAATACATTTGTATATTTAAACATACATGCTTTAGAACTGACCTATGCGCAATAAAAAAAGAGTATAAAATCTAATATTATCATTAGACTTTTATACTCTCTTCATAGTGCTATGTTTTAATTTACAGTTCATCCAAACAAATCTTTTTGTATGTATGGATAATTTTCATAAAAGGTTAACCATTATAATTTTTCATAAAGAATAATAATGATTGTAATTCCACACCTAAATCAATTTGATGTACTTGTACAGATTGAGGTACGTGCACACGTTTCGGTGTAAAATTAAGTATTCCTTTCACACCTGCATCTACAAGTGCATCGGCCACTTCTTGGGCTACTCTTCCTGGTGTAGCAATAATAATGACTTCTAACGCTTCAGCTTCAACGGTGCTCTTTATCTCGTCCATTGATTTTACCGTCACATCACCCACTTGTGTACCAATGATTTCCTCACTGATATCAAAGGCTTCAGTAATGGTCATATCATCGTGAATTGAAAAGTTATAAGTGATTAGTGCCTTACCTAAATTCCCTACGCCAACAATGCCTATTTTGATTTCATCAGAATCGCTTAACTCAGATTTGAAGAATTCCAATAGACTATCAATATTGTAACCATAACCTTTTTTCCCAAGCTCTCCAAAATATGAAAAATCTCGGCGAATTGTTGCAGAATCTATATTTAAGCCTTCACTTATCGCTTTTGAATTCACACGATCTTCACCTTTAGCCTTTAAAATATTGACAAATCGGTAATATAAAGGGAGACGTTTTAAGGTCGCTCTAGGAATTTTATTGCTTTCTTTTCCCATTTTAAAGTCCTCCGTAGTCTTTCTTATGCGTGCACTCATATACATAGTATGTGATAATAATTATAACTTAATTTTGTGGTTATGAAAACATTAAGTACTTGATACATATAGCGTTTATTGTACAATAATTAAGAATGAAAGGAGCATGCCATATGATTTTAATGCAATTAAGTCACGTCACCAAATCGTTTGATGGTGAAGAGATTTTTGAAGACGTCAACTTTGAAGTAAAAACCGGCGAACGAATTGGCATTGTAGGACGTAACGGTGCGGGTAAATCAACATTGATGAAAATCATCGCTGGTGTTGAAAACTATGATTCAGGCCATATCTCTAAAATCAAAGGCTTGAAATTAGGCTATTTGACACAACAAATGACATTAAATACCCAAAACACAGTCTTCGAAGAAATGGCCAAACCGTTTGCGCATGTTCAATCCATCTCAGAGCGTATGAAATTTGAAACCGATTGGCTTGCAGCTCATGCGGATATGTATGAGTCAGTAGAATATAAAACGCATATTGATCAATATGAAAAGCTCTCAAATGAATTTGAACAGCTTGAAGGCTATCAATATGAAAGTAAAATTAAAACTGTTTTAAATGGACTGGATTTTAGTGAAGCAGATTATCATCGTCCGATTAATGATTTTAGCGGCGGACAAAAAACACGTCTGTCATTAGCACAAATGTTATTAAGCGAACCTGATCTCCTTCTTTTAGATGAGCCGACGAACCATTTAGATATGGCCACAACAGAATGGCTAGAAGATTATTTAAAATATTTCAAAGGCGCTATCGTTATTATTTCACACGACCGATTCTTTTTAGATAAAATCGTAACTCAAATTTACGATGTTTCATTAGGAGAAGTTAAACATTATGTCGGAAATTACGCTAAATTTATCGAATTAAGAGATCAATATTATCAAAAGCGTTTAGCTGAATATGAAAGACAACAAAATGAAATTAAACGTCTTGAAACTTTTGTGGAAAAAAACATTACACGTGCTTCCACGAGTGGTATGGCTAAAAGCCGTAGAAAAGCTTTAGAAAAAATGGAACGCCTTGAAAAGCCGATGTTAGACGCTAGAAGTGCGAACATTCAATTTGATTTTGATCGCAATACTGGAAATGATGTCATGCACATTCAAGATTTAACGATTGGATATGTCTCCCCTATTACGCAACCCATACAATTTGAAATCAACAAAGGGGATCATATTGGTATTATCGGTCCTAACGGGATAGGTAAATCTACTTTAATTAAAACTTTAGCCAAACGCCTTCCACCTTTATCGGGGCAAGTGATTGATGGTGCAAATCTTAAAATTGGCTACTATGATCAAAAACAAGCAGAATTTCGTTCAAACAAAACTATTTTGAATTTTGTGTGGGACCAATATCGTCAAATGCCTGAAAAAGATGTGCGTGCCGTTTTAGGACGCTTTTTATTTACGCAAGATGACGTATTAAAAGTCATCAATGATTTATCAGGCGGTGAAAAAGCACGCTTGCAATTGGCATTACTCATGTTAGAACGTAACAATGTGCTCATATTAGACGAACCGACAAACCACTTAGACATTGATTCTAAAGAGATGTTAGAGCAAGCTTTAAAACATTTCCAAGGGACACTCATTTTTGTTTCGCATGACCGCTATTTTATCAACCAATTGGCGAATCGAATTTTTGATTTAAACGAAAAAGGTGGCACGCTTTATTTAGGGGATTATCAATACTATTTGGAAAAGTTAGAGCAACAACAAGCACTTGCTGCATATGATAACCAACAAAATCAAGCGACGTTAGAAGTAGATTCAAGTACTCAGCCAACGACTTATCAAGATCAAAAGACGCTTCGTCGTGAAAAACGTAAAATAGAGCGCCAGATTGAAAGTGACGAAAGCCAAATTTCTGAGTTAGAAGACAAGATTGCAGCGATTGATTTGCAAATGACAGATGAAGCTGTCATTAATGATTTCGAAAAAACACAATCTCTAGCTGAAGAACGTCAAAAAATCGAACAAGCATTAGAACAAGTGATGACAAACTGGGAAGAATTACAACTTTTGTTAACTGAATATGAAGATTAAATGAAGTAAACCGAGTAAAATTTTCTACTCGGTTTATTTTTTTAATCACCTACTGTTTACATTTCGTCCACACATGAAATAGCATAATACCAACTATCCACAAAGTTATCCACATTATCCACAAGTTAAAAACAAGAATATTCTATCCTTATGCACAATTATATACAACTTATCCCCAATTTTACGTCAATGTTATGCACAGGTTCTTAACAACTTGTGCATAAGTACGCATGTTCTCTATTGACTTTTGCTCAATCAGAAAAGTGAGCTTAAAATGTGAAGATTTAAGTTGTTTATAGTTATACATCTATATAGACAAGCATCTAAATTTTAATGGTGATTAGAATATATCACTTTTCTTTTGATATAAAAAAGAGAGACAGAAATCGTTTGATTTCATTGTCTCACCCTCAAAATAAGGTTGCTGTTTAAAAACGTGCAGCATTCATTATTCATGATCTAAATACATTTCAATATCCATACTGCTTTTACCATTTAAAGCCATGTCGCCCCGAATTCCTTTTTCGTAAATATAATGAGCTGCTGCTCCAATCATTGCGGCATTATCCGTACATAGACGTGGTTCTGGAATAGCGAGTTCTATGCCTCTTTCACGCGTAGCTTGTTCTAAAGCTTTACGAAGCCCTTTGTTACTTGCTACACCTCCAGCTACTATCAACTGTTTAACATTGTAATCTTCACAAGCACGCATTGCTTTTCCAACGAGCACTTCCACTACGCTGTTTTGAAAACTTGTCGCAACATTTTCAGGAATCACTTGCTCACCTTTTTGCTTTAGATTATGCAATTTATTAATCACTGCACTTTTCAAACCACTAAAGCTAAAATCATAACTCTCAGGCTCCAACCAAACACGAGGAAATTGATATGTGTCCTCACCTTGCGTTGCTAATCGATCAACCGCTGGGCCTCCGGGATAAGGTAAACCAATTGTTCGTGCGACTTTATCATAAGCTTCGCCTACTGCATCATCTCGTGTTTCACCAATAATCTCAAATTGTAAATGATCTCTCATATAGACAAGCTCCGTATGTCCACCCGAAACAATTAATGCAATTAATGGGAATTTCAATCCTGTTCCAAGTTGGTTCGCATACACGTGCCCCGCAATATGATGGACAGGTATAAGTGGTTTATCATTAGCAAAAGCTAGTGACTTAGCAGCATTGACACCCACAAGTAACGCACCAATAAGACCTGGGCCTTGCGTTACAGCCACTGCATCAATCTGGTCCATTGATTTGTCTGCTTGTTGCAATGCATCTTCAATGATTAATGTTATATTTTCAACATGATGACGACTTGCGACCTCAGGGACAACACCGCCAAATCGTTTATGACTGTCAATTTGACTTAACACACTATTACTTAAAATTTTTGCTCCGTTTTCTATTACACTGACACTTGTTTCATCACAACTTGTCTCAAGTGCCAAAATCGTTGTATTCTCAGTCATTTAAACTCACCCACATGACTAACGCATCCTCTCCATCACCGTAATAATTTTTTCTTTTACCGCCATATTCAAAACCAAGTTTTTGATAAACATGCTGCGCGACATGATTATCTTCACGCACTTCCAAACTCATTACCGTTGCGATTGAAGACGCAAAATTAATAACATATTTTAATAATAATTGACCTAATCCGTAATCTCTATAGTCCGGATCAATAGCAACTGTTGTAATTTGGGCTTGGTCAACAACAATCCATAAGCCTAGGTAACCGATTATTTTATCTTCGAACTCTACAACAAAATAATGGGCAAAATGATTTTGCTCCAATTCATAATAAAACGCATCAATCGTCCACGAACTCTTTTTAAAGCTTATCTGTTCAAGATCAAAAACAGCTGGAACATCTTCAAGCATCATATGTCTTATTTGAAGTTTCTCTTTTATTTCTGTTGATCCATCCAATTTTGTTCTGCCTCCGATAACTTTAAATATTGCGGTACAAACGTATGAATCTCACGTGGTTCACCTTTATATCGATACATTTTATCTGCTCTAGGCGGTTCTGCGTTACATTGGTATCCTTCAAGTTCATTTGTGAAATGTGTGACATCATCACCTATAAAGATAACATTCTCTTTGTTAGACCATTGTGAAATTAATTGAGATAAGGCAATATGTTGATCTTCCATGACAGCGACTAACTGTTGACCTTGCCATTGATAAACTCCAGCAAAGACGTTCCCTCTTCGGGCATCAATGATTGGGATAATATAGGCATCTGAGTATTCAATATTCGCTGCAATTGCCTTTAATGAAGAGACACCATATAACTGAATGCCTAAAGTGTACGCTAATGTTTTAGCCGTAGTGACACCAATACGCAATCCTGTATAAGAGCCTGGCCCTTCTGCCACAATAATTTCATCTAAATCTTTTGCTTTAAGTTCACATTGCACAAGTAAAAACTCGATTAATGGCATTAATTGTATAGAATGATTGCGTTTAACCGTCGTTGTATGTGTTACTAAAACTTTGCCATCTTGTAAAACAGCAACTGATAAAGGTTGATTCGCGCTATTTATAAGTAAACTATACATGTGTCATTTGCTCCTTGATTTCTTCAAAATGTTGACCTTTTGCCTCGAGTTCGATTTCTCGTTCATCTTCATTGATCACTTTAATGTTAATTTTTAAAAATGCATCCGGTAAATAATCTTTAATAAACGTACTCCATTCAACGACTGTAACTGCGTGGTCATTAAAAAATTCATCAAACCCTAAATCTTCATCGGAGTTCTCAAGTCGGTAGCAATCCATATGATGAAATTTTAAGGTGTCTCCTTTATATGACTTAATAATATTAAAGGTCGGTGAACTGATGTGACGTTTAACCCCTAATGCTTTTCCGATAAATTGACTTAAAGTTGTTTTACCAGCGCCAAGATCACCATCTAATAACAACACATCTTGCGCTTTTAGAAGTGGTGTCAGTAAATTAGCGAACCTCTGCATTTCTGCTATATTTTTTATTCTCATACTTTCCGCACTCCTGACTTAATTTTCCTATCTATTGTAACAAATTTTTTTCTATTTGACCTTATCTGATTCTTGACATTTACTTTGAAATAAGAATGACGCTTTATTGACTGTATTTTAAGATTATTTTCAGAAAATTTTACATTTACTGTTGACTTAGAAGAAAAGATGGGTTAAATTTATAACACGTAATTTTTAGACAATTCTCTAAATTCTAAATTTTTCTCATTCTCGTAATTGATGAAACCAATTTAATTTAACATACATCACATTCATTTTGAAGGGAGCGTTAGACAATGAAAACATATTCATGCATGACACATACACAACAAAATTATATTGTCATTTTAATTTTACGCTCAGGACTGGAGCATTAGTAGAAATTTTACTAATCGCTTAAGTCCTATTTCTAATTGAATGGGACTTAAAGATGCGTCCCAACACCAATTGGGGCGTATCTTTTTTTATTTTCAAAAATCAAGGGAGGCCATACAGATGAGAAGTGACATGATTAAAAAAGGAGACCAACAAGCACCGGCCAGAAGTTTATTACATGCGACGGGACAAATTAAATCCCCTACTGACATGAACAAACCTTTTATCGCTATTTGTAATTCATATATCGATATTGTTCCTGGTCATGTGCATTTAAGAGAATTAGCTGATATCGCCAAAGAAGCGATTAGAGAAGCGGGTGGCATTCCATTTGAATTTAATACGATTGGTGTCGATGATGGCATTGCGATGGGCCATATTGGGATGCGCTATTCATTACCAAGCCGAGAAATTATCGCAGATGCAGCTGAAACAGTTATCAATGCCCATTGGTTCGATGGTGTCTTCTACATTCCAAACTGTGACAAAATCACACCTGGAATGTTACTAGCAGCAGTGAGAACGAATGTCCCAGCTATATTTTGTTCTGGAGGTCCTATGAAAGCGGGGTTATCTTCTCAAGGTAAAGCATTGACTCTCTCATCTATGTTTGAAGCAGTTGGTGCATTTAAAGAAGGTTCAATGAGTAAAGAAGACTTTTTAGAAATGGAACAAAACGCATGTCCAACTTGTGGCTCATGTGCAGGAATGTTCACTGCAAATTCAATGAATTGTCTAATGGAGATTTTAGGACTGGCATTACCCTATAACGGCACAGCATTAGCAGTGAGTGATCAAAGAAGAGAGATGATAAAAGCAGCCGCAAAACAGTTGGTAGAAAATGTCAACAATGATTTAAAGCCTAAAGATATTATCACGAAAGAAGCAATTGATGATGCATTTGCACTTGATATGGCAATGGGTGGATCTACAAATACTGTATTACATACGTTAGCTATCGCCAATGAAGCAGGCATTGATTACGACCTTCAACGGATTAATGATATCGCTAAAAAAACACCGTATTTATCTAAAATCGCACCTAGTTCAGCATATTCAATGGAAGATGTCCATCAAGCGGGCGGCGTACCAGCAATTATTAATGAATTAATGAAAAAAGACGGTGTCTTACATCCTGATCGGATAACTGTCACAGGACGAACACTTCGAGAAAACAATCAAGACAAAGAGATTACTAATAATCAAGTCATTCGACACTTAGATACACCTTATGATCAACAAGGCGGTCTATCTATTTTATATGGCAATATCGCTCCAGATGGCGCAGTCATAAAAGTTGGCGGAGTAGATCCATCCATCAAAACCTTTACAGGAAAAGCGATTTGTTTTGATAGTCATGACGAAGCGGTCTCAGCTATTGATAATCATACGGTGCGTGCAGGACATGTCGTTGTCATTCGTTATGAAGGTCCTAAAGGGGGTCCAGGCATGCCTGAAATGCTAGCACCTACTTCATCGATTGTAGGGCGAGGTTTAGGCAAAGGCGTGGCATTAATTACAGATGGTCGTTTTTCAGGAGCAACACGTGGTATTGCTGTGGGTCATATTTCACCAGAAGCCGCTTCAGGTGGTCCTATCCGCTTAATTGAAGATGGCGATGAAATTACAATCGACCTTACGCACCGCACTTTATCCTTAAATGTATCGTATGAAGAACTTGAAAAACGAGATGCCCAACAGCAATCCTTTAAAGCAAAAGTGAAAACAGGTTATTTAGCCAGATATACCGCGCTTGTTACGAGTGCTAACACAGGTGGCATCATGAAAGTACCAGATGAGTTACTTTAAAAAGATGGAGGGATTCAAGATGACAAACACTGAAAAAGCAACGGATTATGGACAGACAGAGCAATTGACTTCAACTTTACAACCACAGACACACGCGTTGAAAACTGGTGCAGAATTATTAGTAGAAGCATTTTTAGAAGAAGAAGTTGAGTATATTTTTGGTTACCCTGGCGGTGCTGTTCTACCACTCTATGATACTTTTTATAACGGACAAATTAAGCATATCCTTTACCGTCATGAGCAAGGCGCCACACATGCTGCAGAAGGTTATGCACGTGTGAGTGGTAAACCCGGCGTTGTCGTAGTAACAAGTGGTCCAGGTGCGACAAATGCGATGACAGGTATTGCAGATGCTTATAGTGATTCTTTACCTTTAGTTGTCATCACGGGTCAAGTTGCAACACCCGGTATCGGCAAAGACGCTTTTCAAGAAGCAGATATTTTATCAATGACGACACCAATTACGAAACATAACTACCAAGTTCATGATGTAAAGGATATTCCTAGAATTGTAAAAGAAGCATTCCATATTGCCAATTCTGGTAGAAAAGGACCTGTCGTTATTGATTTTCCTAAAGATATGGGTGTCCTCTCTACTGAAACGACAAACGACGAGACAGTTAATACGCCTGGTTATTATGTGAACCACAAACCTGAAATTGATGAAATTCAAAAATTGACTGCATTATTAAAATCAGCCAAGCAACCTCTTGTTTTAGCGGGTGCCGGTGTGAACTTTTCAAAATCAAATGAAGCCCTCCTACAATTTGTTGAAAAATATCAAATTCCTGTAGTGACTACTTTACATGGCTTAGGTGCTATTCCTTTTTCCCACCCCTTATTTCTTGGAATGGGCGGCATGCATGGTTCCTATGCAAGCAATATGGCACTAACGGATTGCGATTTACTCATTAACTTTGGTTCTCGCTTTGATGACCGTCTTGCAAGCCAACCAGAATCATTCGCACCGCATGCCAAAATTGTCCGTGTTGATATTGATCCATCTGAAATCAACAAAATTATTAGAACTGATTTAGGTATCGTTGCTGATGTAGGTGCCGTATTAGCTGCATTATCGAAGTATCATATTGAAGTTCCCGATCATGAAGATTGGCTCGATACTGTTAATGCCAATAAATCAAAACACCCATTCAAATATCTTCCATCTGAACAACGCGAATTCAGCCGACCACAACGCGTTATTGAATATATTGGTGAGATTACAAAAGGGAAAGCTTATGTCGCAACCGATGTCGGTCAACATCAAATGTGGGTTGCTCAATTTTATCCATTTGAAACTTATGGTCAACTTATTACAAGTGGTGGCTTAGGAACGATGGGCTTTGGTATTCCAGCAGCAATAGGCGCTCAATTTGCGAAACCTTCTGACACGGTCGTTGTTTTTGTTGGTGATGGTGGCTTTCAAATGACGAATCAGGAAATGGCCTTACTCAATGAATTTAATTTAAAAATCAAAATTGTCCTCATTAATAACGGCACACTCGGTATGGTTAAGCAGTGGCAAGATAAATTTTTTAATCAACGCTTTTCTCATTCTGTATTTAATGATCAACCTGATTTTAGAAAATTAAGCGAAGCCTATGGGGTTAAAAGCTTTTTAATCGATGACAATCAGAAACTAGAATCGCAAATCGATGCAGCCTTTCTTCATGATGGCCCAGCATTAATTGAAGTTAGAATTTCACCAACGGAACCTGTATTGCCAATGGTTCCAAGTGGTAAAGCAAATCATGAAATGGAGGGTTTACTATGAAGCGAACGTTTAAGTTACGTGTCTTTGACAAAGCAGGAACGTTGAATCGATTAACCAGTCTGTTTGTTAGACGCCAAATTAATATCGTAAGCATTACAGCTACCCCTACTTTGGAGGAAGGTATTTCAGAAATCACTTTTATCGCGGAAGTTCCAGATGATGAAAAACAGAGAACTATCATTCAACAATTAGAAAAGCAAGTCAATACCCTTCTTGTTCAAGATATAACAAGTACCAACAGCTTTAACAGAGAATTACTTTTAATTAAGTTAAAAAAACCTTATCAACAAGCCGACTTGAAGCAAGTTATCAAACCTTATGATGCGCTAGTTTCTGTATTAAAAGAAGATGGGCAATATACGTTTATTCAAGCGACAGGCCCTCAATATACGTTAAATCAACTTCTTGACGATCTATCATCATTTCAAATTGATCAAGTCGCACGCACAGGCACAGCAGCAATTATTTAAAAATATGTACATATGGAGGTCGTTTAATATGGCAAAAGTATATTATGACAATTCAGTTGAAAACGATGCATTACAAGGGAAAAAAATCGCAATTATTGGTTATGGTTCTCAAGGCCACGCTCATGCACAAAACTTAAAAGATAATGGTTACGATGTTGTCATTGGAATTAGACCGGGTAAATCTTTTGATCAAGCAAAAGAAGATGGATTTGATGTATCCCCAGTTGGTGAAGCCGTTCAACAATCCGATGTCGTTATGGTTCTATTACCTGACGAAATCCAAGGTGATGTCTATAAAAATGAAATTGAACCTTATTTAGAAGCGGGTAATGCGCTCGCATTTGCACATGGTTTTAATATTCATTTCAATGTGATTAATCCACCAAGTGATGTCGATGTGTTTTTAGTTGCACCAAAAGGACCGGGTCATTTAGTTCGACGCACATTTGTTGAAGGCTCAGCAGTTCCTGCACTCTTTGCTGTTCACCAAGATGCTTCAGGGCAAGCTCGAGATTTGGCCTTAAGTTATGCTAAAGGCATTGGCGCAACACGTGCAGGTGTGTTAGAAACCTCTTATAAAGAGGAAACAGAGACAGATTTATTCGGTGAGCAAGCAGTTTTATGTGGTGGGGTGACACGCCTCATTCAAAGTGGTTTCGAAGTTTTAGTTGAAGCTGGTTACCAACCTGAAATTGCATACTTTGAAGTTTTACATGAAATGAAATTAATTGTTGACCTTATGTATGAAGGCGGACTTGAAAATATGCGCTATTCTATTTCAAATACTGCAGAGTTTGGGGATTATGTATCAGGACCACGTGTCATCACAGAGGATACGAAAGCCAACATGAAAGCTGTCCTTAAAGATATTCAAGATGGTCGTTTCAGCCAACGTTTCATTGATGATAATCATAACGGATTTAAAGACTTTAAATCAATGCGACAAGCACAACAGGATCATCAAATCACACAGGTGGGACAATCATTGCGTGAAATGATGCCGTTTATTAAATCGAAAAGCATTCAGAAATAATTGTGAGGAGTGATTGAAAATGTCTAGTCATATTCAAATTTTTGATACAACACTTAGAGATGGAGAACAAACACCTGGCGTCAGTTTTTCATTTGAAGAACGGTTAAAAATAGCTGAACAACTTGAAAAATGGGGTGTCGATGTGATTGAAGCAGGCTTTCCCGCTTCAAGTCAAGGTAGTTTTGATTCTGTAAAAGCAATTGCACAAACATTAAAAAAGACAACTGTGACAGGATTAGCCCGATGTCGTGAAGCTGATATCGATGCTGTATACGAAGCGACTAAAGACGCTGTCTCCCCTTCTATACATGTATTTATTGCGACAAGTCCAATCCATTTGAAGTACAAATTAAAAATGACGGAAGATGAAGTATTAGCTGCGATTACGAAATATGTCACTTATGCAAAAGAACGTTTTGTAGTTGTCCAATTTTCACCTGAAGATGCTACAAGAACACCGTTACCTTTCTTAATTCAAAGTGTACAAGCCGCTGTTGATGCAGGTGCTACTGTAATTAATATACCTGATACTGTCGGTTATACATTTCCAACTGAATATGGCTACATTTTCAAAACATTAATCGAAAAAGTAAAGACTACGCAACCTATTACTTATAGTGCACACTGTCATGACGACCTTGGTTTAGCAGTTGCCAATAGCATGGCCGCAATTGAAAATGGCGCAACACGTATTGAAGGTGCCGTCAATGGTATTGGCGAACGTGCTGGCAATACTGCACTCGAAGAAGTTGCACTGGGCTTATATGTCCGACAAGATCACTACCAAATTCAAAGTCGAATCAATCTTGAACTGACAAAGCAAACTTCTGATTTAGTAGCACGCTATGCTGGCTTGAGGGTTCCTCGTAATAAAGCGATTGTAGGCAAAAATGCTTTTAGCCATGAGTCTGGTATTCACCAAGATGGCTTTCTTAAAAATCCTGAAACCTATGAGATTATGACACCTCAATTAGTCGGTGTGAAAAATACAGAATTACCTCTTGGTAAACTATCGGGTAAACATGCATTCCAAGAAAAATTAAAAGCTTTAGGTTACAACATCGATGTAGAGGAACAAAAGACGTTGTTTAAATCATTTAAAGATATTGCGGATAAGAAAAAGCATGTCACAGATCAAGACATTCATGCGTTAATTCAAGATAGTGAACATGATAAGCATGCCCAGTATCATCTTGATGCATTACAACTTCAATTCGTTTCAAATGGTTTACAAAGTGCAGTCGTCGTCATCAAAGATAACGATGGTCAAGTTTATCAAGATTCAAGTATAGGCACAGGTTCTATTTTAGCTATTTATAATGCAGTAGACCGCATTTTTAAAGTTGAAACTGCCTTATTGGATTATCGCATTGATGCTGTAACTGAAGGTTCTGATGCACAAGCTGAAGTTCATGTCCGTATAGAAGTCAATGGACAAGAATATACAGGGATTGGCTTTGACCATGATATTATCTATGCCTCATGTAAAGCCTACGTAGAAGCTGTAGCTAAATCGACAACGCCTGTGATCAAGGTAGGTGCAACAGAATGACATTCAACCTTGTTGCACTTCCAGGCGATGGTATTGGACCAGAAATAATGGCTGGCACGTTAGAAATTCTTGACGTGCTTGCCACAAAATTCAATTTTGACTGTCATGTCGATAATTATAAAATAGGCGGTTGTGCCATAGATCACTATGGCACACCTTTGCCTAAAGAAACATTACAAGCTTGTCAAAATGCGGATGCTATTTTGTTAGGTGCCATCGGTGGTCCTAAATGGGAAAATCCCGATTGTCGTCCGGAGCACGGATTACTTCAGCTTAGAAAAGCATTAAATTTATATGCAAATATACGCCCCACTCGTGTAACACCTTATACAGTGAACTTGTCACCTATTAAGAGTGAGATTGTTAATCAAACCGATTTAATCATTGTGAGAGAACTCACGGGAGGTCTTTATTTTGGTGAACCACGTTATTTTAATGCAAATGAAGCGGTAGATACACTGACATATAGTAAAGAGGAAATAATGAGAATTGCACATACTGCTTTTAAACTTGCACAATCTCGTCGAGGAAAACTAACTTCTGTCGATAAAGAAAACGTGTTATCAAGCAGCAAACTTTGGCGTAAAACGATTAATGAAGTCGCACAGCACTATCCAGACGTCGAAGTGGAACATTTGCTTGTTGATGCTTGTAGTATGCATCTTATTAAACGACCGTCTGATTTTGACGTCATTGTAACAGAAAATTTATTCGGAGACATTTTAAGCGATGAAGCCTCAATGTTACCTGGTTCGTTAGGACTTTCCCCTTCTGCAAGCTTTAGTACAAATGGTACTTCACTCTACGAACCGATACATGGTTCTGCACCTGACATTGCTGGGCAAAATAAAGCCAATCCTTTCGGCATGATTTTGTCACTCGCCATGTGTTTACGCCAATCCGCACAACAAGAAAAAATGGCACAGCTTTTAGAACAAACCGTCGACCACTTACTTAAAAATGGCATTACAACCTCTGATTTAGGAGGTCATTATGGGACTGATGCGGTGTTCCATCACTTTATACAGGAATTAAAGGAGGCTTAACAAATGAGTAAGACACTTTTTGATAAAATTTGGGATCAGCATATCATTACGGGGCAAGATGGTGCGCCACAACTCTTATACATCGATTTACATCTTATTCATGAGGTGACGTCTCCACAAGCATTTGAAGGATTAAGATTACAAAACCGTCAATTACGACGACCTGATTTAACTTTTGGAACATTAGATCACAACGTCCCGACTGTCGACATTTTTAATATTCAAGATGAAATTGCAAGTAAGCAAATACAAGCTTTACAAAAAAACTGCAAAGATTTTGGCGTTCAACTTTTTGACATGGGTGCTGACGAACAAGGTATCGTACATATGGTAGGACCAGAAACAGGACTCACTCAGCCCGGTAAAACAGTTGTATGTGGAGATTCACATACAGCGACACATGGTGCTTTTGGTGCGATTGCCTTTGGTATTGGAACGAGCGAAGTTGAACATGTTTTTGCAACACAAACGCTCTGGCAAACAAAACCTAAAAACTTAAAAATTGAAGTCAATGGCGTACTTCCAAAAGGCGTATATGCTAAGGACATTATCTTATATTTAATTAATCAGTATGGTGTTGATTTTGGAACAGGTTATGCACTTGAATTTACTGGTGAAACCATTCAATCACTTTCAATGGAAGGTCGTATGACAATATGTAATATGGCTATTGAAGCAGGTGCAAAATATGGCTTAATCCAACCAGACCAAACAACTTATGACTATCTTAAAGGACGTCGTTATGCTCAAGATATGGATTTAAAAATGCCACAGTGGCAAAAGTTGTATAGTGATGAGGACGCACATTTTGATAAAGTGGTTCAATTAGACGTTTCAGATTTAGAACCTCAAGTGACTTGGGGAACAAGTCCTGAAATGGGTGTTTCGTTTACTACACCTTTTCCAGAATCGAAAGATAGTAATGACGAACGTGCTTACCGCTATATGGATTTAAAACCCGGCCAGTTCGCTAAAGATATTCCTTTAGGCTACGTGTTTTTAGGTTCTTGTACGAATGCAAGGCTCTCTGATTTAATTGAAGCTAGTCATTTCGTAAAAGGAAAGAAAGTTCACCCTAATATTACAGCGATTGTCGTTCCAGGTTCTCGTCAAGTAAAAAAAGAGGCAGAAGCACTAGGGCTTGACGTCATCTTTAAGGACGCAGGGTTTGAGTGGCGTGAACCTGGATGTAGTATGTGCTTAGGAATGAATCCAGATCAAGTCCCTGCTGGTGTCCATTGTGCTTCAACAAGTAACCGTAATTTTGAAGGCCGACAAGGAAAAGGTGCGAGAACTCATCTTGTATCCCCTGCTATGGCAGCGGCGGCAGCCATCCAAGGTCACTTTGTAGATGTAAGAAAGGAGATTGAAGCGTAATGGAAATCAAACCTATCACTCAATATACTGGTAAAGTTGTTCCTTTATTTTATGACAATATTGATACAGACCAAATTATTCCGAAAGTTCATTTAAAAAGTATTTCTAAAACGGGTTATGGTCCCTTTTTATTTGATGAATGGCGTTACCTCTCTGATGGTTCAGACAATCCAGACTTTATATTAAATGATGAAAATTATAAAGATGCAACCATTTTAATTACGGGTGATAACTTTGGTTGTGGTTCGAGCCGAGAACATGCCGCATGGGCGCTTAAAGATTTTGGTTTTCAAGTGATAATAGCTGAAAGTTTTAGTGATATTTTTTATATGAACTGTACAAAAAATGCGCTTTTACCCATCAAATTAGACCAGAATACACGAAAACATTTAGCTCAATTTAAAATCATTACCGTCGATCTACCCCGACAAATTGTACAATCACCAGAACAAACTTTTCATTTCGAAATTGATTCGACATGGAAAGAAAAACTAGTGAATGGTCTTGATGACATCGCAATCACATTAAAATATGAAAAAGAAATAAAAGATTATGAACTTAAATATACTTAAGGAGTGAAAGAGATGTCTAATCTTCGAACAACTGTACATGCACTAGATGTGGAAGATGCACATTTACGTCTTAAAAACATCGTAAAAGAAACACCTTTAGAAAAAGATCATTATTTATCGCTCAAATATCAATGTAATGTCTATTTAAAGCGTGAGGATTTGCAGTGGGTCCGTTCATTTAAGTTGCGAGGCGCCTATAATGCCATTGCAGTATTACCCAATGAACAAAGGCTTCGTGGTATCACTTGTGCAAGCGCAGGGAACCATGCGCAAGGTGTCGCATATACTGCAAAACAATTGAATCTTCATGCCGTTATTTTTATGCCAGTGACAACGCCAAAACAAAAAGTTAATCAAGTTCAATTTTTTGGTGATGACAATGTCGAAATTAAACTCATTGGTGATACATTTGACGATTGCTTAAAGGCTGCTCTTGCATACACCACATCACAAGGTATGACTTTTATCGATCCATTTAATAATGTACACACGATTGCCGGACAAGGCACTTTAGCCAAAGAAATGATTGAACAATCTGAAAAAAACAAACTTAAAATCGACTACGTTTTCGGAGCAATCGGGGGCGGCGGACTGATGTCGGGTGTGTCTACTTATTTTAAATCCTATTCACCACAGACACAGATGATTGGTGTAGAACCTTTAGGCGCAAGTAGTATGTATCAGTCGATTAAACAAGGTCATGTTGTAACACTTGAAAACATTGATAAGTTTGTAGATGGCGCCTCTGTAGCCCGAGTAGGAGACATTACATTTGATATTTGCCGTGAGACTTTAGATGATTACATCCAAGTTGATGAGGGTGCAGTGTGTTCTACGATATTAGACATGTACTCTAAACAAGCGATTGTAGCTGAACCTGCTGGTGCGCTAAGTGTAAGCGCATTGGAACAATACAAAGAGAAAATAAAAGGTAAAAATGTCGTATGTATTGTTTCTGGAGGAAATAATGATATCAATCGGATGAAAGAAATTGAAGAGCGCTCTCTTCTTTATGAAGAGATGAAACATTACTTTATCCTCAATTTCCCCCAACGTCCCGGTGCATTAAGGGAATTTGTTAATGATGTATTAGGACCCAATGATGATATTACAAAGTTTGAGTATTTAAAAAAGTCTTCCCAAAATACGGGAACTGTGATTATAGGCATTCAACTGCAGAGACATACGGATTTAGAACAGCTCAAGCAGCACGTGAATCAGTTTGATCCGAAGAATATTTATATTAACGAAAATAAAATGCTCTACTCATTATTAATTTAGTGTCACTTCTCAGATTAATAAAGGTCCAGTGAAACTGTTTCCGTATAAAACTTATCGAATATTAATGAGAGATGACTGAAATGTATTTTTTTCAATCATACATCAACCAATGCGTGAAACTATGATTAATCTGTAATGTGCAATGAATGATTCGATTCCACATTGCCGATTTTTGTTTGATGTGTGTGGAAAATACTTTCTTCCTATTAATGGCGAGACATCTGAGAGAACAGGACGAGCCAAAGACTATAGACTAAGGCTTGCCACTTGGAAAACGAAGTCATCTCATACAAAGTTTTAACATAAAAAGGAAGCGCTAAGACGATTTTCTAGTAAAAACCATCTTAGCGCTATTTATTTTGGGATTAATGCCTTAGCCTTTTCCTAAAATCCATTATGACTGTCTGCATTTAATAGCCCATCCATTTGCCTGATTAATTAAATAAAAAAAGAGACATACACGATGTCTCTTTAGAAATAACCTGGCACCGTCCTACTCTCGCGGAACGTCAGTCCGACTACCATCGGCGCTAAAGAGCTTAACTTCTGTGTTCGGCATGGGAACAGGTGTGA
>NZ_PPQN01000030.1 GCF_002901995.1 Staphylococcus coagulans | reverse complement strand
CGCTCGACTTGCATGTATTAGGCACGCCGCCAGCGTTCATCCTGAGCCAGGATCAAACTCTCCATAAAAGAAGTAAGCTTGATATAGCTCGTTGATTGATTAAGTCAATCACTCTTTAAAGTACGTTGAAGTACTCAAATTATCGGAATTAACGTTGACATATTGTCATTCAGTTTTCAATGTTCATGTCATTTATTTTTTTGACTCGACAAGAATTAATTATACACAAGTTGATTTCTAATGTCAACAACTTTTTTAATTAATTTTTTCGTTTTGTTGTTGCGACTTATTATGCCGCTCAACAAGATATAACTATACAGGCTTTCAACCCTTTTAACAACAATAAAAATTACACTCTTTAATGCTTTTTGTTATTTTAAACGCATTATTCTCATTTTATTTTATTGTTCTATACAAAACGCTACGCTATCTACACTAAAAAATAAAGACAACAGGGTAGGAGACGACATCATATCTCAATATACAAAAGAAAAGCATTAGCAAATCATTGGATGAAACCTGTACTTCAATGCCATCTTTTCTAATGTACATATCATTCTCTTGATACGAGACGATACAACTAGGTTGTCCCCCCTCTCCCCCCTGTTATCTTCATTCATTATATGATCATTTGTTTCTTACTACATTTCTGTACGCCCAGAGATAGCTCTAGATAGCGTCACTTCATCTGCATATTCCAAATCGCCACCGACAGATAGCCCCTGCGCTAATCGTGTGACACGAATGCCTAGTGGCTTAACCAGTCTAGAAATATACATCGCTGTTGATTCACCTTCAAGATTAGGGTTCATTGCAAGAATCAACTCTTGAACTTGTTCATCTTTGAGACGATCAATAAGGCTTGGTATATTGATATCTTCAGGACCAATACCATCCATAGGAGAAATTGTGCCATGCAATACATGATACAAACCTTTATATTCTTTCATTTTCTCCATTGCAATCACATCTTTATCATCTTCGACTACGCATATTGTTGAACGATCGCGTTGTTTATCTTCACAAATATAACAAGGATCTTGTTCGGTAATATGGCCACAAACACTACAATAGGTAAGTTCTCGTTTGACATCCACTAAAGCTTTTGCGAATTGAACAACATCATCTTCTTTCATGTCAAGCACGTGAAAAGCCAGACGTTGAGCCGTCTTGGGACCAATGCCTGGCAATTTCATGAAACTATCGATGAGTTTCGATATCGGTTGAGGATAATGCATATTACATCATTCCTGGGATGTTAAGACCTTTAGTATGTTTTCCTAAACGCTCAGCTGTTAATTCATCCGCTTTGTTCATTGCTTCATTTGTTGCAGCTAATACTAAGTCTTGTAACATTTCTACATCTTCTGGATCTACGACTTCTTCATTGATAACAACATCAACGACTTCTTTATGACCAGATACGACAACTTTAACCATGCCGCCACCAGCTGTTCCTTCAACTTGCTCTTCTTTTAATTTTTCTTGCTCTTCAGCCATTTTCTTTTGCATTTTTTGCATTTGTTTCATCATTTGTTGCATATTTCCGCCACCGCGCATAAATGTATCCTCCTTATTATTAAAACCATCATCAATTAAATAATATTATCAAAGACGAGATGGTCCATCTATATTCATTTTATTAAAACAACAGAATAATCAATACTCTATCGTTTTACAGTATATACATATTCACGTAATGATACGCGTCCAAGAGTGAGTTCTTCTTAGATTCGTTTACAATTATACATACCTTTCAAAGCCTTGTCATGTTTATTCATCTATAACATGGACTGTGTCTTCTCCGAACAAGTTCTTGGCCGCTTCAACAACACTTGCTTGTTTTTCCGGCTTTGCAGACTCCTGTTGGCCATTCGAATGACTTCGTTTACGATTAGTAATGTAATCACTCCGTACTTGCATCCATTTATCAGCAGGTACACCTACCACAGATACAGGCTTGTTTATAATATCTTTTACGACGTTTTCAATACTTTGTTTCTTTTCTTCGTCTTTTTTCAAAATTTCACAGTGTATTTCTTCATCGAACTTTACTAACACTTTATCTTCACTAGCTGCTACAGGTTCTGAATTTTGTAACAAACTGACGAGTGATTTCTGATTACGATCTTTCGCATATTGAATAACATCAGCCCAACGCTCTTTAATTAAAGCAATGTCTTCTTTGTTTGCTTTATCTAGAACTTTAGCAATTTGTTCCACCGAATAGGTCGAACTTGAATTACGACGCTTTGTGGGCTGTGGCTTAGGTTGTGATGTTGGCATACCAATATTTTGAGATTTTAACGTTTGTAATTCAGATTCTAGTGCTTCCATCCGTCTTATCATCGCATCTTGCTGCTCTGTTGGCGCATGGTTAACAACGACTTCTCCTGTTGCTCCAGCTTCTTTAATCATTTCGGAAAGTTTAACTAACAATACTTCTAAATGTACATTTTGATTCACGCTAAATCGAATTGACACTAATGTATCATTAATGACATCAATCATTTTATATAAAACTTCTAAGTCAAATCCAACCAAGGCATCTAACGTCATCGACTGATTTGTTGTTTTAGCCATAATCGTGTCTCTTACAAAATAAATCATGTCATTGATTAAACGATTAACCTCTTTACCTTCACTAACAAATTGATGATAACGTTCAAACGCATCATGAACATGACCTTGTACAACATCTTGAAAGAGTGCATTTAGATCGGACTCATCTAGACTCCCTGTAACATCCAAAGCATCCTTCAAAGTTAATCGCTCATCACCGAAAGCAATCGCTTGATCCATAATACTTAAAGCATCTCTCATACCGCCTTCTGATACTTTAGCGATAAACTCAAGAGCTTCCCCATCGTAATCGAGCGCCTGTTGTTCGGCAACGTATCTCAAACGATCTACAATTCGATCTGAATGAATGGCTTTAAAATCAAAACGTTGCGCCCTCGAAATAATTGTAGGTGGAATTTTATGTGGTTCTGTTGTAGCCAAAATAAAGATTGCATGTGCAGGAGGCTCTTCCAATGTTTTCAACAGTGCATTGAACGCGCCTGTTGTCAGCATATGGACCTCGTCAATAATGTACACTTTATATTTTGATTCACTCGGTGCATATTTGACTTTGTCTCGAATATTACGAATTTCATCTACGCCATTATTACTCGCGGCATCAATTTCGATGACATCTGAATTAGAACCTTGTGTGATGCCTTTGCATGTCGCACATTCATTACAGGGTTCTCCATCTTCTCTCACTTCACAATTGATGGCTTTAGCAAAAATTTTTGCAATACTCGTTTTTCCTGTACCACGCGGACCACTAAAGATATAAGCGTGGGATTGTTTCCCTTTTGCAATTGCATTTTTTAAGGTTTTGGTCACATGTTCTTGCCCGACTACATCATCAAAACTTTGCGGACGAAACATACGGTATAATGCTTGATAATCCACTTTGGCACCTCCGAACTAACAATGACTTTATTATATCATGTTCAATCTCGTTTGTATGGCGCAAAGTTACTTCAAAAATTCTGATGGATAGATCACTGTTCCATTGGGTAAATCTGCTAAAGCATCCCACAAAAATTTCACATGTAGCTCAGTTTCACCCATTTGAGGCGGCAAATAGATATCATAATTTCCAGCAACTTCATAGCCTAATTTTTCATAGTAAGTCCCATCGCCTAAAACGAGAATCGTTGTATATTCCTCAGAAAGTGCACGTTCTTCCAAAGCTTGAACGAGGGCTTTCCCCAATCCTTTATTACGATATGCCTTTACAACTGCGAGCGGTGCGAGTGCAAGCGCAGTATAGGTCTTGTCTTCGTTTTGAATTTTGACCTCTGTACACATCGCATGTCCAATCAATGTGCCATCTTCTGTTTTGGCGATAACTTCCAACTCAAAATGATAGTTGGGTGACATACGTAAACGTTTCACCCATTCGTGCTCACGATGCGTTGAATGCGGTACATCCTTAAAAGCCTCAGCAATCATTTCATAAGAGGGTTCATAGTCAGTTTCTGTTGGTGTACTAATAAATACGGACATCCGTTAACCTCCTTACATTATTCATATATAAAAAAAGAGCAACTCTTCAAAAGTTACTCACACATCTATTAATCGAAAATACAATTTTAAAAATAATAATGCCGTGCACCTTTGTGTAGAATACGCATCACAAACGTTACCAGAGTCGACAGCTAAATCTCGGCTACCCTACGGCACATATGAGAATCCACTTAATGCTGCTTCCGTCAGGACCTGACATGGTTCATGGGTTCATATTGCATAGGACCGAAATCTTCAAACACCTCGTGCTCTGGGCAGACTTCACAAATACATATCCGCGACAAAGGAATTCGACCTCGCATAAAGCGGATTTCGAGAATAGGGAACCGCTACCTCCCCGCTTAGCACGGCATATTTAATAATACTATACCTTTTAATAAAAATGCAAGCAGAGTATCTAGATTCATGCATCAAAATTGATTCATATATATTGATGCATTGTTACATGGGTGTTTGCCTTCTAAAAAACAACAGACTTAAAAATATGTTTCACGTGACACGTTGTCTCTGCTCACTCATCAGTTAATGATTTAAAAACTTTTTACATATATTTAAAATCGTATTTGCTCCAGCAGTTTTAAAAGCCCATGCTATACAAGTTGTATATCTTTATAACGCAATCAAAGCGCAACCGCGCGTCATCCAAAAGATAATGGAAAATCTCTACTCATAAGTGCACCAATGATACGCCTCATTTTTAAATACAAAAAAGCCAAACATTCAACCGCATTGAGTGTTTGGCTTTTATATCTATTAGTCTTGGATTTTACTTATAATGGCGGAGGAAGAGGGATTCGAACCCCCGCGAGCCGTTAAGCCCCTGTCGGTTTTCAAGACCGATCCCTTCAGCCAGACTTGGGTATTCCTC
>NZ_PPQN01000003.1 GCF_002901995.1 Staphylococcus coagulans | reverse complement strand
ACGACACCTGCTAGTACATCGTTATGACCTCCGATATACTTCGTCGCAGAATGTAAGACGATGTCAGCCCCATCTTCTAGTGGCGTGGACAAATAAGGGGTAAGAAAAGTATTGTCGATAATCGTTAATAAACGATGTTGTTGTGCCAACTGGTAATAAGGCGACAAGTCAATCTCAATCATCAACGGATTGGAAATGGGTTCGATAAATAATGCGCTCGTATGCGGTGTGATCGCTGCTTTAACTTCTTCAACATTTTCAAAATTTACATATTTAAAGCGAATGTTATATTGTGTTTCGTAAAATTCAAATAAGCGAAATGTGCCGCCATACAAATCAAATGACACGAGTATTTCGTCGTGAGGTTTAAAAAGGTTACAGACGAGTTGGATACTTGCCATACCGCTTGAAGTCGCAAATGAAGCGATGCCACCTTCAATTTTGGCAAAGGCGTCTTCAAAAGCTTGTCGTGTTGGGTTTTTCGTGCGTGTGTAATCATAGCCCGTTGAATGACCTAGACCAGCGTGTTGATAAGCAGTCGAAAGGTAAATCGGGTTAGCAATCGCGCCGGTGTGATCTGTAGTAAGTGCAATTTGTGCCAATGTGGTCTCTTTCATCGTTGATAACCTCCTCAAACAAAATAAAAAGCTTTCATCCTAATATCCGAATTTTTAATCGAATAAAAAGGACGAAAGCTAAGTTCGTGGTACCACCTTAATTTGTTAATTTATCGCTAAAGTAACCTCTCACAGTACGCTAAATTGCTTTATGCGCGATTTAGATGCTATACGGTGAGGGAAGAGTATAGTTAATATTTTCCAGTACGCATAATAACAAAATGTTAATACTGTATCGCTATAACGGGCGAACCCGGTGATACCTCATATTGGCATCAACACTCCAAGGCCATTTTCAAATTTGCTTTCAATGCCTTTTCTCAGCGAAACAAGGCTCTCTGTGATTGCAGTGTAAATTTTACTTTCCTTTTTACAGTGTCTCGAATATTGTACTGTTTCTTTGTAAAAATCACTTTACATGAATCAAAAAAGGATGTCAACATATTTTTCAGAAAATTATGATTAGATAAAATTTTGGCACATCCTGAAAATAACGTAAAGGCTTGTGTCTCAACTATGCAACCAGTAAAATAGAATGGTAAAAAAATTTGTGGGAGCAGGTGATGCACGTGACCCATCAAAATGAAACATCACAGCGTACTTCGCAACATGTCGAAATGATAGCGATACATGATTTGAGACCGAACCCTTACCAACCCCGTAAGACCTTTGATGCTGAAAGGCTCACTGAACTTGCGCAATCCATTACACAGCACGGTATTCTACAACCAATTATCGTAACCCATGCGATTCAAGGTTATTACATTGTGGCCGGGGAAAGACGGTATCGTGCAAGTCTTGAAGCGGGTTTAACCGAAATACCTGTCGTCATTAAAAAATTTTCAGATGCAGAAATGCGTGAACTCGCAATTATTGAAAATTTACAACGTGAAGATTTAAATCCATTAGAAGAGGCTGAGAGTTATCAGCAATTAATGGCAGAATTACATTTAACACAACAGGAAGTGGCGCAAAGACTAGGAAAATCACGACCGTATATCGCGAATATGTTGAGGCTACTTAAATTACCTGTTAAGATTAGAACTTTGATACGTGAAGGTACACTTTCATCTGGTCATGGTCGGACACTATTAGCACTTAAAGATGTTAAAAAGATGGAAAAATATGCAAATTTAGCCGTCCGGGAGTCTTGGAGTGTACGCTATTTGGAACAAGTGGTCGCTGAATTATTAGGAACAAGTAAAAAGCGTGAAGAACCGCAACAGAAAGCCATTAAAAAGCCTGCCATGATACGTCAACACGAGCAACAATTGCAGGAACAATATGGGACTTCAGTTGAGATTGCCACGAAGAAAAATGTTGGTGAGATTACATTTACATTTCATTCAGAAAGTGATTATCGGAGATTGATTCAACAATTGAAGAAAATGTAAAATCTGTGCCTTTGAAATCAATTGTGTAGCCAATACGGGAAAGTGTTTATAGAGAAAGGGAGTCGTTATGAATCAATTTAAAGCAGTCATAGAAAGTATGGTTCAGCCATTATTAGAGCCTGAAACATACTCGAATTTACTTACAAAATTAATTATTATTGCCATTTATGTCATTGTTGCTTTTGTTGTCGTGCGTATTTTAAATAAAGTCATCGAACAATTTTTTAAAGTAAATAATCGAGCGATGACGAAATCGAATCGTGCGAGTCGTGTCAAAAGGTCCAAGACATTGATTACATTAGTACAAAATGCTGTCGGATATCTCGTTTGGTTTATTACGTTGACAACAGTGCTCAGTAAATTTGGTATTAGTGTTGAAAGTATTTTAGCCGGAGCGGGTGTTGTCGGTCTCGCTATTGGTTTCGGTGCACAAACACTTGTTAAAGATGTGATTACAGGATTCTTTATTATTTTTGAAAATCAATTCGATGTGGGTGATTATGTCAGCATTAAAAATAATGGTTCCCCGATTGCAGAGGGGACAGTGAAAGCGATCGGCTTACGTTCTACACGCATACTGTCATATACAGGAGAGCTATCAATTATTCCAAATGGTACGATGAGTGAAGTCACCAACTTTTCAGTCACAAATGGAGTCTCAGTGATTGATATCCCAGTATCGATTAATGAAAAAATTGATGATGTTGAAAAGAAAATGAACATATTCTTAAAGTCTATTCCGAAAAAGTATGACATCTTTATTGAGCCACCAGAAGTCTTAGGGGTGGATAATTTTAATAGCTATGAAGTAAGAATTCGTGTCGCTGGAGAGACGCTTCCGGGTGAAAGTTTTTCAGGTTCACGTATTCTTCGACGAGAGCTCAAAGAATTTTTACAAGCTGAAGGGATTGAAGCACCAATGCCGACCCTTGTCCAACTTTATAAAGATCAACAAAACGCGGAATCATAGAGGTGAAAATGTGTGTCATCAAATTACGAATTAAATGATATAGTAGAGATGAAGAAGCAACATGCTTGTGGTGCAAATCGGTTTAAGATTATTCGAATGGGCGCAGATATTCGTATCAAATGTGAGCAATGTCATCGAAGCATTATGCTACCCCGCCAAACTTTTAATAAGAAACTAAAAAAAATACTCGTCAAAGCGAGTTCAAATGAGAAGGAGAATGAATAATGGCCTTAACAGCTGGTATCGTGGGCTTACCTAACGTCGGGAAGTCAACACTTTTTAATGCAATAACTAAAGCAGGTGCACTTGCTGCAAACTATCCTTTCGCTACGATTGATCCTAACGTGGGTATCGTAGAAGTGCCGGATACACGATTAAATGAATTAGAAAAAATAGTTAATCCTAAGAAAACAGTACCGACGACTTTTGAATTTACAGATATTGCCGGGATTGTAAAAGGAGCGTCAAAAGGGGAAGGTTTAGGTAATAAATTTTTATCTCATATTCGAGAAGTCGACGCGATTTGCCAAGTTGTACGCGCTTTTGATGATGAAAACGTGACACACGTTGCAGGTCGTGTCAATCCGATTGAAGATATCGAAGTCATTAACATGGAATTGGTATTAGCAGACTTGGAATCTGTTGAGAAACGCCTGCCACGTTTAGAAAAAATGGCGAAACAAAAGGATAAAACGGCAGTGAATGAAGTGCGTATTTTATCTCAAATTAAAGAGACACTTGAAAATGGAAAACCTGTGCGTAGTATGGATTTCAATGAGGAAGATCAAAAATATGTCAATCAAGCGCAATTGCTTACTTCTAAATCAATGTTATATATTGCGAACGTTGGAGAAGATGAAATCAATGATGCTGAAAATGACAAAGTAAAAGCGATTCGCGAATATGCAGCGAATGAAGATTCAGAAGTCATTGTCATCAGTGCTAAAATCGAAGAAGAAATTGCGACTTTAGATGATGAAGATAAAGCGATGTTCTTGGAAGAATTAGGTATCGAAGAACCTGGCTTAAATCGTTTAATTCGTAAAACATATGATTTATTAGGACTTGCGACTTATTTTACAGCTGGCGTACAAGAAGTGCGTGCATGGACATTTAAAGAAGGAATGACTGCGCCACAATGTGCGGGTATTATTCACACTGACTTTGAGCGTGGATTTATCCGTGCTGAAGTAACAGGTTATGACGACTTTGTTGCCAACAATGGTGAGCAAGGTGCTAAAGAAGCAGGTAAAATGCGCTTAGAAGGTAAAGACTATATTATGCAAGATGGCGATGTCGTCCATTTTAGATTTAACGTATAAGTTTGTCCTTAAATAAGATAAATCGAATGTGCATAGAATAAAAACAAATGACACAACCTTTCATATTTCATCGAATGGAAGCGCTGTGTCATTTTTATTTATAGCACCTTCTCCAACCAACTATCGCTTGAATACTTGTTATTCTAAGTTGTTTTCATATATTCAAGCACTATACACATTTTTTCAATGTCATAGTGTTTCATACATAACCTCTGTTATTTTAATAGTGTCTTTTAAAACATACTACATCATAATCGAAATATATTTAATAAAAAGTTAATAAATAGTTAATTGGTAGTTAATTAATATATTTATAATAAATATATACAATAGAGATGTATCTAGATACAAAATGTCATTAAAATAAGAGGATAATTA
>NZ_PPQN01000029.1 GCF_002901995.1 Staphylococcus coagulans | reverse complement strand
CGTTATTTATTTCTAGATGTTTATAAAAATCTATTGTATCTAAAATAATAGTAATGATTAAAGGAGGAGTTTATGGGCGTTCTTTCTCACATGAAAAGCATGCAGGCAGAAATGTCTGCTGCTGAAAGAAAAATTTTTCAGTTTATTTATAATAATAGCGAAAAAATAGCTAGTATGACAGCAAATGATATTGCTAAAGCATCTGGCGCAAGTAGTCCCACAGTTGTAAGGTTTTCTAAAAAAATGGGTTATAACAGTCTTACGGAACTTAAGATTGAACTTTCTGCCGAAACAAAAAAAGCGCCTAGTATGAATTCTTATAGTGATGTAGACAGAGACGACTCTTTTCATAGTTTGAAGAATAAACTCGCTAATAATGCACACTATACAATTGATGAAACCACAGCTTTATTTAATGAAGAAGAATTTTTAGAGGCTTGTAAGTTCATTGAAGAAAAAGAGTACTGCTATGTTTTGGGTATTGGGGCTTCTAACTTAACTGCGATGGATATTGTTCAAAAATGGGGGAGATTAGGGAAAAATGTAGTTAGTGAGCCAGACTATAATACTATATTACCGCAGCTCATTTTACATCAGAAAGAGTGTGTTATTTGGCTAGTTTCAAACTCTGGTATGACTTCTGAGTTAATTTCACTTGCTGAAACCGCTAAGGATTTAGAAATTCCTATTATTACATTGACACAATTTGGACAGAATCCATTGTCTAAACTCGCTGATGTTAGTTTAAAAACTTCGCGGCCAATGGAATCAATTTATCGAAGTGCTGCAACAGATTCTATTTTGGCACAGTTTATTACTGTGGATTTATTATTTTATGTTTATATAAGTCGAAATCAGGAGAATGCTGAGAAAATATATACAACCCGTTCTATAGTTGAAGCGTATAGGAAAAAATATTTTTAAAAGAGATTTAGCGCGAACTTAATAAACTGTAAAAATGTAGAATTAAGAAAAATGGACTTAAATTTAAAACAATTAAGGAGCTATTGTGCAGCCCCTTAATTGTTTTATTTAGTTGTAACACTAAAAACAGTATCTTTCGAAGTAACTGTTCCATGTTTTTCTAGTTTATAAGAATCTACTTTTGTCATATTAGTAATAACAACCAAGATTGATGTATCTTTTTTTGCTTCTTTAATGGCGCTTAAATCGATTTTCGCTATTTTAGAATCTGTCGTAACCTTTTGACCTTCAGTTACTAATACTTCAAAAGGTAAGCCATTTAATTCAACAGTATTAATTCCCATATGTAGCAACACTTCTAATCCATTGGCAGTAGTGATACCAATTGCATGTTTAGTGGGGAAAATAGTTGATATTGTACCACTTACTGGCGAAAAAATTTCTTCATTTGTTGGTATAATGAAATAGCCTTCGCCCATCATTTTCTTCCTAAAAGCGGGATCTGTTGATTCTTCTATGGGATGAATAGAACCTGTTGTTACAGCATTGAAATTTTCAGTTTTATGATTATTAATTTTATTATTATTAACTTGATTAATTGAATCATTACTTATTTTACTGTGCATTAATAATTGTTCCTGTAGTTTATCTTTTGGTATCCCTAAAAAGTAAGTTACTACAAAACCGCCGATATAAGCGGAAAGTAGACCTAACATATAGCCTGTCCAGTGATTATTAGAAATCAATGGAATAAGTGCAATACCGGAAGGCCCTATTGCAATCGAGCCAATACCACCAATGGCACCTATAACTGCGCCACCGATGCCACCTCCAATACAAGCTGTAATAAATGGGCGACCTAATGGTAATGTTACACCATATATCAATGGCTCCCCGATTCCTAAAATGCCAACGGGTAATGCGCCTTTTATCATTTCAGTCAATTCTTCATCTTTACGTAGTTTAACCCATAAAGCAAGTGCAGCTCCCACTTGGCCTGCACCAGCCATTGCCAGAATAGGAAGTAATAATGTCATACCTGTATCATTAATCATTTGAATATGAATAGGTGTTAAAATTTGATGTAATCCAAACATAACCATCGGTAGAAATAGAGAACCTAATACAAAGCCTGAAAATGGTCCTCCTACTGATAGTACCCAGTTGATACCTCCCACTAAAACGTTTGAAATTAATCCAGCTAATGGCATAATCAAGAAAATTTCAAGTAAACCTATTATTAATAAGGAAAGTGTAGGTGTGAAGATAATATCAACAGAATCGGGTATAGTTTTATGCAATTTCTTTTCAATTATTGATAACAACCAGACAGCAAATATAACACCTATAATTCCGCCTTGGCCAGCTGTTAATGCATCGCCTGTAATAAGGTTTTTAATGGGTTTGTCGGCATTCATACCTGTAAGTGTTACTATTGCTCCGATAACACCACCGAGAGTTTGGTTAGCTCCAAAAACTTTTGCTGCATTTATCCCTGTATAAATGACTAAATATGCAAACATACCATTCTTAAGAATGTTCATAATATCTACAAACTGTTGCCAAGTTGTGGCATTTAATGTTCCAGCAGTAATCAAATTATTCATTACTGCAGCAATCCCAGCTATTAAACCTGAACCGACAAACGCCGGAATCATAGGTACAAAGATGTTTGATATATCTTTTAAAATAACTTTCAATGGAGAATTTTTTTGCTTAGCTTTTTGCGCTGCTTTTATTTTTGCTGCCTTAGCATTAACGCTTTCTTTTCCAGAACTTTTTTTGATATTTTCTCCCAGCTCTACACCAGCTAAACTAACCATTTCGTTAGCTACTTTAGTGACCTTTCCAGGCCCTATAATAACTTGTAATTGTTCGTCAAATATAACACCCAACACGCCTGGTATACTTTTCAGCCTTTTTTGATCTACCTGATTGCTGTCACGTATATTCATTCGAATACGAGTCATACAATGATTAACAGTTTGAACATTTTCTAATCCCCCGGCACCGTCATATATTCTTTTGGCAAGTTCATTCAATGTCAATTCTTCTCTTCCCATGTAATCCCCCCTTATTTAAATCGTATTTTTGATAAACCCGTTTGCTTTGGCTAATTTTTGTGTCGCTTCCTCTTTATTACAGTTTGTTAAAATCATAACAATAGCTAATTTTACGTTTTCATTGGCTTCTTCAAAGTAACGTGTTGCTGTGTCGTAATCCACTTCCGTTGCTTGCATAATAATTCTTTTAGAACGCTCTATTAATTTTTTATTCGTTGGCTTAACATCAACCATTAAATTTTTATACACTTTTCCTATTCCAATCATACTGACAGTAGAAATCATGTTAAGAACCATTTTTTGCGCGGTTCCTGACTTCAAACGTGTTGAACCCGTTAAAATTTCTGGTCCGCAGTCAATTTCAATTGGTAATTCTGCGAACTTACTTATGTCTGAATTTTTATTACATGATAAAGAGCCAGTATGTGCGCCTATAGATTGGGCATAATTTATTCCACCAATGACGTAGGGGGTCCGACCACTCGCTGTAATGCCTATAACCATATCTTTTGATGTCAGATTAAGGCGCATTAAATCTCTTTTACCTTGGTCAATATCATCTTCTACGCCTTCTATAGCAGAAACCATGGCTTTATTTCCGCCAGCAATTAATCCTATTACCATATCAGAATTCACTCCAAAAGTTGGTACGCATTCTACGGCATCTAATAAGCCTAATCTACCGCTAGTACCGGCACCCATGTATATTAAGCGACCATTATTTTTTAAAGTTTTAATTGCGGCATCTGTCAAATTTTCAATTTGAGTTAATTGTTCAGTAATGGCTAGGGCAACTTTTTGATCTTCCTGATTCATCGTTTTCAGTGCTTGACTGATAGTCATTTCATCTAGATTGTAGCTATTTTCATTTCTTAGTTCTGTTGTTAAGTTATCTAAGTTAATCATTTTAGCCCTCACTTTCAATATCGTTTTTTAGCAATGTGAATTTCTGACCACCTTTGATATGTGGAATTAAACACCGATCATTTTGACTGATTTGACCCACTACATTAACTTTTTCATCTGCTGGTAAAGAGCGTTTGGTAATTTGAATTTCTCCCATATACCGTAAATACTGTGAATTATCAATTGTTACTGAACCAGTGTCACGTTTGATATTAAGTAGAGGTTTAATATTCGGAATTTTATTCTTGCGAGAATATGCGCTACGAATCACATCTCTTGATTCATCGAGGCGATTTATATGTTCACCTAGAGTAAAATCGATTTGATTATTAAATGGATCTACATGCAATAAAATATTTTTTTCATGTATATAGTTAGCAAATTGCTTTATTACAGTGTCAGAAAGACCAGGATCACCTATAAAAATTTTATTTGTATCAGATAATAAGTCGAGGGAGGCGGCAAGCGGATGATAGGCACGATGTTTTTCTAGCGTTGGTAAACCTTGATATAGAGGGCCGCGTAAGTTATTATCACCTGAAACAAATGCTTGTGACTTAAGACCAAAACTTTTTAACCATTTTGCTTTTTTACGATACCACTCTTCATCTAGTCCTGTTTCAGGTCGAGGATAATAATTGTGCCAGGCTTCTAATTGATCAAAGTTAGCATTAGCTAATTTCAGTTCTTGAATGTCATTTTCAGTTATGGTTGAAGCATTTAAAGCAATCGTTATTTTATTTGATAGCTGAGCTATACATTTATTACTAATATAATCATCAGCACGTAAACCTGTTACACCAATAGAGCGTATTTCATTAATATTGCTCATAGAAAAACCAGCTTTTTGTAATGATGAGCCAGATATATCAACCATCAAATCTAAATTTAATAATTTGGTAATATTACCTAATTCAATTAAGCGTTTGCGATACTGAGTGTTATTATCTTCTGGTATATGCAGGGATGTGAAAACGCCTGTGAACCCAGAATGAGCCATCTTTTCGATGTATTGTTTTGTTTCAGAAGATAGCGGTTTGTTTAAAAATACTGAGAACCCGAACATAATCTTTTCCTCCAACACAATATATTTTGAGAAATGCGCAATCTTTATTGAAAGCCCTTACATAACTATAAGTCGATTATAATACTTAGGTTCACCTTATGCAATGAAATTTCTTTGTTTTTAATTTATAGTGAAATATTGTTTCTAAAATAGACGTCTAGGCTGCTTATCAAAATTATTAAGTCCAGTTTTCGTTGATAAGCGAAAGGATGGATTGTCCTTGATTTAAACTTCTAATAACTGATTTGAATGTTATCGTCATGTATAGAATTTTAATTTTATTTTTCGTTTACTTTAAATTTATATAAAATTATTTATTTTTAATTGTAAATGTGACATAAAGTTTTTATGATACCAATGTAATCCATTTTATGGCTTCATATCACTGAGGAAGAAGGGATTTTATGGTGATTTATGAAAATGCATCGATCACACAACATTATGGGCCAGATTTATTCAATCGAGACCCCTCTATACCACCACATACGTATGTGGTGCACTTACCTAAAAGTATGGAAGTGCAACGATTATTATATGCGTTGACACAGTTAGTACAAACCCAATCATTACTGAGGGCCTCTTTTAAGTATGTAGAAGGTGAGTTGAAATATCAGATTCGTCAATTTGCGCCATTTATTGAAGTGGTTCATGAAGATCGTGTTTCATCAGATTTAGACCTTGAAAGTGATTTGGAACAAAATCCATTTGATTCAACACTTCCTACAACTGCCCCGCTTTTCACCTTCAAAATCATTTGCTTGACCGATTGTACACTACTCCAATTCAATGTGAGTCCACTTATTTTTGATGCGGCTTCAATGCCTATTTTTTTAAGTCAATTGAGTCACTATTATGAAAAACCTTTTCAATCGATCACTTTGACCCAAAGTTTTACTGAATTGATTCAACAAATGCATCAATTACGCCGATTGCCTTCGTTTCAGATGCAACTGCAACGATGGCAAAGTCATCAAGGTGTAAGAGATACGTATCATGCCTATATGCCTGTTCAAAGTTTAACGGATCAACACCATACACAATGGCAAATGGTTAAGATTCAACATGATGAAGTGAATCTTGATGATATTTATAGCGGTATCATACTTGCGAATCACTTTATTGGGCGTAGTGATGATGTTCATGTCGGTTTAACGACAACACGAACCCCATCATTTGATGAAGGGAAGGCGATTGGGCCACGTATACGGATTTTACCGGGTTGTTTCCATGTTGACCGCACACTTTCTTATCAACAGTTCAAGACACCGCTTTCTAGTCGAATGAACACGATTGTTGATGAAGAGGTACTACATCTAACAGATTTAATCGAGGCACGTACCGGTTTTCCGTTTGAAACGTTAATTCATTCAGAACCTATTCACTATACGTTTGAAATAGCAGGCGAAGTTTGTACAGCTGAACGTTTAAAACCGATTGAGACCGAAGCAGCGCTCGATGTATATGTTCAAGAAGTCGAGGATGGTTATGTCGTAAAGATGTTATATAACCACAATCAGTATGATGATTTAACAATTGAAACGTATGCAAATTTGATTCGTCATTTATGTCTTCAAGGTGTGACGCGTCCAGAAGTGCCAATGAACACCTTTTCGTTAATGACGACAGACCAAGACGAGGTGCTATTACAACAATTGTTGCGAACAGAATCTGCGACTTTTGCGACGGTGCCTGAGTTGTTTGCCGAACAAGTCCAACGTCATCCCGATAAAGTAGCAGTTAGATTTGAAAACGACAGCTTAACGTATGCGCAACTTGATCGGCTGACGAACCAAGTCGCACGTCAAATACGTGCGCGTGGGGTGAAGCCTAATGACTATATCGCGGTGATGGCAGAACGCAGTATGGAGATGATTGTAGCAGTTTTGGGTATTGTGAAGTCTGGCGCTGCGTATGTACCGATTGATCCGGATTATCCTGAAGCACGGATTCAATATATATTAAAAGATGTGCAATCGGCTTTATTAGTATTACATCAAGTCGAATTGAATACGACGGTGCCAACTGTGTCATTGAAAGATTTGCAGGTTGGCAGTGATGCTGCAGTACCTGTCGTTAATCATAGTGATGATGATGTGTATGTGATTTATACGTCTGGGACGACAGGTCAACCTAAAGGCACACGTATTATGCATCAGAGTGTCGATCGTCTTGTTAAAGCAGTCGATTATGTCACATTAGATGAAACGACAAAAATTCTGTTATCTGGAACCATTGCGTTTGATGCGGTGACATTTGAAATCTATGGTGCCTTATTAAATGGGGGCGAATTGGTCATCTTGTCTAAAGACCAATTGTTAAATCCAAAAGCGCTCGGACAAGTGATTCGGAAATATGAGATTAATACAATGTGGCTAACGGCATCACTGTTTAATGCGACTGTGAGTACACACGTTGAAGCACTTGAACCGCTCTCCTATTTATTAGTTGGGGGTGAAGCGCTGACGCGGAAGTGGGTTCAGCTCCTACATCAGCGACCAAAGCATCCTCAAATCATTAATGGTTATGGCCCTACTGAAAGTACAACCTTTACAACGACCTATGCAATGCCTGAAACCATTCCTGCACGCATACCCATTGGAAAGCCTATACGTGAAACGGATCTGTATATTTTACAAGGAGCACAGCGCTGTGGTGTCGGTGTCCCGGGCGAGTTATGTATCGGTGGCGTAGGTTTAGCGAAAGGGTATCTCAATCGCCCCGAATTAACAGCATCACGTTTTATCGATCATCCGTTTGGCACTGGAAAATTGTATCGAACTGGCGATTTGGTTCGTTTACAACCTGATGGTGAAATCGATTATTTAGGACGACTAGATAAACAAGTTAAAATAAGAGGATTTCGTATCGAGTTAACAGAAATTGAACGTGCCATTGAGCGTATCCATGGCGTTAATAAAGCGGTTGTCGTGACACGTGAGATAGAAGGGGATAAACAGCTCTATGCATTTTATGAAGGTGAACAAGAAATTTCGAATCATACGATAACAACCACGCTCTCTGCGCAAATGCCGAGTTATATGGTGCCGTTGTCTTTCCAACGCATTGATCAAATACCAATGACGGTCAACGGGAAATTGAATACGCAGGCCTTACCTGATCCCGAAACACGACTTCAAAGTGATTATGTAGCACCAAACAATGAAATGGAACGAGTTTTATGTCATATCTTTGAAGAAGTGTTGCATATTGAACGTGTGAGCATTCACGATCACTTTTTTGAATTAGGAGGACATTCGTTAAAGGCAACCTTAGTCGTGAACCGAATCGAACGTGAATTGCATAAGTCCGTGACAGTAGGTGATTTGATGAAATATCCAACGGTGGCCTTATTATCAGCGCGTTTAGAAGACGTGTCCGAAGCACATTCAGAAGCGATGCCTATCGTCACATCGAATCAGCAGGCGTATCCTGCGAGTGCGGCGCAAAGTGGCATGTATTTCTTATGGCAGTTGAACCCGGATGATACAGTTTATAACGTTCCATTTATATGGCAATTAAGTGCCCCGCTAGATATTGCGAAATTACGCCATGCGGTGAGCCAATTGATTGAACGGCATGAAATTTTAAGAACACAATTCGGAATGAAAAATCAACAAGTCTATCAATATATTCAAGACTGTTATACACCTGATTTTGAAGTCGTCACATTAGATGAACACGACCCTCAAGTATTGGTAGAACGTATGGTAAAGCCATTTGATTTAGAACATGACCGGCTTTTACGTATACGTTATATTCAAACACCAGAAGACGACTTTTTATTTATGGATACGCATCATAGTGTTAACGACGGCATGAGTCAGACCCTCATATTAGATGAGCTGAGTCAACTATATCAAGATAAATCATTGCCTGCGATGACGCATCAATATAAAGATTACAGTGTATGGATCAAACAACGTGACATGACAGACCATCAAGCGTATTGGCATCAATTATTAGCAGAAACATCTCCAACGCTAGAGCTCCCACTGGATTATCCAAGACCTCACGTCAAATCAACAGAGGGGGATATGTATCAATGGCAGTTAGATGAAGGGCTAAGCCACAAAATTAGACAGTATGTCCAACAACATGATGTGACTGACTTTATGTTTTTTATGAGTGTCATTATGGTTTTATTAAGCCAATACAGTCGTCAAGAGGAGATTGTGTTAGGAAGTGTGATGAGTGCGCGGACACATCCAGATACGGAACGCATGTTAGGGATGTTCGCGAACAGTGTTGTGTTCAAAGGTCAACCGACACACAATAAACCGTGGCTGACATTTTTAGAAGAAATGAAAACGATGAGTTTAGCGGCTTATGCGTACCAAGACTATCCATTTCCTGTCTTAGTTGATGAGTTAATCGCGCAACGTGATGCATCACGACACCCATTTTTTGATGTTATCGTTGTGCGTCAAAACAATGAAGCGCATCATGCGCATTTTGGTCATAGTCGACTCACACATCAACCACCGAAAAGTACCACAGCGAAGTTTGATTTGTCTTTCATTATTGAAGAAGCGCATCATCAATTTGTTTGGAATATTGAATATCGGACAGATCTGTTTCAAAAAGAAACAATCCAACATATGTGTGATCAATTTGCAGTGATAATCCAGACAATATTGGATCAAGACTTATTACGCATTGGCCAATTGCCAATTGCGCAACCCAACATGCGTCAGTGGGTTGAAACACATGTGACACCACAACCGATGGCGTATCCTAAGCAGGAGACTGTCGGCAGCCGAATTGAACAGTTGGCGTTACAAAGACCAGAGGCTACAGCGATGATTTTTGACAGCCAACATCATTCGATGCATAGGTTATATCGACGTGCATTAGCTATTGCGCGTCATTTGTACGAACAAGGTTGTCGTAAAGGAGACCGTGTGGCGCTTCTCATGACAAGGGGCCCAGAAATGATTGAAAGTATGATTGCTGCGGCATGGCTGGGTTGTCCTTATGTGCCGATTGATCCAGATTGCCCGGTAGCACGGATTGACTTTATTTTGAAAGATGCGGAAGTGAAACATATCTTAACGAATGCGCCATCACACTCTAGAACTGTGACCATTTCAGATGTGAGAAGTTGTGTCATACGAGAAGATGATGCGCAAGTGATTCAATCAAGTGAACACGTGGAAGCGAACGATGTATTGTATATGATTTATACATCTGGAACGACAGGTCAACCGAAAGGCGTACAAATCACACATCGTAATGTAATGAACTTAGTCACAGGTTGGTCTCAATTTATACAACTGACGTCTCAAGATGTGCTATTACAATACGCCAATATCGTGTTTGATGCGTCTGTGATGGAGATTTATTGTGCGTTATTCAATGCATGTCCTTTAGTGATTGCTTCTGAACGAGAAAGAAAGGATATTTTCGCTTTAGAACACTGTCTCCGAACACAACATGTCACTGTTGCTTCGATCCCCGCACAACTGTGCATGATGATGACCGACTATCATTTACGTTGCTTAGTGACAGGAGGTTCTGTGAGCACACCAGAACTTGTTGATAGGGTTCGACCGCATTGTGAAATGTATGTCAATGCCTATGGGCCAACCGAATCCACAGTGATTACAACAGCATGGATGGATGACGGCAAGTCCACATTACAACGTGTTCCGATTGGACGACCACTCCCGAATGTACAAGTGTATATCATGTCAGAAGGACGATTATGTGGTGTGGGTGTACCTGGAGAGCTTTGTATTGCGGGTGACAGTTTAGCAAAAGGTTATTTAAACCGTCCTGAAGTTAATGCACAAGCTTTTATTCCGCATCCTTGGGGTGATGGACAATTATATCGCACGGGTGACTTAGCGCGTTATTTAAATAATGGTGAGATTGAGTTTTTAGGTCGCATTGATCAACAACAAAAACTGAATGGCTATCGTATTGAATTAGAAGAAATTACAAATCAAATGAACCAAATCGCAGGTGTTTTGGATAGTGCGGTCACCGTGGATCGTACGCGTGCACATCCATTTTTAGTGGGCTATTATGTAGCTGAAACAGAGCAAGCTGATGTGATACGACGTGCACTCACAGATCAGTTGCCACAGTATATGGTGCCACAGGTGTTCATAAAATTGGATCAATTACCTTTAACGCCTAATGGCAAATTAGATATGAAAGCTTTAACTGCTGCGGATTCACAACAAGTCCGTACGTTGACCCCACCACGAAATGAACAAGAACAGCAATATGTCGATGTATTCGAACAAGTATTAAATGTGAGCCCGATTGGCATTGACGATGATTTCTTTGAACTCGGTGGTAACTCACTTGCGACGATGAAAGTTGTGATGTTGCTGAAAAACAAAAGAATTGAAACGTCGATGCAGGCTATTTATGAATACAGAACCATCCGTGCGTTGTTAAATCAAAGCGAATCGACACAATTAAATGTCCCGGGAAATATAGACGCCTTGCAAACGATGATTGCGACCAATCAAACGCCTTTGTCAAAAGTGTCACAACAATCTTTAGGAACAGTGTTACTGACAGGTGCCACAGGATTTTTAGGTGCTTATTTACTTTATGAAATAACTGAGCGCCACCAACGTGTACATTGTCTTATTCGGGCAGAAAGCGAATCACAAGCGCGTGACCGTTTAATCGACAATTTGAACCATTATTTTGAGCCATTGACGTGTGAAAAAATGATGCACAACGTTGACATCATACATGGTGACACAAACCAAGATTTCACACAGTTAACTTCGTCTATCGACACGATCATTCATGCGGCGGCGCGAACAGATCATTTTGGCGAAGATGAAGACTTTTATGAAGCCAACGTCAAAAGTACAGCACAGCTTATCGCCTTTGCCAAGCGAGCACAAGCCCAGCTGATTTACATTTCTACACTCAGTGTGGCAGGCGCCTTTTCTGAAGAACAAGAAGACACGCAATTCTCAGAAACAGCTATTTTTAAAAACCAACAGATTACGTCACCATACGCACGAAGTAAATTTTATGCCGAGCTTGAAGTATTACAAGCCATGCGAGAAGGATTAAAAGCGAAGATCATGCGTGTAGGAAACTTAACAAGCAGTAGACATGGCAATATTACTATGAAAAATATGCGGACAAATCGCTTTTCTATCGTTATGCATGACTTACTTCAGCTCGATAAGATAGGGGTATCTGCGGCACAAACACCAATTTCATTTTCGTTTGTTGATGAAGCGGCACAGATGATTGTACAATTCGCGGAAATCCAACAAAGCACGTACAACATCTTTCATATTACGAATAACCATGAATATACAATGCAATCGATGTTCGAAAAGCTAACAAATCGCACAATTAAAGTGGTGGATGACGCAACATTTGATCAATATGTACATGATGCGGGCTATTATGCTTGGGTGGGGTTAATGCATCACGATGATAAGCTGAAACCTGCCATTATCACGCAAGATTTTACACAGTCTGTCATGAACGCACTGGATTTAAGCTGGTCAGAACTATCAGAAGCATGGTTAGCCCGTTGGCAACAAAGACTTAACGACACATTCAAGTAGGTGAAATGTAATGATATTAATTGTTAACTTAGAAAAGACGACCACAGCCATAACGAAACAACTTGCGCATAAACAATATCTGTTTAAAAGAAATCATACGAACCACCACTATAAAAGTAATGAAAATCAGCACTGTATTGGCGAATTACTCGTGCATTATGGGTTAAAAACGATGTATCAGCTTGATCCTTTAGATTGGCAGTTTAAATTTGGTGCCTATGGTAAGCCTTATATTGACACACCGCAACCGGTATTTGTCAGTTTGTCATATAGCGGCACGTATGTCGCTTGTGCATTTGATCAAAGTGAGATTGGCTTAGATATTGAAAATCTCAGTCCGATTGAATGGCAACGATTGAAAATGCAATTTACAAATGAAGAATCACAATGGATTGGTAACGAAACACAATTTTATATGATTTGGACGCAAAAAGAAGCCTATGCCAAGCTGACAGGCAAAGGTCTATCAGAAGGTGTTGCGACAAATAATGTATTAGAACCCCTATATTTTCACGGACAACCTGTCGCATTTCAAACGCAGATTAAAGATACTTTGATGATTCAACTTTGCCAAGCAGCGCCCTGTACACAAACGCCACTGATTGAAGTCGATGTTGCGACATTACTGAAATAATCATCTTTAATGTAGCCCAACGCGCTACGACCATTGACACAACTTCAATCATTTCAAATGTTGAAGCGGTCACATTTTGCACTTGTAATAACAGTGTGAACTGTGACTGCTTATTGTCAAAATAAAGCAGATTATTATATGATTGGATTAATAGTGAATTGTAGAAAGATAGCAGATAAGAAAGGGTGTTTCATATGAAACAACATGAAGTTGTGGAAGTGAAGAATGCAGTGAAGGACGCATTGGTAGAGGTACAAAAAGTAAAAAAGTTAATCAAGGACGTCCGTATTTGGAGTGGGTTTGATATGTTAGGAAATAGTTCAATCCATAGCTATTTCAAAAGAAGAAAGATTAAAAAAATGAATACGCATCTATCGCAATTACAAACGCAATTGCAAAACACAGTGCCCATGCTTAAAGATATGGATGAGGATTTAGTATTAGCGATTTCAAATAGTGAAAAGGATCAACTGTATGATGTTTGGTGGGATAATATCTTCACAGATGCTAAAGTACATGGCGAAATCAAAAAAGTGAAAAAGAGTGTCGAACAATTGGAAATCGCTTTAAATCGTATTTTAGCATCTTTAAATTAAACAATTACGCATAGTCCGATATACATAAAAATTACACTTTTATAATCATAAAACACTTGACTTTATATTGTTTTATCG
>NZ_PPQN01000028.1 GCF_002901995.1 Staphylococcus coagulans | reverse complement strand
GTCATAATAAAATCATTAGCATTATGTTATACTATATAATATTTAATGAAAGGAAGGCAACTATGATTCAAAAGGATATACCAAATAGTATGCAAGCGTTTAAAAATCTTGTAGCATTGCAAAAAATAGTTTTAAATTTTGACCTTGTCTATCAAAAAGATTTAGACGAAGCTAACGTCTTATTAACAGCTCTTCAAAATAAAGTAACACGCTTATTTGAAAGCCTCCCTCATCCTGATGATATCATCTTACCGACAACATATAGTTATGAGATATATTATGCATGTTTACACAATCTCTACCATAATCCACTCGTTCTTATCGATTTTGGCAGTCAAAGACGCGTTAATAACGGTTACCTCCACGTGATTAATCAAGCCGCAGCCCATTTTAATATCTCACATTGTGATTATTAACCCCATTAAAAAAAGAAGCGAGACCTTTTTAAAAGAACTCACTTCTATACAAGAACTCAGTATGGATACCGAGTTGAACATTTGATTATAATATCTATCTCACTCTTACAATTTTAATTCTTCTTTATCGCGTTTATGATGACCGCGTAAAAAGAAAAATACAGCCATAAATCCTAAGAACAAGAAACCGATAATCACAGATACACGTGTTTCATCATTAATTACCATACCTACTAATACCATTAATAAGAATGCGATTGTCAAATAGTTACTTACAGGTGCGAACGGCATTTTAAAAGGATGATTTTCGATTTTTTCTGGATATTTCTTTCTAAATTGTATATGGCTCAATAAAATCATAAACCATGGAATCATACCTGGTAAGATTGAAGCACTATAAACATATACAAAAATACTTTCTGATCCTTCAATAATCATAGGCAATACAACATTTAAAATGACACCGATGAGTATCCCCGTAGAAACGGCTAATACCGTGTAGAAAGGCACACCATTTCTCATAACTTTTGTAAAAATCGCTGGTAGTTGTCGATGTTGTGCAAGTGTAAAAATCATTCGACTTGAGCTAAAAATACCTGAATTACATCCTGACATCGCAGCCGTAATAACGACAAAGTTGATTAACCCTGCTGCAATTGTAATCCCTACTTTTGCAAATGTTGCGACAAATGGACTACCAATATCATGTAACTCGTTCCAAGGATACACAGTGACAATCACAAAAATAGCACCGATATAGAAAATTAAAATACGCCAAATGACGCCGTTGACAGCCTTTTTAATATTCTTTTGTGGATCTTTCGTTTCTCCCGCTGTAATACCGATTAATTCAACCCCTTGATAAGAACCGATAACAATTGATAATGCAAAGAAGAAACCTAACCAACCATTTGGCATAAAGCCACCGTGTGCAGTTAAATTACTTAAACCGATTGGATGTCCTCCGTTCCCTAATCCGAAGAAAATCAATCCAAATCCGGCAATAATCATTAATATAATTGTGACGATTTTAATCATAGCAAACCAAAATTCAAACTCGCCAAATGCTTTTACAGATATAGCATTCGCTAAAGTTAAAATAACAATTACAATGATACCTGGAATCCATGATGGTAATTCCGGCCACCAAAACTTCATATATTCACCGACCGCAATTACTTCAGACATACCAACTACTATCCATTGAAAGATATTCGCCCATGCAGTGACGTAACCTGCAACTGGATGTATGTAATCTGTTGCATAATTGGCAAATGATCCGGTAGATGGATCTAAATAGACCATCTCACCCATTGCACGCATAATTAAAAATAAAAATAATCCCGCAAGTAAATATGCAAAAATAACAGATGGCCCCGTCCAAGCAATTGTGCTCGAAGCACCCATAAATAATCCGACGCCAATTGTACCACCTAGCGCAATCATTTGAATCTGTCGTGAACTCAGACCTCTGTGTAACTGGTTTTCTTCCATTGCTTCCATCTCCTTTTAACCCCTACTCATAAAATGATGTTGCACCGTGCATGTCGCTATTATACTACACTTGAGATTGCTGTGGAGAAAAAATTATCACCCTATTTATCTTTGTTTTGAAGAAATATATTAGTTTAAAAAATATTTCAATAAATTGAAGTTTGAAATATAACTCAATTTACAAACATATCTGTTCGCATATTTTCGAATTGTAAAAGTTGTTGAAATATTGACACAACCCCTAATTGTGAATGTATTCACATTTTGTTGTGAAATGTTTATACTATGGTAGAAAATTGAAGAAAGGAATTTCTAACACATGAAAGAAACAAACATAAAATGGGATACAATCTTCTACGGTCGCAAGGGGGTGTCAAACATCATTGACACGATTCAAAAGAAAGATATTTTACAAAGCTTTTATCTGAGGCGCTATTTATTAAGAGCTATGATGGCAGGATTTATTATTAGTATTATTGCAGTATTCGTTTTAATGGTAAAAACAACTTTTGCACCCGATGTCGCACCTGGTGTAGTCAATATGGCAGGTGCCATTACCTTTAGTTTCGCCCTTGTTTTAATTCTATTTACAAATTCTGAGTTATTAACGAGTAATTTTATGTATTTTACAGTTGGTCTGTATTACCGTCTTATTCGACCTTCGCGTGTGTTAAAAATCTTTTTCCTTTGTTTCCTAGGAAATATTTTAGGAGCGATTGTGTTATTTGGCTTAATTTCACTGACAGATGTCATGACAGTTGAAATGCTTGAAATGCTCAATCATACGGTTCAAGTTAAATCCATTCAATACAGTTTTCAAAACATTTTGGTTCGTGCTATTTTCGCCAACTTTTTTATTAATATATCACTTGTCATTGCAATGCAAATTGAAGATGTTATGGCTAAAATGTTTGTCATGATGTTTGGTGTAACGATTTTCGCTTTTATGGGTTACGAACACGTTGTTTACAATGCGTGTCTTTTCGTTGCTAGCTTTATTTATCAAACAGAGGCATTTCATATTTTTCATGTATTAAAAAACTTAGTTGCTGCCTTTATTGGTAATTATATCGGCGGTGGTTTGATTATTGGACTATTCTATGCCTATTTAAATGATCATGGCCAATTTAAAGTGATTAAAAATCAACAAGTGAATGACAATATCAAATAAAGGAAGCTATAAGCCTAGTCTCACAACTGGTTTCAATACTTTAATCCATTCGTGTCCTATAACATATCAGTGATATTGATTTTATCTCTTAAAACGTGAGTCGCCCCCTTGACTCGAACAATACTGAATGGCCTTCAAGCGAGCCGACGTTCAAAACTTTTCGTGTTATAATGGTATCAATTCATTGCACAAGGAGTTAGATTATGGACAAAGCACGCATCATCAAGGGACTGATTATCGCTTTACTTTTAGGCGTTTTTTTCTTTGGCATCAATGTAAATCAATATGGCGTTTCGCCCATAGCATTAGCAACTAAATCTATCATGGTTGCTGTCGTATTCGCAGTCTTATATATTTTGACATTCAGTATTTTAAGTTCAGATGAACGAAAACAACTTTTTGGTCCTCCTTTACTGATTGGGCTCATTATTGGACTCTTAGCAGGCATTCTTTTTAATCAGCCGCTCATTGGCTGTTTGACAGGTATTGTGTTGGGTATTGTGGTTGGATGGATTCGTTATCGTATGCAAAGGAGAGATTGAGATGTCGACACAAACGATTGGATTTATTATTATTGGCATTTTGCTATTGAGCTTTGTACCAAATGTATACATGCTTTACAAAACATCTAAAGAAGGTAATCCAAATACACGTTACCAATTAATGGTCGGTGTGGACGCTATACTATTAGTATTAATTATTACAGCTATCATTTTATTGACTTAACGCATCAGTTGGACACTGTTTGAAACGCTTCAAAACAGAAAATAAAATGACAACAACAATAATTTTAATATCATCGCATATTATTAAACCCGAGCTTTTCATCAAATCATGAAAGGCTCGGGTTCACATATAACTGAGCCATTTGACTCAGATAGTTTTAAATCATTATTAAATTTTCCCTTGTAAAAAGAAATAGTAGATTACAGCGGCAAATACAGCATAAATAATAAGACCGACGATACCTGAAAGCACATGAACACGCATCGGAATATGCTTTTGAAAACGTGGTGCAAGTACCAAGTTACCTACTAATATAATGAGTGGTCCAACTATAAAAAACAAAATTCCCTCTAAACTCATTCTTTACACTCCTGTATCGCTATCGTTTTAGCACGATATCAATGTCCGTTCTTATCTTACCATGCTATTGTTTCCTTAGCCTATATCGTTTAACTAAAAAACGAGCCGCCCTTATTTTCTTAAGAGACGGCAGGTAAAACGATAAAAGAAATGATTCCCATGATAACGATGGACAAAGGAAACACAAGAGACTGAATCAAATGTACTTTTGCTGGTGGTAAAGCTGCTCTAAGCAACCATGACTCAATCGCAAAATTGATCACTGTTAATGTCACTGTCATTGATAAGACCAACACGAAGCCATTTTGAAACTGAGCAATAAACCCAACAGATAATAACAACATCATTAATAATACAGTGAGCGTTATAAAATAATTTTGAAGGACTTTGACCATCGTTTCACAACCTTTCCTAGCACTACTTTTCGATATATTCAAATCATATTTTCGCACAACCTAACAAAAAAGTAAAATATACTTTACTAAAGTTATTGCTAAGCTAAAAAAGTTTTGCTCTGATCCGTTGCATTGTTGGATATCTTTTTTATAGTTGATACAAGGCTTCAACCCGATTTATAACTCCAAATCTTCCTTTGTTCTTGCCGCCCAATAACGTGCAAGTAATGGGCCCGTGACTAAATGAATAAAACTAAATACCGCTCCTGGTACTGCAGCTAATGGATTAAAATGAACCGTTGCAAGTGAGGCAGCTAATCCAGAATTTTGCATCCCGACTTCTATTGCTACAGTCTTTTTATCTTTATAATTAAGTTTAAAAAGATGTGCTAAAACATAACCAATTGTATAACCGAGCACATTATGTAAGATGACGACAACAAAAATAAGTAGCCCTGTTTCCACAATCAGAGCTTTACTAGAAGCAACAACCGCACCTAAAATAATAGAGATCGCAACAACAGAAATAAGAGGTAAAATGTCAGTCCCTACGTGTGCAACACGCTTCATATATTTTTGAATAAGAATACCTAAAAGCAATGGGAATAAGACAACTTTTACAACTGAAAGAAACATTGCAAGTAATGAAACATTCATCCATTCTCGAGCAAGTAGAAACATAAGAACAGGGGTTAAAATAGCCGCTAAAATTGTTGAGATTGAAGTAATCGTAACGGATAACGACACATTGCCTTTAGCAAGATAACTGACAACATTGCTCGATGTTCCTCCTGGACAACAGCCGACGAGTAACACACCGATGGCGATATCTGCGGGTAGATGAAATAATTTTACAACGGCGTATGCAGCAAATGGCATAATTGTGTACTGTAAAAAAACACCGATAATCACGGGCTTAGGCTCTTTTAAAATGAGCTTAAAGTCATCCAGACTAACGGTCAATCCCATCCCTAACATAACAACACCTAATAAATAAGGAATGATGCCTCCAAAACCTATAAAAATACTGGGAACAAAAAATGCGAGTAGACTTGCCAGTAACATCCAAAATAAAAAAGTTCGAGATGCAAATTGGCCAATACGTTGTAACATAGGCTTCACTCCTTAATTGTTTTAATAATCTGAATATTAGCATAATTATAGATGGTCTACAACCTCTTTTTTACACTTATTCAACTAAAACAACCATTCAATATCGTCCAACACATTTTATTTTTACATCTATAGTCTTACTGATTTCAAAAATTTATCATGCTACAATAGGTGTAAGAAAAATTTAAATGAGGAATTGCAATGATAATTGATAAACTAGAAACTTTTATTTTAAATATAGATCAAATGAACCATCGTATGGCACGACGTAAATTGTTGAAATTATTACGCCAAGTTAACCTCCAGGTTGTTATTCATGCTGAATGGACTAAACATCAACAAAAGCACATGCTTAAGATTCAAATTCCTAAGCGTGCACTTCCTTATGTCATCAGTTTTATCAGCTTTCACCATTATCGTATCTATCAAATCGTGCCTTTGTCATTACTCGAATCAATGGAGCCACTTCAAATCCGACCTCGTGAAGAAAATCGATTTGAAATACAAATTGATGGATTGAATGATCCTTTTATTAAAGATAAAGTCATAGATATTTTAAATGTTTTTCAAAACAAGCGTATTCACTATAGCTTTGCAAAAGACAAATTGAAAGTCACAACAACGCCAGAAGTACTATGTCAACTCATTGCTACGTTAGCAACGCGTCATATTGATATTTGTCAAGCAAGTGCGCCTGCTCGTTGTTATCGTCAATCGCGTATTTCATAGAGCGATACAATTCTATGCACTCAATATAGACCTACGCACATTAAACATTTGTTCATAATTTTAGGCGGGGCAAAAATTGATTTCCGCCCCGCCTCGTTTAGACTAGCTCGAATTGTGCACCCCGGAATGTTGACCGATGCATATTTCGAGCATTTTTAGTTATCTTAATTTTAGTTTCTTTTGTTAATGACGCAACATAGCTCCCAAACCATAAAATAGGCGCGCGTTCTAATTTACATCTTGCTGCGCTTCTAGTTCTTGTTGTAACGTATCAAACATTAATTCAAAACCATGTGCCGTATGATCGTGATAAGCTTTTTTCTTCTGTTTGTATTCTAAGTTTGTCAATCGTCTTTCTTTAGGTACTAGGCCTTTATAATAAAACGTCATCTGCGTAATACCTGGACTTCTTTCTTCAAAGTAAACTTCAATTTCATCCGCTTCATCGCTAAACTCGGGCATTTGAATCGTTTGAATGATATGGGTATCTTCAACTAATGTTTGATAAACGCCTTCAATCTCCAAGCGTTTGCCTTGACGTTGATCAACTATTCTATAAGTGCCGCCCTCTATTGGATGATTTTCTAATTCTTGATTCGTACGACGTGAAGTCATAAACCATTCTTTCAATTGCTCTGGCTCCAACCATGCACGATACGCGCTTGTTGGTGTCGTCTTCATGAGACGTACAAGTTTTATTTCAACCCATTCATTTTGCATATGCTTCACTTCCATTCTCCATACTTTTCCCGATGAACTCCATCATGTTTATTGTAACTTAAATCCATACACATACCGAATAAATTGAACATCTCACAACCTATTTTGCTAGACTATTCCTAAACGTTTTTTCAAATTTATATTAAGAGAGATGTCACTATTTTTTGCGTTCTAGTCTTGGAAGGTTAAAAATGATAGCCACCACACCACATAAAGCAAGCATAATCGGATAAATAGAATAAGGTAATAACATGACGGGCGATATACTCGCGACACCCGCTGCCGCAATCAACTGTGGACTGTACGGTACAAATCCTTGAAACGCACTGCCGAAAATATCCAAAATACTTGCCGATTTACGTGCATCAATTTGATACTCATCCGCTATATCTTTTGCTAGGGGACCTGCCATAATAATGGAAATCGTATTGTTTGCAGTTGAGATATCTGCAATACTCACTAATCCAGCAATACCAAATTCGGCGCCACGTCTAGACTTAACACGACTTTTAACAAAGTTTAATAGCCAAGTAATACCTCCGTGGTGCTCAACAAGGCCAATCATACCACCAATCAATAAGGCAATCATGGCAATATCTTGCATACCTATAATTCCTTCCGATATCACTTTTAATAAACCTGAAAAACTAAATGCATGATCAATAAGTCCTATGACACCTGCAAGTGCAACGCCACCTAATAATACTAATATGACATTCACACCGATAATCGCAAGAATCAATACAAGCAAATAAGGAATCACTTTAAACCATTCGTAATCATATGTTTTTGTATGATCAATTTGGTAGCCCATTGTGAGCCACCAGAGTAATACAATGGTAATCAGTGCACCTGGCACTACAATTCTAAAGTTCACTTTAAACTTATCACTCATTTGCGTTTTTTGTGTGCGAACGGCAGCTATTGTCGTATCAGAAATCATAGACAAGTTATCTCCGAACATCGCGCCGCCAACAACTGTCGCCATTGCTAACGCTGCTGGAATTTCGGTAGCTTGGCTAATCCCAAAACCGACTGGCGCAATCGCAGCCACTGTCCCAACAGATGTCCCCATTGAAATAGAGATAAACATACAAATGATAAATAGACCGACTATCAAATAATTTTGTGGAATTAATGACAAACCTAGATTCACTATTGAGGTCACACCACCCATAGCTTGGGCTGTCTTTGAAAACGCACCTGCAAGTATAAAGATAAACATCATTAAAATAATATTAGGATGACCTGCTTTTTGAGCAAACACTTCAACTTTAGTGGTCAACTTCTCTTGACGATTCATCATAAGTGCAACAACGACGCCAATAATTGCGGCAACATTTAACGGCATAAAGGTAAAATCCTTCGTAATGATACCGGCGCCTAAAAAAATACTTATAAATACAACGAGCGGTGTTAATGCCCACGGATTATTTTGATCTCGATATTGTTTAGACATTTTGAAACTCCTTATTTATAAAAAGTATAGTCCCCTTTTTTCAATTTCATCAACAGAATAAAACTTTCCTTATATCAAAATCATTCATTGTTTATCTGTCCTTTTAAACATCCCTTTAAAAATAACCTTAAAAGTCAACTTTTTATATGCGTATTGATTTAAAATTGAATTTTACTGTTAAACAATACATGAAATCTAATTTAACGTCAATGTCAACTTGAAGCCTCCCAAATCTCTTGAATTAAAGCCACAAAATAAGCTGGTACTTTTTCTAAAATGGCTTCATTAGGATTGTATTGTGCATGGTGAAGCGGATATGGACTTTCAGAACCTATCATCGCAAAGTGAACTGGCGCGACATCTTGATAACCTGAAAAATCTTCCCCAATCGTTAAGGCACGAGGTAAAACGTTAGCTTGATAGCCTACATGTTCTGCACTTTTTAATGCCATTTGTTGTAAAGTATCATCATTAAATACCGCACCTGCTAAACGTTGGTAATCTAAATCAACTTGAGCATCAAATTGGAGCGCGAGTCCTTCACAAATTTGAGTCATACGAGCTTCAACCTGGTCTCTAACATCCTTTTTAAAACTTCGAATTGTGCCCTCTATCATAGCATCTTGTGGAATGACATTCCAAGTGTGGCCGCTATGCACTTGCCCGATAGTTACAACCGCTTCATCATGTGGTGCAATGTTTCGACTGACGATCGTTTGCAAACTCGAAATGAGCTGACTCAATATCACGTGTGGATCTTTCGCATTGTGTGGCATCGCGGCATGTGCACCTATGCCATGGATTCGAATAATGAAACGATCCACATTCGAAGTCATAAATCCTGTTTTAGCACGCCATTCACCCACTTTTAATGTTGGATCATTGTGAAACCCTAAAATTGCCTTCGCACCATCTAGCACACCCGTTTTGACCACTTCAAAAGCCCCTTCACTAATTTCTTCTGCGGCTTGAAAAATTACACGGACACGGCTTTTCAACTGCGCTTCCTGTTCTTTCAATTGAATGGCTGTAGCTAATATGGCAGCCATATGAATATCGTGGCCACAAGCGTGCATCACACCTTTGTTTCCAGAACGAAATTTTAATGCGGTTTGTTCTTCAATAGGTAAAGCATCAATGTCAGAACGAATGACGATAAATTCTTCCCCTTGACCGATTTCAGCAACTAACCCTGTTGAAAGCGGCGTATTTAATATTTGTATATCATAAAGTGTTAAAATTTCACGAATCCGCTGCGTTGTCTCGTATTCTTGATTGGATAATTCTGGATTATGATGAAAGGCTCTTCGCCATTCAATGAGTTGGTTCAGTTCAACTGGCATCATTGCCACGTCCTTTCATATCATTTTTAAATCGTTTTACAAGGTAAAATATAAGCGTTCCTATCAATACCCCTAATGCTAATTGATGTGTTCCTATAATCAATAAGAATGTAATGCAAATGGTACCAAATTCGATCCAGCGTTTTTCTCTTATATAATCCAACGTTTGTTTTTCAAACGTCCCCATCGCAATACGCATCAATACGATTGCTAAAACAACAAGTGGAATACGGCCGACAATCGGTCCTAAAAACATGAGAAATAGCAATAACATCACGCCTGTCGTAAAAGTCGATAAACGGGACGTTGCGCCAAGTTGGTAGTTATATTTGGACTGTCCGACAAGCGCACTGCCCCCGATACCACCAAGTAAACCGACAAGCGCATTCGTTAACCCTTGGCCAAAGGATTCCTTATTGATACTACTTTGATTATCGGTGAAGTTATCCATCATTTGTACAGTCAAACTTGTTTGAATCGTCGCAACTACAGCAAGCATTAATCCAAATAACCCAACTTCAAATAAGGTCATCCACTGTAACGGTACATCTGGAAACCCGATTGATGGCATTTCAAAATGGAGCTTGGCTAAATCTTTCACATACTTTAAATCTAAGTTGAAATATTCCGCAATAAGTGAGAAAAATAGAATTGTAACCAAAGCAGCAGGAACACGTTCAGTAATGTGTGGTAGCCAAAATAACATACACAAACTTCCTAAAGTGATGATATTTGTCAAAGCCGACTGACCTACAACATACTTAAGCTGAGAAGTGAGTAGAAGATAGCCAAGTGCATTCATAAAGCCAATGACCACTGGTGCTGGAATTTTATAAATCATTTTTTCTACATTACAAAATGCAAACAGTATTTGAAAGAGCCCCATGACGATCATCGTCGCAATAAGCATTGCTATACCGTAACGCTCATTAATCAATACAGCAACAATTGACACACCACTACTCGGGGCTGATACCATCAAGCGGCGCGCGCCAAGAAAACTAATTAGCATCATCATCAACGCAGAACTCAACAACCCGATTGTTGGACTGACACCGGCGATAAAAGAAAAAGCAATGGCACCCGGTATCATCGCAAGCGCAACGAGCATCCCTGCACTGATATTTTGGGCGACGCTGCCTCGCCAACTATTTAAATAGGCTAATACATCTCCCCTCATACCTATTCCCCCATGTCTCGTATACAGTTGTATATATTGTATCAAATTTAAAAAGTTAAGTTGACATATCGATACATTTTACGCATATATGCTTTTTGCGTTAATCATTAAGAGGCTGTGACATACATTACTAAATAAATAGCGCTAAGATGATTTTCTGTTAAAATCATCTTAGCGCCCCCCTTTTAAATGATAAAACTTCGTATGATATGACTTTGTTTTCCGAGGGAACAGTCTCAGACTGTAGTCTTCGGCTCATCCTCTTCCCTCAGGCGTCTCGTCATTAATACTTCATTTCCGTATGTCATCTTTCACTATGATAGTAAAAATAAGTCGATTACGTTTTATTTAATTGAGTAACAACCCAAAATAACTTAATGATATTTATGAGTTGAGACTTCAGCCCTTAAGCAATCGCGTTCAGGAAAGTAGGCTATCAAAGATTTTATGCCCCGAACGCTTATAATGAATGGTAAACTTAAACTTATAATAATCCCAAGTGACGGTCTACAATGACACGCCCTTTTTGAATAACTTTTTCTACATGGTTTACCCCATAGTGATAAGGAACGTATTCATGATTGGGTGCATGCCAAATCACAATATTCGCTTGATCACCAGGATTAATTGTACCTGCATCCACATCGATTGCCTTAGCTGCATTCACTGTAACTGCATTCCATATTTCATTTGGTGATAATTTTAATTTTAAAGCTGCAATCGCCATGACCATTTGTAAGTTATTTGTTACACAACTTCCTGGGTTGTAATCCGTAGCAATCGCAATCGCTCCATTATGATCTAACATACCTCTTGCATCGGCGTAGCTTTCTTTCCCTAAATAAAATGTTGTCCCTGGTAAGAGCACCGCTACTGTGTTCGAATGATTTAACTTCGCTTTGTCTTCTTCACTTGAAGCAACAAGATGATCTGCAGAAATCGCTTCTTCATCAATGGCAAGGCCTAACCCCCCTAATGGATCAATTTCATCTGCATGAATTTTGACTTTAAATCCTTGTGCCTTAGCTGCTTCCATATATCGTTGAGATTCTTCAATAGTGAAAACGCCTGTCTCACAGAAAATATCTGCAAAATCCGCTAATCCTTTCACTTCGGGTAGTAAATCAATCATTTCTTGTAAAAAGGCTGCATTAGACGTCGCTTCTTTAGGGACAGCATGAGGCCCTAAAAAAGTATGTCGCATCGTTAAACCATATTTCTCTGCCAATCGATTAGATATTCTTAACTGCTTTAATTCATTTTCTTTATCAAGGCCGTAACCACTTTTACTTTCTACCGCTAACACGCCATGATGCACCATCGTTAACAATGCGTGTTCTGCTTTGGCAAATAGCTCATCTTCCGTTGCTTGACGTGTCGCTTCAACGGTAGATAAAATACCGCCGCCCGATTCTAAAATTTCTAAATATGACTTACCTTGTCTTTTTAGTGCCATTTCATGTTCACGTGAGCCTCCATGAATAAGATGGGTATGGGCATCCACTAAGGCAGGTGAAACGACACGATTTGAGGCATCGATTACTTCTTTAGCTTCATAGTCTTCTGTGTATGGACCTGAATAAACAATTTTACCGTCATCAACAACAACAGTCCCATTTTGAATGACTGTTAATTCATCCAATTCTTTCCCTTTTAAAGGTCGATCGACAGATTTAGGCAAAATCAATTCTTTAATATTTTGAATGATTAAATCATATGCCATTAAGCTTCATCCTCCTTCTTCATCATTGGAATATCGATTCCTTTTCTTTGCGCTGTTTCAATCGCAATGTCATAGCCTGCATCTACATGTCTTACTACACCCATACCCGGATCCGTAGTCAATACACGTTTTAATCTTCTTTCTGCACGTTCACTTCCATCTGCGACAACGACCATACCTGCATGTAAGGAATAACCCATACCTACGCCGCCACCATGATGCACAGAAATCCATGAACCACCTGCTGCAGTATTGATAAGTGCATTTAAAATCGCCCAGTCACCGACAGCATCCGAGCCGTCTTTCATTGATTCTGTTTCTCTATTTGGCGAGGCAACTGAGCCAGAATCTAAATGGTCACGTCCAATAACAATTGGTGCTGAAATTTCACCTTTACGCACAAGTTCATTTAATGCCAGCCCCATTTTCGCACGTTCACCGTAACCTAACCATGCAATTCTTGACGGTAAACCTTGAAAGGCAATCTTCTCTGTTGCCATATCTAACCAGCGCATGAGTTTTTCATCTTCAGGGAAAAGCTCGCGCATCAATTGGTCTGCACGTTCAATATCTTTAGGATCACCAGACAATGCTGCAAAACGGAAAGGCCCTTTTCCTTCACAGAATAGAGGTCGAATATAAGCTGGTACAAATCCAGGAAAATCGAAGGCGTTTTCAAGCCCTTGGTCATAAGCAACTTGACGGATGTTATTGCCATAATCAAAAGCGACGGCACCTTTTTCTTGAAATGCCAACATGGCTTCCACGTGTTTTTTCATTGACTGTTGTGATTTTTGTACATAGGCTTCAGGATCGCTTCCTCTCAACTGTTCCGCTTCTTCTAAAGAATAGCCTTCTGGAATATAACCATTCAACGGGTCATGGGCTGACGTTTGGTCCGTAATAATATCAATTTTAAAGTTTCGTTTTAATATTTCATGATGAACTTCAGCTGCATTTCCAACGAGTCCTATGGCTAATGCTTCACCATTTTGTTTGGCTTTTTCAGCTTTTTCTAGCGCTTCATCTAAAGAATCGGTAATGATATCACAGTATTTTGTATCAATCCGTTTGTGAATACGTGAGGGGTCAACGTCTACGCCAATCACAACCCCTTCATTCATCGTCACGGCGAGTGGTTGTGCACCACCCATGCCCCCTAATCCAGCTGTTAATGTAATCGTTCCTTTTAATGAGCCATTAAAATGCTGCTTTGCTAATTCTGCAAACGTTTCATATGTCCCTTGAACAATCCCTTGTGAGCCGATATATATCCAACTTCCCGCAGTCATTTGGCCATACATCATTAAGCCTTTACGATCCAATTCATGGAAGTGTTCCCAATTGGCCCATTTCGGTACGAGTACAGAATTTGAAATTAAAACGCGCGGTGCTTCTTCATGTGTTTTAAAAACTGCGACTGGTTTACCTGATTGAACGAGCATCGTCTCATCTTTTTCTAATCGTCTTAACGTTTTAACAATCGCATCAAAACTTTCCCAGTTTCTTGCTGCTTTTCCGATGCCCCCATATACGACGAGTTTGTCGGGGTGTTCTGCAACTTCCGGATCTAAATTATTATAGAGCATGCGTAAGACAGCCTCTTGTTCCCAACCTTTACATTCGATTTCCAATCCTTTTTTCGCTTTAACTTCTCTAGCCATAATGCATCTCTCCTTTGATTAAAATAGAACTAAACTTAATGGAATCGTGATTAACAATGTGAGCGTGACACGGATAAACCATATACACACAAGTTGCCAAATTGGCACTTTGATTTCTGTCGCTAAAATACACGGCACTAGCGCTGAAAAGAAAATGATAGCGGATACACTCGTAATCCCTACAACAAACTTCACTTGTAAAGTGGCATTAACGACAAGTAATGAAGGTAAAAACATTTCGATAATTGAGATTGCAGATGCTTTTGCTAGTAACGCTTGATCCGCAATAGGAAATAGATATACAAATGGATAAAAAATGTAACTTAAAATATCAATCACGGGTGTGAAATTAGCGAGCAATAAACCAACAAAACCAATCGATAAAATCGAAGGCAAAATCGCTACCGTCATTTCTAATCCATCTTTAAAATTGAGCCATACATTTTTTACAAGAGGAAGTGCCTCGTGTGATTGTTTTTTAACTTCCATCCATGCACTTTTCCAACGACTTCCTTCAACAACGACTTCTTGATAGCCTTCTTGATTGTTGTAATACGCTGTAGAAGCATTTGAAATCGGTGGTAAATGTGCTGAAATTGCTGTTACGACAAATGTAATCACTAAGCAACTCCAAAAATAAAGGTTCCAATGCGGAATCAGATCGAGCGTACGCGCCACAATTATCATAAATGTGGCTGAAACAGTAGAGAATCCTGTCGCTATAATTAAAGCCTCTTGATAATTGTATACCCCTTTTTTATACACACGATTTGTAATTAATAGTCCAAGTGAATAGCTGCCGACAAAGGACGCCACTGCATCAATTGCTGATTGACCGGGCGTTTTAAATAGCGGCCTCATAATTGGTTGCATTAAAATGCCAATAAACTCTAACAAGCCGTAGCCAACTAATAGCGATAATGCAATTGCACCGACAGGTATTAAGACGCTGAGCGGCAACATGAGTTTTTCAAATAAAAATGGTCCATAATCTTTTTGAAACAATAAGGCTGGGCCTATTTTAAAGACATACATCACACCGATGACTGCACCTAAAACTTTAAACAATACAATAACAAAGTCAGTTACTGATTTTTTGTATTCTTTCCTTATAATAGGTAACAATGCCCCAATTATAATCATTAACAATGCGATGTAAGGCATCCATTGATGCAGTCCCGATCGAATCACAAGGTGAACATGGTCGACAATAATCGTTTTCTCACCATGCCATTGAATTGGGACAAAAAAGCAAACGACACCCATCAAGCTATAAACCCAAAAGCGCCACAGCTGTTTGCCTTTTAACACTTGTTTTTGTTCTCCCATCACAGTTCCCCCTTTAAAATCGTGATGTTATTCTCTTTGTTTCATTCAAATCATCTCCAATTGTGATATGCGTGTGCCAATGTTTTTTCAATTCTTACTATTCTCATTGTAATATGGTAAGCTATCAATAACTAATATAAATAAACTAATTATCTATAAACATAAACTATAAATAAGAGGGAACGATATGAAGATTGTACAATTGGAATATTTTATTGAAGTTGTAAACCAAAATAGTTTTACTAAAGCCGCACATATTTTACACATTAGTCAGCCATCACTAACTGCGACGATTAAAAAAATGGAGAACGACTTAGGTTATCCCTTGTTAAAAAGGACAACGAAATCAATCTCCATTACCGAAAAAGGGATTCAGTTTTATAATGAGGCCATTGAACTCGTCAAACACTATCATCAAACGATAGAAAAAATGTATGATTTAAAAATGAGCCAAACCCCTAAAATTAAAATGGCCATTATTGAATCGGCTGCGCATTGGGTCGCCAATGTGATACGGCAGCATCAAACGATACATCCCGAGCAACATTACCAAATCACAGAAATATTAGATCCACACGTACTGACACAAAAGTTAATTAACTTTGATATCCATATCGGATTATCTAACGATGAGATACGACATGATGACATTATTTCTTTGCCACTTTACAAGGAAGACTACGTCGTGCTCGCGACTAAAGACGCATTTACACATCAAAAATCCATTTCAATTAAAAAATTACCATTGATAGTGCCTAATAAGAAATATCAAGTTCGCAAACATATTGATGATTATTTTACGCGCCTTGAAGAACGACCTAATATTATTATGGAAGTCGACCGCTTTGAAGCAGCGACCAATTTTGTACATCAAGACATGGGATATGCAGTGATACCTCGCATGTACTACCAGTCCTACTCTACAAATGATTTACGCGCAATTCGAATTCGCCCAAGTATTGAACGCACGATATATTTAAATTACTTAAAAAAACGTCAATACAGTCCACATATATTAAATCTTGTGCAGTCTTGTCGTCAATACTGGGATATGGGATAACACGAAGGACATCAGTCACGCATACATCGTTTAGCTAACATCGTTTTCTCATCATTCAACCTACACTATCCCTTTATGAAGCGGAACAATGAATAAAATGTGATAATAAATGTGCAACGAGTTTAGCTGTGCGTTGATCGACATCATACTTTGGATTGGTTTCTGCGATACTCACTGAGGTCACTTTAGGTGATTCTAAAATACGTCTCGCTAAGTCCAATACCGTATAAGGTGTCAATCCGAGTACTGCAGCAGCACTGACACCGGGCGCAAAGGCACTATCAACGACATCCATGCAAATCGTAAATAAAATCACATCATGTGCGTTAATAAAGTGATCAATTTTATCTTTCACGGGCGGCCCGATTTGATCGACAAGCTCTTCAGCTAAAACGTACGCTGTATCCGTCTCTTCCGCGTAATCAAATAACGATGGTGTATTTGCAGGGCGTTGGATACCTAAAACAAAATAATCTAAGTTTTCATCTTCAGTCAACATTTGTCTAAAGCTTGTACCAGAGGTTGAGTGTTCCTCATAGCGATTATCAAAATGTGCATCAATGTTAATGACGCCTATGGATTGATCAGGATAAGCTGCACGGACACCTAAATATTGAGCATATGCGATGTCATGGCCGCCTCCTAATAAAAATGTTCTTTGGTGCTGTTGCAGTAATTGGTGTACATAATGACCAAATTTTTGTTGTGAAGCGAATAATGTATCAGCGGAATGGATCCAATTACCATAATCTACGATGTTTAATGACGTCGATGCAGGCAATCCTGCAAATGCACGTTTAATCGCATCGGGTCCGTCTTTAGCACCGACACGACCTTGATTCAGTCTGACACCTTCATCGATGGCATAACCGAATAAAGCAACTTCTGCTTGTTGTTGTGCAACCTCATCAATATGAGCTAACTGGATGGTTTGAAATTGACGAAATGCGCGCTGATCCGTTTCACTATCTAAACGACCTGTCCATAATTCATGATTTGGCTTTTGATACATAAGAACCCCCTCTTTCGTACGAGACTTTAATTGGGTTGTCCCATCTTAGCAAAAAATTGAAATAGTATACTTATCGACAAATACAACTTCATATTAAGTAGCGACTATTCTTGAATCGTTTGACATGCTGTGATAGATGAGGCACCCCTACGTCTTAACTTTCTACAATTCTATGCTACTATTTTTACCCTTGAAAATACAAAGAAAACGTTAACAAGTGGGGAGAGTCAGAAATTAATGAAGATTGCTTTTTGATAAACTTGAATCAAGCTTATTGATGTTTAAGTCGGTAGAGACACGATTGAACGTATCATTTGGGGTTTATGTGACACGATAAAATCTGTAACAATTTTCTTAACTTATATTACAATTCAATGATATTTGACTGTTAATAATTTATTTCTTTACAATATATGTTTATAATGAACGTTAGATTCTATGACTTGATCGTCGTCCTTTCTTGCGTTGCATTTCAATTGCAACACGTGTTTATAGGACACCCTCATGCATACGAACCTCATTAGCTACGTTTAATATGGAGGATTTTTTATGAATCGAACGCGTATTTCAGGCTTCCAATGGGCAATGACCATCTTTGTGTTTTTTATTTTTGCATATGCAAGCCCCTTGATTTTACAAGATTTCCAGAAAGCATCTGGTTTTAAACCGTTTGTATTTGCATTAAATAGCTTAGGTCCATTTATTGCCGCAGTATTATGTATCATTGTATTTAAAAATAAAAAAGAACAACTTGGCGGATTAAAGTTAGGGATTAATTTAAAAGTTATTGAAAGAATTTTATTAGCACTGACTTTACCTTTAATTATTTTTATCATCGGTATGTATAGTTTTAATACATATGCGGATAGTTTTATCTTATTACAGTCTAAAGACTTGTCTGAGACGATTTGGACTATTTTAATTGGCCATCTTCTTATGGCATTCTTTATCGAGTTTGGTTTTCGTTCTTACCTATTAAATATTGTCGAAGCAAAGTTACCACACTTCTTTGCGAACATCGTTGTCAGTGTCCTTTATTTAGTATGGGATGTTAACACTGCATTTGGATCAACTTATACTTTATTCAGTGCACTCTATGTCTTTTCATTTTCAATGATAGCAGGCGAACTTGTTAGAGGCACAGGCGGGCGTTCAATTTATATCGCTACGCTTTTCCATGCTGCCATGTCCTTTGCTAGAGTCTTTTTCTTTAGTGAGGAAATTGGAGATATCTTCTCTATGAAAGTCCTTGCTTATTCTACAGCAAGTGTTGCAGCCGTAGTCGTTGTATTAGGTCTCATCATGCGTCTCTTTACACCACGTCATAAAGATGAAGATGACGATACACCATTGATGTTCGATACGTCTCAAGAGGAAGAAGATAATCCACTTGAAGAACATTATGAAACAGAAACAGCAGTGGAACCAAAATCGACAACAAAAAGTTCTGATGCACCAGATGCAAACGTGCAACCAGAACAACAAAATGATGCAAATGTTGTCGAAGAAGTAACGTCTAAAGAACAAATCAAAGATGCAGAAAAACAAACGGACGAAACAAATCAATCTATTCAAGAGCGTGAGGCGACATCATCGCATACAGCCGATGAAGAAAAAATAAATATTGAAAATACGGATAATGAGGTTCAATCATCTGCACAAACACTGACAGATGAAAACGACGTGGCAAAAATGTCAAAACATGAGGACAAAGCAGATTGATATTATAAATAAAAAGTAGCCGGTCAATGACCGCGCTACTTTTTTATTTGTTCGGAGTGATGAATCACTTTTAAGCCTTCATCCGTTCCAACGATGGCTTCTTCAACTGTGTCTAAGAAATAGCCTGTTTCTAATATGCCAACAAGGTGAATTAAATATTCATGAAATGCATACGGATCAATACTTTGATTTAACGTACAATCTAAAATATAGTTCCCATTATCTGTAATAAAGGGGATATCACCGATCATACGTCGTGTCACTTTAACGTCAAATGCTTGTTCAATGGTACGAATCAACTGACGCCAGTTAAAAGCATCCACTTCAACAGGGATCTTGAACGTTTGTCCTAAATAATCAACTAACTTTGTTTGATCCGCAATAACGATAAATCGTTCCGCAAAAGTATCGATGACCTTTTCTCGAAACAGTGCCCCACCGCCACCTTTAATTAAGTTTAAGTTAGGATCAATTTCATCTGCGCCATCAATGGCGATATCGATATGTGTCACATCATTAACATCAACAATTGGAATATCTAACGACTTCGCTTGTAGTGCTGTACGCTCTGAAGTACATACGCCTTTAATTTGGTATCCCTTTTCATGGATGAGTTGCGCAATTTTCGGAACGAGCAATTCAATTGTACTTCCTGTTCCAATGCCCACCGTCATGCCATCTTCAATACGACTTATCGCTTCATCTAGTGTCATTTGTTTTAGTTGCTTAATGCCCATTGTCGCACTCCTTTTTTATGACTTATGTATCTGTCTTTATTGTACAATATTCATCTGAAAAAGCCATGACGAATCAACCGAATTACGTTAAAATAAACTTTAAATATGAGGAGGAAGCAAAATGAAATATCAAATCCATGCCATCTCAACGGGAAAAATAGAATCTTTACAATATCGAAACGATCGACCTATGAAAAGTGCGCTTAACAAAAAGCCCATTCAAGATAAAGTATGGCTATCTCAAACAGGTTTAATCACAGACGAACAAGAATATAAAGACCACGGCGGACCTGATAAAGCACTCTGTTTATACAGTTATTCCCATTATGATATGTGGAAAGAAGTTATCCACCCCTTACCTGACTATGCTTTATTTGGCGAAAACCTTACTGTATATCATGTAGATGAGACGTCATTATTTTTTGGTGATCAATACCAACTTGGAGAAGCGCGTATCGAAGTCTCTGAAATACGTGAACCTTGTTGGAAAATCCAAAGTAAATATGGTTATCCTCATCTTGTTAAAGATATGACGTCTTCTGGAAAAACAGGCTGTTACTTCCGTGTCTTACAAGAAGGCTATGTTTCTCCGAATGATGACTTGCAACTTATAAAAAGTACGCCTAAAGTAACAAGACTTTCTGTTCAAGAACTCAATGATATATATTATAACGATAGAAAAAATAAAGACCGCCTCGCATACGCGATTCAAAACCCATTCCTTACACAAAAGCGCAGACAAAAACTTGAAAAAATGCTTGCACGCCTCTAGCTTTATGGACGCAAAAAAGCAGGCTGACTATTGTCACCCTACTATAATATCGACTTTAATTAGCATTGAAACAGGAATCTAAGTATTGAAGTCTTTGGCTTCAAAGATAAAGACCTGTTCAACAGGCTCATTGAAAATACGCGCAATCTTTACCGCTGTCAAAATAGAGGGCATAAAATCATTGCGCTCTATTAACGACACGGTTTGACGAGAGATACCCGCCTTTTCCGCTAATTGTGTTTGATTATAGCCGTCTCTTGCACGTAATTCTTTCAAACGATTGCGCATCGCATCATCTCCTCAAATAAAAGTAAAATTGGGATGAAACTATAAATTTGATATAAGATGCATTTTACACCTTTAACAAGGCAGAAATAAAGACAAAAGCAAACTTCTATAAGTGTATTTTTTTACATATAAATTGTCTTTTGTACGATTCTTAAACAGAAATAGGAGGCGGAAAACGTCATATTCTCTCTTCCAACCTCCTTAAACTTATCCCGCACTTGCCTGAGTTCACATTGTATTTAACAATTGGATATTCTTTCGATTTGAAATGCTGTTTTAGAATAAAAAGGTGTATTAGCTTTCAAAATCGAATAGGCCTTGGGACCTAGTAATTGTATATCATTAGGTACGCTTTGAGTTTCGACTGTAATACCTGAATGAGGCTTAAAAATATTCATATGACTTTTCCAATTTTCAGAGTCATTTAACGTATAAAGTACAACTTGAGGCGCATCTGTTGAAACATGCAAAGCAAGATCATCATTTAAAATTGATAGTTGACCATCCGCCACTTCAAAAGGATGATCTAAACCTCTCTTCGCATTCACTTGTTGCTGGATGCTATCCTGCGTAGTATTAAAAAGTTGTGCTAACTGAATCTGATTCGAACCCATTTCTTCAACGAGATCAATCGGAGTTAGCGTAGGCATGCCTGTTTCATCTAAAGGATACATTGCTAATCGATCACTTGCGATTACATGGTTATCCACCACATTGCTATCTCGATTTAAATTAAAATACACGTGATTCATTGGATTAAATAATGTATCTGCATCTGATTGTGCTTCATACTCAATCGTCCATGTTTCCGATGTATCATACGTAAAAGTCACTTTTACATCTATATTTCCCGGGTAATGATCTTCTTCTTGTCGTAATTGTGTAGTAAAAACAACTTGCACCTTTTCTGAAAGATCCTCTTTAATGATTTGATAATCAAACAGCCGATCTGACAAACCATGATGTCCACCATGTAAATGATGTGGTGGATCATTTTGTTCAAGTGTATAGGTTTTGCCTTTTAATTCAAATTGACCGTTTGCTATGCGACCGCCAACTCTTCCAACTGTTGCACCAAAATAAAAAGGATGATGAGGATAAAATTCATCAGCTTCAACTTCGTTCCCTAAAACAATATTATTGTCGCCAATTCTCCAACTAACAATACGTGCACCGTAATTCATGAATACAATTTTACTTTTGTTATTTTCTATTTTGATGAGTTCAATACCATTAGATTGTTGTTCAATATTAATAAACATTTTTACACTGTACTCCTTTACACTGCTCCCAAAGTTTATCCCCTAGTTGGCAATACCATTATGAGCACCCCTATGATACAGATGGCACCACCAATCAAATCAAACTTGTCCGGCGGTTCTTTATCAATCCAATATGACCATAAAAGGCTCATAACGATAAAGACACCCCCATACGCTGCATACACACGTCCAAAAGTTGGAAAGGTTTGAAATGTCGCAATCACGCCATATAAAATGAGTACAACACCACCGATGAATCCAAACATGAATGGTCGTTCTGCACGTAACCATAGCCATATGAGATAACCGCCACCGATTTCACATAATCCTGCTATGATAAAAATCACTGTGGAATACACAAAACTCACATCTTCACCTCATATATTTTACTCTATTCTAACAGTATACTACAAAAAACAAATGATAAGGCAATCACACTTTCACAAAGTGAATATGACTTGTGGCCATCACCGATAAAAAGGTAACTGAATTCCTAAAACAGTAGTGTCTGTTTACGAAACCCGTTACCTTAATATTTATTCATCATTTTGATATCTTTTTTAAGATTGTTTTTGGCGTTGAAAAGCGCGTTTTAAAACATTGACCCATCCTTTTTCAAACGAAAGAACCGAATTTTTATATGTTTTTGCAGCAACAATAAACAACACAATAATGAGCACAATATGAATAATTACTGCAATAATACCTTCTATCGTTGAGACATTGGACAAGGATAAGCGAGAGAATGTCACAAACGGTGAGAAAAACGGTACATAACTTGTAATTTTGATAAATAAATTGTCTGGATTAAGCGCCCCAAAATAACCTGAGTAAAATGCACCCATTATTAATAAATTCATTGGCATTAATGATTGTGCCATATCTTCTATTCTAGACGTTAAGTTACCTAAAATAGCGGCTAAGATAACATAACTAAAGATGCCAAGTATCAAGAAGAGCAATCCGAAAATGATCAAGCGAACGATATGAGGTGTAAATTCTACAGATATCGAGTCGAAAGTATGTTTTAAATCAAATATAAAATAACAAGCGACGACAGTGATAAAGAGCGCTAAGATTTGAGTGAACGCTACTGCCAATACGGCTAAAATCTTGGCTAAGATATGATGCACAGGATTTACACTCGTAATAATCATTTCGGAAACGCGCGATGTTTTTTCAGTCGCGACTTCCATCGCTATTTGTTGTGCATAATTAAATGTAATAAAAAATATTAGAAATGTTCCTGCCATTACAATTACTTTGCTAAAACTTTCTTCTTCAGAACTTAAATTTTGATCTGCTTGACCTTCTTTTTGAACAATTTGGCTTTTAACGTTACTTTGTGCTTGTAACTTTTGTAAATCTTGTCCTTGAAGTCCTAGATCCTGTGCCACCTTTTGCACTTGTAGTTGAGTTAAAACAGATTGTAATGTCGATTTATCTTTATCTGATGGTATATCGTGACTTAAAATAGTTCCATTGAGTTCATGCGTCTTCGTCTCATCAATTATAAAAGCTTGATCAATATCTTCCTTTTTTAATTTTTGCTTTGCTTGTTTTTCTGATACATGTTCAAACTTCGTGTCTTCATTGACAATCGAATATTGCTTTTTGACTTGTTGATACAAATTTTTATCCTGCGTTACAATTGCAATACGGTCTTCTCCACCGTCAAACAGTTTAATGATTTTATCCACATTCGCTAAACCGATGATGAGCAAAATCATGATGACCGTCGTAGTGATAAAAGATCTAGATCTCAACTTCTTTTGGTATGTGATTTGGAAAGTCGCAAAAAATTTATGCATTTTTGTCACCTACCTTCTCTATAAAGATTTCATTAATCGTTGGTTCCATTAGTTGAAAACGTTTCGCATAACCTTTTTGTTGAACGATTTGAAATATCGCTTCTGCCACAGTTTCATTTTCAATTGTAAAATAATTTTCTGAGCGATGAGTTTCATAATGTAATACACCTGGGAGTTGCGCCGCTTCTGATAAGTCATAAGGTGCATCGACGACAAGACGTTGATAGCCTGCTTGTTGTTTCACTTGTTGAATATCCCCTTGTACAACCATCTGTCCACGATTTAATATACAAATATTATCGCAGAGCTCTTCGACATGTTCCATACGGTGTGAGCTAAAGATAATCGTCGTCCCTTTGGCATTAAGATCTTTGACAGCATCTTTTAACAACTCTACATTAACTGGGTCTAACCCACTAAATGGCTCATCCAAAATCAATAGTGACGGTTCATGAATCATACTTGCGAGCAATTGTACTTTTTGTTGGTTCCCTTTAGATAGCGCTTCTATTTTTTTATGACGGTTTTCTGTGATTTGAAAACGCGCTAACCAATAATCTAATGCTTTTTTGATATCCGCATTTTTCATTCCTTTTAAAGTTGCTAAATATTTGAGTTCTTCTGTTACAGTCAATTTAGGATGCAATCCTCTTTCTTCTGGTAAATAGCCAATGATGTCATACATCGTTTTATCTATCTTTTTGCCTTCGTATGTAATTTTGCCTTCAGTCGGTTCAGATAAGCCTAAAATCATACGAAATGTCGTCGTCTTACCCGCACCATTTCGTCCTAAAAAGCCCAACATCTTACCTTTTTGAAGTTCAAACGAAATGTCATCTACTGCCACAAATTGTTTGAACTTTTTCGTGACCTGTTCTACTTTTAACGTCATTGATGTAGCTCCTTTCGCTATACGATTACTTTGAATATACAAGAATCCAATAAAAATGACAAGTATATTTGTCAAAATGACTTATTTATATTTCATTAACTGCATTGTAGTACACTTAAAGCATAACGCAAATTGAAGCAGTTAACCTTACTTAATGTCAATTTGTAGAAAAAAGTGTAGCCAAGATGAAACACTTCCTTAGAAGGTGTCAGCAAAGTGCTTTCATCTCAACTACACAAGCGTCTATTCATTATTTATTTAATAGCCTACTAAATATGCAATAGACATCGCCACTGCACATATCACTACCCATGCAAGTATCAGTTTCCATACAAATTTAATCCACTGTGTATAGCTTATATTTGCGACTGCTAAAGCACCCATTAGAACAGCAGATGTTGGAAAGAGACTATTACTGATTGCATCACCATATTGAAAAGCTAAAACAGTAATTTGTCGATTCACCTCGAGTAAATCTGAAATTGGCACTAACAACGGCATTGTAGTTAAAGCTTGACCTGATCCAGAAGGAATGAAAAAGTTGAGGAAAAATTGAAAAATGAACATCCCTATAATCGTCACAACTGGCGGTAATCCTTCTAACATTGATGACATGAAATAGACAATTGTATCGATAATCTTTCCGTTTTCTAAAATAACGATAATCCCTTTCGCAAAACCAACAATCATTGCACCAAACAAGACATTTTTCATACCTTCTAATAAAGCGTCGAATGTACCATTGAAACCTAGGCCAGCTACAAAGCCAGCAAGCAGTCCTGCTAACAAAAAGTTTGCACTCATTTCATTAAATGTCCAACCGAATTTAAAAATCCCAAAAATATTCAGTCCAATAGCCCCAACAATGAATAATAAGCTGACGAATTGTCTACGCGAAAATGACGGTATCACTTCTTGTCGATGACGATCCACTTCTTCCTGTTCTAATTTGTATACGATACTCTGTTCAGGCGAACGTTTCACACGTCTTGCATAGCGCATGACCGCCACCATTGCAGCCAGCAAAATAAAAATATAAATGATAGAACGCAATCCCCATCCTGAGAATAGGGGGAGTTCGGCGACGCTTTGTGCAACGCCGACTGTAAATGGATTGAGCATACCTCCAATAAAGCCACTCGCTGCACCTAAAATAACGATTGCCGCCCCCGTCAATGCATCGTAACCTAAAGTTCGCGCAATTATAATCCCAATAGGCACAAAAATAATCGTTTCTTCCGCGAGTCCAATTGAAAAACCTAAAATTGAAAACATTAACATAGTGAGCGGAATCATTAACACTTTAAACTGCCCTAATTGCGTCATCAATCGCCGAATCCCTGCTTCTATTGCACCGCTCTTATGTACAATCCCAAAAGCGCCACCTACTAAAAAAATATAAAAAACAATTTCTCCACCACTTATTAATCCTTCTGGTATAGCACGAAAGATATCCAATAAACTTGCAGGCTGTGAAGGTAAAATATGATAAGAATCAGGCACAACAACCGTCTGGCCATTGACCTTTTTTCGTTCAAATGTTCCCGCCGGTATCAGATAAGTCAATAGTGCAGCCACCACAATCACCATCATCAATAAAGCATAGGTATGTGGCATCTTACGTTTTTTCAGCTTGTTTTTCATGATTAAAACATCCCTTTTGTTTAAATTTTCGAAATAAACTGATTTTTATTTATATACACTTAATCCAGTTGTTCTAATCATGCGCTCTGAATTAAACAAAAATGCTCAAAAATGAAATGCTTACTTACTTCATCTCATCTTTGAGCACACTCGATTTAATATTTATATGGATCTTGTTCTATTTGTTTTTGTTGTGATGTTTCGTATGATGTGAATGATTCCTCGTTTGAAGCATCATCTTTTAGATCATCGTTAGGGAAGCCCTTATCATGACCGGTCTCAATATATTTAGGCGAAGGTCCATATTTATTGACTTGTTCCTTACTATCAAGCAAAGCAATAATTAAACACACAATATTTAAAATGATTGTGAGGCTAAGTACAGTATAACCTAACCAATCTGGAATAAAATCAAAATTTAAGTTTCCAGTCACTTTTGTATCTACCCCATTGATGTTTCCTTCAGAAATATCTTCATCAGGGCTTAGGCCACTGATAACATTATAAATGATACTAACGATAAAACTAATCATTGGAATCCACATTGAAAAGCCCACATCATGAAATCTTCTGACCTGTAGCGCTAAATTAGGAATAATGGTTGCTAACGCATAGAGGAGTATAACAATGATTAGAATCACACCCAAAATAGGGCCTACTCCAGGGATAAAGAAACATAAGAATGCAAGGAAAAATGTGACAACATAAATCAAAAAATTCCAAAGCGCTACCCACCAGTATTCACTTCGACGACTTCGCCCTTTGAAGTTAAAGTAATTTAACCAAAAATATTTGTAGGCCTCTACAAAGCCAACTTTCGGCGTTACGTACATGATTGATCCTCCTTGTATTTTCTCTTTTCTTCAGTGTACCATACTCTTTAATGAATGTAACAGGTCCCTTTTTCACCATGCATCTCTTTAATATAAACTTCCCTTCGATGTGGCTATGAGTTGGTTTTGACACGCAAGTTCGCTACAATATGAATCATCATCATATATGGAGGCACGTATTATGGATTTTATTCATCGTCCAACGATTCAAACTGCTCAAGACTTATTAGGCGTTCAATTGATTTATGAATCTGAACACCATACGCTTACAGGATATATTGTTGAAACTGAAGCTTATCTCGGCCATCAAGATCAAGCTGCACATGGCTTTCAAGGGAAGCGCACACCGAAAGTCGAATCTCTCTATCAAGAAGGTGGCACGATTTATGCTCATACGATGCACCGACAATTATTAATTAATTTTGTGACCCAAACAGCTGGTGTTCCTGAAGGCGTCCTTATCCGTGCCATTCAACCAGAACAAGGCATCGATATTATGGAATACAATCGCGGCAAAAAAGGCTTTGAATTAACGAACGGCCCGGGAAAATTAACACAAGCATTACAAATTCCTCGTGCAATAGATGGCTCCAAATTAAATACAGGCCGATTAAAAATTGATACAAAACATCGTAAATATCCAAGAGCGATTGTAGCAGGCCCTCGAATTGGCATCCCGAATAAAGGTCAGTGGACGGATGAACCGTTACGTTTTACGGTTAAAGGGAACCCTTATGTGTCCCATATGCGCGCGAAAGATAGGTTACCCGCACATGAAACGTGGAAATCTTCGTAATAAAAAGCAATGTATCTCGAACATAAAAGACTGTTCGAAATACATTGCTTTTTCTTTATATTGTTTCTTTTTTACGAAACATGCCGACATGAATCGAAATAATGGTACAAATAACTAAAATAATTGGATAGAATGAATATTTCAATACTTCCAAATATGTGACATGACCAAATTGTTCGGCCATTAACATACCACTATCGTGCGGTAACACCATCAATGCACTAGCTGCAAAGATATCTAATAAGCTTGCCATTCGTTTTGGCGCAATTTTATACATTTGTCCAATTTCTTTAGCAATCGGTGCTGATATAATAATTGCGACCACATTATGCACTAATGCAGCGGATAAAAAACCTGATAGAAAGCTCATCGCATATTCAGCACTTTTCGGTCCCTTTGCACGTTTTTTCATCGTTTCAATAATCCAATCGATGCCCCCGTAATATCGAATCAACGCAACAAGTCCTGAAATTAAAAACGCAATAAGGAAAATCATAAAGGTCCCTTCCATACCTTCCCCTATTTTAGTAGTCCATTCAAAAATGCCAATATTTCCTCTTGCTACACCAATCACGCCTGTGAGTAAAATACCCGAAATAAGGACGAGCATGACGTTCATTCCTAAAATAGCAGCAGCCAACACAAATAAATAAGGGAGTAAATCAATAAAGTTATAACTCAAATCTTTATCAATGTGTCCTGTACCACCAACAATGGCATAAATAATAAATGTAATGACCGCAGCTGGAAGTGCGATTAAAAAATTCGCTCTAAACTTGTCTTTCATTTTAGCACCGACACCTGTTGTTGCAGCAATTGTTGTATCTGAAATAATAGACAAGTTATCCCCGAAATAAGCTCCTGCAATGACAGCAGCTGCAGCGGCTGCAACATTTAAGTCAGCAGACTGTGCTACAGCAACACCAATTGGAATAAATGCCGCTTGTGTTCCTGTTGATGTCCCTAATGATGTGGCTACAAAAGCACTCATCACAAAGATACCAGGTATGAGTAAACTTGGTGGTATGACTGAAAGCCCCATATTTACCATTGCTTCTTGTCCACCCATCGCAGAAGCAGCGCTCGCGAATCCTCCTGCTAATAATAAAATTAATCCAAGTTCAGCAATACCTGAAGAACCCGCGTTTTCAGTAAAGATCTTAATCTTTTTTGCAACTGATGTTTTTCGATCATAACAAACCCAAGCAATGACTATGGCTATAAATATCGCAACATGCCGTGGCAATCGACTGAATGGGTCTTTAGCGCCTATCGCTGTGAAATATAAACCTACCCCAATATATAAGACGAGAAAAATGATAAGGGGTAATAATGCGAGTGCACCATACTGTTTTTGACTTCTTAATTCTTGTGACATCTCTTTCTCCTTATACCTTAGTTTCACGATAAGGATTATACACCATTATTTGACTTTGACAAGTCACTTGCTTCATTGCTTCTGCATATTCATTTTAAGATCATTTGCTCACTATGTACATTCACGGCAAATGATGATTTTCGTAGTCGTTTTCTCAATCATCAGTTGAAAAAGTAACGTAACCCGTCTTATTTTTAATAACGACCTGATACTGTCCTTCACCAACTTGTTTATGTTTTAAGTCTTCAATATCTTCTAAATCGACATTCCCATAGCGATTTTGTATATCAAATCTTGTATTATGAGGCTTTGTTTTATAAGTGACTTCGACGCCGCCTTTTTCATTTTCAATCGTTATCGGAATATCTATCGGTACATCATTTAAATCTGTATGACCTAAACGGTTATGAATCAATATTTCTTTATAATCTGTTGTTTCGCTTTCTATATAACCAGAACCTATTTGTGCATTCAACGTTCCGATTTGACTATGATTGATTATGATAGAGCCAGAATCTGTATCAACACTCAACTTATTGATATTTAATTGTTCAATATTCATGACACTTTTTCCTAACTTTAATGAAAGCTCATCTAATTTCGATTTTGGAATCGTGATTAGCACTTTATGTCGTTTTACATTTTTAAAAGGATTGACATTAATACGAGGTTGTACTACATCATTTCCTTTAACGTTAATATTTAATTGCTGTTGATGTTGCTTAGTTTGAATCGCATTTTTCTTGTCAGTAAATACACCTTCAATTTTGAGTTGATCCCCAGTTGTAAATTCCACATCTTTACCTTTAGCTTCGATATGTAGTGACTTTATTTGAGATGTATCAAACTTCTTCTCTATTTCATTATAGTGCACTTTAGACTGTTGATTAAAAAAGGAGTAATAGATTGTACCTACAATGCCAACGATAAAGAGGAGCAAGCCAATTAAAAATAAAATCTTTAGTGTCTTTTTCATGATTGATTACCTCTCTTGATCAGTTGAATGTTCCATTTTAAATATTTAATGATCATCAAATAACTCCATTTCACAATAACAATGGTTAAAACGGCGAGCATGATACCTAAGCCAAGCCATCCTATCGCTGCAAACCAATCTGATATTAAAACAGGGTCTGTTGTAAACCTTTGTTGATAGAACACTAAAAAAGGTGCTGCCAAGCCAATGAGTCCTACGAATGCGAGACTGATAAGCAAACCAATGTATATCAATAACGGACCTGTAATCAAAATAAAATTAATAATGCTCAGCCCTAAAACAGTTATAATTGCTTGTCCCGTATTTGATAAGCCCTTATGCTTTTCTGCTTCACCTACTGCACTTTCAGCATTAATTGCTTTCGCCATATCTTTAGGATGACCTAGCATCTTGACGATTTGTTGTTCAGTTTTGCCATCATTTAAACCTTCAATAAAATGATTTTCGTATTCAGAGACAATATCTTGTTTCTCGGTTTCAGACATATTTTTTAAATGCTCATAAAGTATGGCTAAATATTCATTCTTTGTCATGCTTGCTCACTCTCTTCTATAAATAGTTGTACGATATCTACAAACGCACGCCATTCCGATTTTAATTGATTCAAGCGCACCAAACCTAACTCTGTTAATTCATAATATTTTCTTGCTGGTCCTTCTGTTGAAGGTTGATAATATGTCGAAAGGTAACCTTCTTTTACTAAACGCCTTAATAAGGGATAAACGGTACCTTCCGCAATCATCATCCGCTTAGAAATGTTTTGTACAAGGGAGTATCCATATTGCGCCTCTCCTTTAATAATCAAAAGTACAATCATTTCTAATGCACCTTTTTTAAATTGTATATTCATCGCAAAACCTCCAACTATACATCAATCAGTACTGTTTAATGTATAATACTAAAATAAACTTACCATAAGCTATTAAACATTACAAGGTACTGATTAAAAAATAAAACACACCCCTTCAATAGTGAACGGCTGTATTTTATGTTTTGATGCTTATATTCATTTTTAATGCGTTAGGATAACTGGTTCATGTTTTCCATTGACCTCAATACGATGTGCAATGGTTTCGTGTTCAGTTTCTATATATAAAATAAAAGGAGGAGGCCCTTCTTGACTAAACGGAATATGAATTGATGTCACCCTGTCTATATCAATATCACCTTCCAATATGATACGCGCTTCGGCATCAACAAGCATAAAAGAAGGAATCGGAGCACCATCAATATCTAAAATCTGTAATCGTAGCGTCAAACCATGCTGATTGATCCTTTTGATGTCTATTTCAAAATTCTGAATACGATCATTAGCCCGTTCTAAAATATAAAGACTTTGGCATAAGTCCATTTGCAAATCTATCTCAGCTGAATCGTTTGCAACCTCCATTGACTGAAAATCAGTTATTATCTCTATCTTATTATTTCGTCCATTAATCATAGGTGTCACATCAAATTCGATTATAGTTTGCGTTGTATCGACAATCTCCAAACTCATGTCATTCACTTTAATGAGAAAAGGTTGATTGATGCCTTCTATGTTTAGATGATAATCTTTACTGTCATCGAAGTCTTTGATATCAAAATATTGTTGGTAACTTAATTGATTCATGCGCCCAGGTTGTTCTAAATTTAATTCGACAGCGCCTGAATCATGCTGTTCCGACTTCTCCCATACGTCAGAAACTTCATCGTCAGTCTCGAAACGTCTCACTGTTGACTCCCATTCACCAGCTAAAACGGTTATTGTATGATTTATATAATCCATAGAATACGAATTAAAAACATGTCGATTAATATAAGGTATATAACGTATTCTATGTGCAAGGGGCTGAGGCTTCACCTGTCGCATTGGTATATTCCTTAATTTTTCCATTTTCCATACACCTCTAAATAGAATATTATTTCTTATTATACAATTAATTTAACACTATAAAAGATATGAGAATATATACCAATCATCACAAATTATGGTAAAATGTTTCCATATCTTTAAGCAGAAGGTGTTGGCATGCAAATATTATGGAAAATGTTTAAAAAAGACCAATTCGAGGCACACGTTGATGAGTGTGGCATCGAAGTTGGGACGCCTCAAGGCGGTTACCAATATACCGTGTCAAAACCGGCTGTATTACATATCGTCATGGCAGGGACTGGCAGACTCATTTATCAAAATCAAACTTATATTTTAAAACCGGGTGATTTATTTCTGCTTCAACAAGGGATGGAAGTTCATTATGAATCAGAACTAAATGAACCGTGGACTTATTATTGGGTCGGCTTTAGTGGCAAAATTGCATTAGACTATTTGAATCGAACAACTTTGAAAGACCGTCTCGTAATTCAAAATGAAAACACGGGTGCGATTGAACATATCATTTATCGCATGTGTCATCGCTCTGTTCACTATTCGACTGAAGCATCAGACGATATCCAGCATATGCGTGACTTGTATGAATTGCTCTATCAGTTACATTTGCATTTCCCAAAACCGTTTGCTATTGTTCAGACTGAGATTTATTCAAATGTGCGTGAAGCGATACGCTATATCAACGACAACTATATGAAGGCCATCACGATTATCGATGTCGCAAAGCATGTCAATGTGAGCCGAAGTTACTTGTATAAAATGTTCAAAAAACATATCGATCAATCCCCACAAAATTACTTAATCCATGTTCGGATGTATCAAGCTTCAAAACTTTTTAAAGAAACCAACCTGCAAATCCAAGAAATTGCATATCGTGTTGGATATAAAGACCCTCTCCTTTTTTCTAAAACTTTCAAAAAGCAGTTTGGCATGAGCGCAACAGCATATAGAAAATCACAACAACCTTCTGATTAATTTGAAATATTTAATAGTAGTATATTGTGAGAGATTACATCCAATTTTATAATTATATAGATTTTTGTCCTTAAAAAAAGTATAATTATTTAGTATGGGGTTGAAAGCCCTTTCTATTTCATTAACTTAAAGGGGGAACGTAACAGTGATAGAGCTGAACAGTATTACAACGTTGTTTGTTGCGTGTCTATTGCTTATTATTGGTCAAGCAATCGTCAATAAAGTTGAACTTTTTAATCGATTAAGTATCCCTTCACCCGTGATTGGTGGACTGATTTTTGCGATTATATCTGCGATTCTTTCTTCAACAGGTGTGCTTCATATTAAATTAGACGGTGACTTTTTCAGAGACTTTTTTATGCTTGCCTTTTTTACAACAATTGGTTTAGGCGCTTCATTCAAGTTATTAAAACTGGGTGGAAAAGTATTAATCGTCTATTGGATTTTATGTGGTGTGCTTGCCACATTCCAAAATATCATTGGGGTTTCAATGGCAAAAGTTTTACATATTGATCCTTTACTCGGTTTAACTGCCGGTGCTATGTCAATGGAAGGTGGGCATGGGAATGCCACTGCATATGGTCAAACAATTCAAAGTTATGGTATTGACTCAGCTGTAACGGCAGCATTGGCGGCAGCAACACTGGGTCTTGTTGCTGGTGGCTTAATGGGTGGCCCCGTTGTCCGTTATCTTATTAAAAAACACAATTTAGCACCTGCGCATAGAGAAGAAACACAAAAAGATTATTCAGAAATCGACATTAATCGTCGCTTACATAAAAACTTTTCTATTAACGAAGTCTTTTTCATTCAAATGACAGTCATCCTATTTTGTATGGGATTAGGAACATTTTTAGGCAAAGCATTTAGTGAATGGTCAGGCTTGAATATTCCATTATATGTTGCGTCTATGTTTATCGCTGTCATCATTCGTAACATTTCAGAGTATACGAACTTAAACTTAATTGATTTAAAACTGACAAATCAAATCGGCGATATTTCATTGAGTGTGTTTTTATCCATCGCGTTAATGAGCATTAAGCTCACGGATGTTTATCATCTTGCACTACCGCTTATCGTTATTGTCATTTGTCAGGTTATTTTCGTAGCGCTCTTTTCCATCTTTGTTGTCTTCCGTTGTCTCGGCAAAGACTATGATGCTGCCGTCATGATTGGTGGTTTTATCGGACACGGCTTAGGTGCAACACCTAATGCGATGGCCAATTTAGATGCGATTACGAAAAAATTTGGGAATTCTCCACGTGCCTATCTCGTTGTACCTATCGTAGGCGCATTCCTCGTAGATTTACTCGGTGTACCAATTATTACAACATTTATTAATATTTTTAAACCTTAGTGGATATTATGTAAGGGATTGGATTTATGATATTGAAGTAAAAAATGAGCTATTTTTACTTCTTATGCTAACATTTTAAAACGGATGCTAAAAAAGGTTCATTACGATGTAGTGAACCTTTAATCTTTATATATAAGTTCCCTCGTTAATTGAGTTTTTGTCCTTATTAATTCAAGGATACGAGCGTGTTTTATTTTTAAAATAAAATTTTAATTATAAAAGAGAAGCGCTAGGACGATTTTGTTAAAAATCATCTTAGCGCTTTTTATTTTGGGATTTTGATGTCCCAGTTCATTTTTTATGCTTCTTGTCGTCGAATTTCCCAGTAATATGGATTTTCTAATTGTGACCAATCTGCATCGATTTCATCACTATTTAATAGACAAGCGTCTAATTCTGCTGTAATTTTTTCTTCATCTAAATCTACACCAATAATAACAAGTTGCGTATGACGGTCTCCATATTCCGGATCCCAATCTGCGCGCACATCTTCTCTTTCTTGTAATATAGCAGCTTTTTCAGCTTTTGGCATTGTTGCGACCCAAAATGTGACAGGATGAATATCTACAGCCGTACCAGCTTGAGAAACAAGACATGCAACTTGGTTGTATTGTGCTAACCATGCAATCCCTTTTGCACGTACAATTGACTCTGACATATTTTCCAACCACGTATTAAAACGTGCTGCATGGAATGGTAAACGACGTTTGTAAACAAATGATGAGATACCGTATTCTTCTGTTTCCGGCGTATGTGTTGCATGACCACCTGCTTCAAGTTCTTGTAACCAGCCTGCTGATTGACTCGCAGTATCAAAATCAAAACGTCCAGTTTCTAATACATCGTCTAAATCAACTACTGAATTTACTGTACGGATAATTTTTGCGGATGGTTGTAACTTACGTAACATCGCTTCTAATCGATTTGCTTCTTCTTCGCTAACTAAGTCGACTTTGTTTAATACGAGTACATCACAAAATTCGATTTGATCAATCAACAAATCTGCGATAGTTCGTTCATCTTCTTCACCAACTGCTTGATCACGATCTAATAACATATCGCCTGATTGGTAATCTTTAATAAAGCGGTTAGCGTCTACAACTGTAACCATCGTATCAAGATTACAAATTTCTGTTAAGTCGATACCAAGTTCTTCATCAACATATGAGAATGTTTGTGCAACAGGTACAGGTTCAGAAATGCCTGTTGACTCGATCACGATTTGATCAATACCACCACGTTGAACAATACGTTCGACTTCTTTCAATAAATCTTCTCTTAACGTACAACAGATACACCCGTTTGATAACTCTACTAATTTTTCATCAGTACGAGACAATCCGCCCCCATCGGCAACAAGATCTTTATCTATATTGACTTCACTCATATCATTAACAATAACAGCTATTCTTTTACCCTCTCTGTTATTAAGAATATGGTTGAGTAACGTTGTTTTTCCTGAGCCTAAATAGCCACTTAAAACGGTAACAGGTATTTTACCCATTATAAACCCTCCTCTATTCTACTACAAATCGTAACAATTACGTTTTACAGTATATAACATATTCTTACAATAACGCAATGATAAATTCTTTTGCCCGTTTAAGATTCATCAATCCAACGTTTTAAAAGTCCTCTAAATTAAAAGCACACCCTCCAAGTTTCCATTTTTTAAATGTTCACTTTAGAGGGTGAGTATCTTATTTTTCGTTACATTGATCTCTATGCTGAAAACCTATCTCTTCATTTCATGAGGCAACCTTTATTTAAAGTTGTCGTTGTTGTATCCAGCTTTTCAAATAAGGATCAAATACAATCGCTGACTGTCTCAACTCTTGAATCGTTCGCGCATTAAGCAAGGTCATAATATGCGCCATTTGTGTTTTAAAATTCTCTATATATTGAACTGTCTCTTCGACACCTGCTTCATGGACGCGTTTTAGAATAGGACGAGACATTCCCACCGCTTCAGCGCCTAAACGCAAGGCCTTCACTGCATCGAGTGGATGACGGATCCCTCCACTCGCTAAAAGATGCACACGGTTACTTAAATTACGCGCCTCTAATAATGAAACGACTGTAGATTGTCCCCAATCACTTAAATATTCCATATCTTTAAGGACACGACGCTCATTTTCAATAGAGATAAAGTTTGTACCGCCACGCCCACTGACATCGACATATTTAACACCATGGTCAATCAAATCTTGTATCGTATCATAACTCATTCCAAAACCGACTTCTTTAACAATAACCGGTATTTGAATGGCCTCTACAATTTTTTTAATCTGTGTCATCCAATGTTTAAATTCACGTTGTCCCTCTGGCATGACGAGCTCTTGTGGTGCATTTACATGGATTTGTAGCGCATTCGCATCTACAATTGAGATAGCCTCTTTTGCTTGAGCAACCGAAGCCTCTGCACTAATATTTGCCCAAATCTGTCCTTCTGGATGGTTTTGACGTACAACTTCATATGAATGACGCACATCTGGATTTTTAAAAGCCGCATGCATACTTCCAACTGCAATCGGCAAATGTGTGGCTGCCGCAACTTGTGCCAGCTTGGTATTCATGTCAGCTGTCCATTCAGAGCCTCCCGTCATCGCATTCACATAAAGTACGTGTGCCATTTCTAATGCTTGGCATCTTGATTTTAACGAAACATCTGCGACATCAATTGTAGGTATCGCATGATGGACAAATTGGAATCGATCAAAATCAGATTGCTGTGCTTCACTTTGTGCAAGCGCTAATAGAACATGTTCATTTTTTCGTTGTTCTCTTTTTTCAGTCATTGAGTAGCGTCCCCTTATCATCTTTTCTTGTTTTGACTATATCATAACCTATCGCATGATGAACACCTTTCAACCTTTAAATACAAATTTCTACTGTTATCTTTACCATCATTTAACATCACAAAACTTTAAAATCTACGTTATAATATGACAAAAATGAAAAACGAGGTATGAATATGATTAACTTTCCATTTTATGATGAAAATAGTGTCCAAGAAGATTGGATTGATCGCAATCAACATATGAACGACTCAGAATATGCACGCGTCTTTAGTTTAGCGATCGATCACTTTCACGATCAAATCGGTTTGTCCAATCCTGAAAGAGATGCAAGAAATTATACTGTTTTCACCCTTGAAACGCACATCAATTTTCTCAAAGAACTGACATTGCATACGCCTATTGCCATTAAAGTCAATATTTACGATTTTGATGAAAAGCGAACACATTACTTCCTAGAATTAATCAATCGCAACACGAATGAAGTTGTCGCAACTGCAGAAACGATGATGATGGGCATTGATAAGTCGACACGCCGCGCAGCCCCTTATCCTGAAGATATATTTGCACAAATCCAACATTATGTCCATTCACAAAACAGAACGGATTGGCCAGAGCAATTGGGGCACCGCATAGAAATACCTAAAAAAAGAAAAACTAATAACGAAGAGCTTTAATTTGCACTGCACTTTCTATAGAAACATAAAAAGACTGCGTGCCTCAATCTTAAATTAAGCGTCCGCAGTCTTTTAACATGTCATGTCTTCTTTACATATGAAATTCCTGATTATTTAACGAATTATTTAAGCGTCAGTCGCACCACGGCGAATCATATCTGCTTTAGTGACAATAGGATATTTTTTGAATACGATTGAGCCGATATAGCCCCATATTAAGCCAATAATTCCCATAATCACACCATAAATAACTACAGTCCCCCAATGATTAAAACCAAACATTACGATAAAACCTGCAATTGGCGTTGCAGTTCCGGTCGCATCATTCACAAGTCCAGAAAGGGCAATGACTAAGCCGGCGGTTGCGCCTCCGAAAAAGTTCGTAATATAAATAGGAATGGGATTTGCCGAGACAATGTCTGCTTGTGATAATGGTTCAATACTTACAGATATTGTGGATTTGCGATCACCTAATTTGAGACGATGGAATAAAGTTCCGTTCATGAATGCTGAACTGAACGCTGCCATCGCACCAATAGCCATTGGGACACCTGTAAGACCAAGCAAAGCCGTCAGTGCCATAGAGCTTAATGGTGCCGTACCCACTACCGTAATGATACCACCTAAGATAATTCCCATAATGATTGGACTTGTATCAGTTGAGCTTTGGATGATATCGCCAATTTTAATTAATGTATTTTTAACGACTGGTGTGAACAATAATGCCACAGCTCGTGATAATGGCGCTACAATTAACACGGCCACAATCAAATCGACACCATCCGGCACATATTTTTCGGTATATTTCATTAAGTAACCAATTAAATAACCTGCGAAGAAACCAGGTAATAAATCTAATCCACCACAAGCAGCTGCAATGACTAAAGCGTAAACGGGTGAAACACCAATCGCTAATGCTGTTAAACCTGCCGCTGCTACACCGCCTAAATTTCCAGCTGCAGCGCCGACTTGTTCAAGAAAAGCATTATGAAATACACGTCCCCCAACGTATTTGTTAAATGCTTCGACCAAAAACGTCGCGATAGCTGCATTCGCTAGTGCACCCATGGCACGCATGCCGTTTGGCGCTTTATATGTAAATAACGTGAAAATGACAAGTACTAAAATTAAAAAAGCAGTACCGATTAATAAATCCATAATGTCCCCCTCTTGTTATTCGAAAAGGCCCCTTAAATTTACATATTTATCAATTTCTGAATAACTTTATAATATTGATATTTTTGCATATAGTTAATTCTACTAAAAATTTTACTTAATTGCACGGCGCTTTACTTCATTTAAGAATTTGTTTGTCTCAGACGTTCATTTGATTCTATATTTAATCCAAAAAAAGCTTTATAAAAACAAAATTATTGTGTGAATACGATAATCCACTTCAAGTTTGTCTTTATAACACGAACACACACTCACCATTCATCTTGATATATCTATTATTTTTTCAAAACGTTTTGACTTATTGCATTGTCTTTCATACCTAGAAAATAAACTACATCGATATAGAAAAACAGAATGGTCGCTTGTAAAAAGCACATTTGCATATGCTTTTCATCAGAGACCATTCTGCTTATTTATCGCAGAAGTTGCACGCCATTGCATGTCTTACTTCATCTTTTTTATGGATGGATTGTTTTACGGATTTGTTTTAAAACTTTTCTAGATTCAACGATAGGATATAACGGAAAAGCCGTGACCATATCTTTATATTCATAAAAATGAATCGGCTGTTGCTCTGCCTCAAAATAATCAGCGAGCTTACGCATATCTGGATAAAAGATTTCACTTGTACCTCCAAACATATAAACGGGTGGTAAGCCACGCACTGAACCATACATCGGTGACACACGCGGATTTTTACGCTCTAAATCGTCGACCCAAACTTTAGCGACAGATTGTAAGCTAAACACATTTTGGATAGGGTCTTTCTTTTGAACTTGCTCTGTAATATCTGGATTAGAGAGCGAGAGATCGAGCCAAGGTGAAATTAAATACAACTGACGTGGCAATGGCAACTCATCTTGCTCCATTAATTTTTGAACAAAGCTTAATGCCATATTTCCACCAGAGGCATCCCCCATAATCACAATATTATCTGCATCTGTTTCTTTCAGTAAACGACGATACGCTTGTTCAATGGCTTGATGGGTTTCACGATACGTGTATTCCGGTGCCTTTGGGTAAATAGGCAAAACCACTTCATGTAACGTTTCATAAGCTAATTTATCCATAAATCGCCAATGAAAAACAGAGGGTTGTAACACAAAAGTGCCACCATAAATATATAAAATCTTATTTTTAATATGATGACCAAAGTTAAAGCGAAAAACTTGCATGTCATCAAACATATCCTTCACTAAGTTCGATTTGACATTGATTTGCTCAGGTTGTTTATGTTTTTCTTTATTGAGTTGGCGGCGTTTTTCTAAATAGGCATCGACCTCATCTTGTGTTTTAAATTTAATATGACGTTGATGCGATAAATATCTCCCCATTAAATTACTCATGACATTACGTTTCAATTCAATCCCTCACTTTTGTCTACATTGTCCTCTTGTTCTGTTTATTTCTATTTTAGATTTAGACTTCCATATTAGAACATTCGCATTCTTTTTCATTATAATACGTTTTATCAATTGATGCTCTTATAAATTTTAAATAATTGTGATTCTAAACGATCCAAATCAATAAAACGACCTTCTCGATGCATTTCTTTTCCTTCGTAAAATAGAATATCAACTGGAACTGTAAAAATGGATAAAGCCCCGGCAATTTCGGGCACATCATCCGCACTCAAATGTCCTAAAGCAACACCTTCATATCGTTCAACAAGTGATTCAACTCTTGGTAATATCGCATGACAAACTGAACAATTTTCTCTCGAAATATGAACAATTGCAATCTCATGCGTCTGTATAAACTGTTCGTAGGTCTCTAAACTTTTTAATTTTTCCATCATCTACCTCCTTGCTATCATACAAATGATAACATTGATATACAAACATTTTTCTATGGATGTGGATGCTTTTAACTTTCACTTGATAGGAAATTTATCTTGCATGGTCGGAGAAAATATCGTTTATTGTAGCATCTATCAAGAAAATTCTTTTAAAGCATCACCTAAAGACAAGAAAAAAGGATTACAATGAGCAGAACCTTTCAGATTTGTTGCTTACGACTATTAATATAGGTGTAGGTATAATATAATGCTTATATTATTGTCATTATAATTCGTTCAAAATCTCAAATCTTATTCTTGGAGGCGTCCTTTATGAAAGAGAAATCTCAATCACAGCCCCATTTCCAGCAACAGTTTGACTATCAAACAATTCATCGTGGTAAACGTTATGGCAAAAAACGTCGCTCATGGGTTAGTTTTATTCTTACTTTAATTGCAGCGGTATTTGTAACGATAGCTGCCTACAGCATGTATTCAGATACGCTGTTTAAAATGGGTTTCATTAATGAAAATGTCACTTTTGATAAGCTTAAAGTCATCACAACGCAATTGAGTAGTATTACACTTATTGATATTTCTGCAGTTGAACAAAAGCTCAGCGTTTTAATTAAAGTATTGAATGTTTTCTTTATTCTATCTCTCATTAACATCGTTTTAGCTTTATTAACACTCATTTTTAATCGTACGATTTTAAAAATACTTAATTTCATCATTGCAGTTTTCATTACATTGATTCCAATTGGTTTTCTTTACTACATTGATGAGGTCGCTGATGAATTTGCAAAACAACTTGCGCCTTATGTTGGTCAAGTCGACGCTTCTAATTTATTAACAGGTGCCAACGCGTTACATAATGCTATTATTTTCATGGGGATTGCGACATTCCTCTATTTCATTAGCTTATTCTTTAGAAATCGCCGTCCGAAAATCAAATAATAAATCGAAGCCACCTTCTGTATTCATTACTTTTTGATTGAAGGTGGCTTCGATTTTAATAGACTATACGACAATTTCGTTTCAATGATACATCTTATATCTGCTTACTTATAAGGCAATGGCCATGTTTCAAGGTTTTCTGCCATATCCCAAAACATATATTCAAAGTAGCTCGTATAAACAACAATATCTTCTAATGCTTGTAGCTTCGCTTCAGACATACCGTCCGTGACTTGGTTCATTATCCGTACAACATCGTCTTTAAATGTTGTAAATGCTTCTGAACTATACATCTCAATCCATTCTCCATAGAATGGATGATCAATGGCACCCTCAATTTGACTCAGTGCTTCCCCAATATATTGATAACTCCAAGTACACGTTAAAACAGCCGCAATCACGTTTTCAATATCTCCGCGTTGCGCAAGATTTAACATATAGCTCGTATACGCTAAAGTCGTACTCGCTGGCTTTGTTTCCTCTAACTCTTGTTCTGTAATGCCAAATCGTGCTGCATATTGTCTATGTAATGCCATTTCTGTATTTAATGTGCCTGCGACTAACTCACCAAATGTTGTCATCATCTCTAAATCTGATGCTTTAGTAACACCTATTGCAAAGAGTCGCGTATAATCGATTAAATAAATATAGTCTTGTTTTAACCAATGTTTAAACTTTTCTTGATCAAGTGAGCCGTCACCAATCCCCTTAACAAATGGATGGTCAAGATAACTTTGCCAAATTGGTTTTACCCGTTCAAACAATCGATCTGTAAATGTCATAACCGCATACCCCTCTCATCGTTTCTTTATTTAACATCACATAAATTACCGAAAACTTCAAGAACAGAGATAAAATTTGATTTCAATTTTTATTTACCATCAAATCTGTAAACTGGGTGAATGACGTTCTGTTAGTCTATTTCATATTTGTTATTCGTGCTTAAAACTAATTAATTTTTGATAGAGTTTATCCATATAATAAGCATCGAATGCAATATTACAATCAATACGCCATTGGTTCATAGATTGAATCGTAGACGTATACACATAACCGAAAACTTCTACTGGAAAATGTGGTTCAAAAGGCAGCTTCGTCTCATGTGATTTCAACTCACCTTCAAAGTACTTAGAAAATTGTTTTAAAATTAATCGATAAAATTTAGGATCTTCTTTTTGAGTTTGTAAAATTTTTATAATTTGTTGATCAAACGTTTTTTCCAGACTGCTAAAAGGATAATACAGTCTCTCTTCAAATTGTAAATTAAAGTAAGGTTTCATCACACCTCTACAAACATACCAAAGTAGCTCATATTTATCTTTAAAATGCTGATAAAAAGTCGTTCGATGCACATTTGCTTTGTGACAAATATGATTAATTGTAATTTTAGTGAGTAACTGCTCTTCTAATAACTCTAAAAATATTTGAGATAATCTTAAATTTGTCTTTTGTACACGAATATCTTTTTCATTCATAATCCCCACCTTCACCTTTCTTCATGCTTAAAGGTGTTACCCCTTAATATGGCGTCTCTTTATACACATTTTGTTTATTATAAACTAACTTTTAATTCATTTACAATGCAAAAATTCTTGGAACGACATAATTATTAAATGTATATTGTTTTACTACATCTTTTATATAAGTATCATATTTAAATAAATAAAAAGAGATGAAC
>NZ_PPQN01000027.1 GCF_002901995.1 Staphylococcus coagulans | reverse complement strand
ACAAATTGTAACGTGCACAACGGCCTCACACAAATTTTGACACGCTTACACTTTAAAGATAATATAATACTAATTTTACATATTTTTTATCTTATAAATTGGAGATATGCTTATGACATTACCTAAATGTGAATGTCGTGTTTCCGATTATACTATTATTGCTCATGCACTATTTAGATGGTAAAAAAATCGGACTTATGTTTATATACGTTTTATTCCTACCGACACACGTGGTGCCCATTCTGCACTAGACAGTTGAATAACGATTGGTGCAGAGCTCATATGACGGCTATTTTTAATCATTGGTACGCTACTCACACCGCTTATGATGTCAGGTTTATTTTTGGCAACAGTCGTAATAGGCTTTCTATTATTACTCTCAACTGTCAAACGTTATGAGGCGGTTTGAAAAAGTCCACATTTAAAAGGCTGGGATGCATTTAAGTTTTCCCAGCCTTTCCTATCGCTTTTTTACACTATATCTATAACAAATATAAAAACTACGCTTTGCTGTAACTAAATGGTGGCTCGATGTAATTGTACTGGCGTTTCAACACCTCGTCTGCATATTTACAAATTCTATACATACGTATTCCCTTTTATAGCACTGATGAATAGTGTTGTCATTTTAATTAAATCCCTTTTCGTTTGATTTGCCGACTTAAAAATACTGTGATAAGTACGCCATTCAGGATAGTGAGCCCTTTAAAAACAAATGAGCTAGAAGATATGAAAAAGGCCGCTGTCCCACAATAATCGCTGACGTGGGACAATTTTCAACTGCATCATATAAACTTTCCAAGTCACATTCAGGTATTTGCGCCGTGCCACTATTACAATCTAAACACATGTACGCTATCCCTTGAGCATCATACTGAAACAATCGAGGCGCCGCAGCACCACAAGCTGAACAAGAAATACACACTTCTCTGTCTACATACGCATAATAATGCATCAGCTTTCCTCCTTGTTCTTTGAATACAAACAAAAAAAACACATAATATATTTATTTATATCTATTGTTTTTTTATATTACATACACAAAGTAATGTAGAGTCAATACAGTGATTTCGCTTATCCCAGTAATCCTAGCAAAAACCCTTCAGACAACAAATGCCTGAAGGGAAAATATATTATAATTATATAGATTATTGAAGATATTTATTATTTTATAATCAATACAGGGATATTGACACGCTTCGCAATTTTATGTGTAACATGTCCTAACACATGCTTAATATCTATTTCGGAACGTTTATTACTCATGACTACAACGTCATAGTCTGCATTTTCAACTTCATTGACGATTTCTTTCGTAGCTGCACCTGTCGTAAACTTGACATCATATTTTAAGTTGGCATCGTCTAAAGATTTTAAAAATGGTTTCATTTCATCTTTTTTCTCTTCAACAACTTCTTCAAAATGCTTGCCTTGGTATCGTACATAGTTTGCAAGTTCCGTTTCAGAAATAACATTAAAAATGACAATTTTATATGCAGAATTTTCACCTGTTAATTTCACTAATTGCTCAGGTACATTTTTAAAACTATTACCGAAATCAAATGGAACTAGAATATTTTTGAACATATCCAATCCCTCCTCATTATTAGCATTCCCCAATATATTAAATAACAAACAATATAACTGAGAAATAAATACTTCTATCACATTTATTCTATCATTATGATAACGCTTTCTCAAATAAGAAGAATAACTTAATCAATTGAATTTTAAATTAAAAAAGCACAATGCGAGTAGCCGATGAGATCTCGACATTCACATTATGCTTTAGTTCATCTATTCATTTTTAAGATGCGAGTTCCATTACATCAAACGTATCGGTAATTTCTTGATAATCCAAATTATGTCCCACTACAATTAAATATGGCTTCATCGGAATCGGACACGGTTTGATTTCTAAATTACCAGGTGTATATTGGACAACACACGGATTCTCACAATCTTTAAGATATACAAATCCTTTAATACGATAGATATCTTCTAAACCTTGTAGCCCTTCAATTAAGGCTGTTTGTTGCACAGGCGCCTCGAATTCGTACATCAAGTGTGATAATTGCCCATGATGATGCACGCTGGAACGTTCATTGACTTGACACTGTGATTGATGTTGGACTTCGTTTAAAGTCAGCTCTCCATAACTTGTTAAAATATAAGGAATATTCGGATATGTTTGCTGAATTTCATCCACCACAGATAACAAGGCCTCGTTATTTAATAAATCTATTTTATTTAAAATTAAGTGACTGCAATAGCGAAATTGTTCAAATATTAAATGATGCACGGATTCTGGTAATTCTTTTTTCTCATAATAGGCTGCTACGTCAACTAGACCTAACATCGTGATATCTTCAATATAAGGCGCAAGCACAGGGGTCATACATGCATCAAAGACCCCGATAGGGTGTGCCACACCACTACATTCAACTAAGACAATATCAGGTTGGTACGATAGATACAGCTCATGCAATTGTTGAGATACATCTTCCTTCAACTCACAACAAATACAACCATTGACTAGGACTTCCATTTGAACATCTTCTGTAACAAGATGTTCGTCAACACTTCTTGCACCAAAATCATTCATAATTACAGCCGGTTTCAAATGATTGTCAAGGGCGTCTTGGACTAAATAATTGAGCGTCGATGTTTTTCCGCCACCTAAAAAGCCTGATAATATGACAATATCCATCTAAATCCCCCCATCTTTCATCCAATCACGGAATACTCGACTTCCCGTTGTGGTTTGTTGACCTTGATACTTACCATGATAAACAGCTTGGGGTTTCGTTTTCGTTTCAGCTAAAACAATTTGACAAATTCTTTGACCTTGCTCAATTTCTAAAGGAAAATCATTCGCATTATATAATTCTAGCGTAATCTTTCCTTCAAATCCTGGATCAACCCATCCTGCGTTTTGAATAAAGAGACCTGCACGACCAATTGAACTTCTACCTTCTATAAAGCCAGTTAATTGTTCTGGCAAAGTAATATATTCTTCCGTTGTAGCTAAAATAAATGCATGTGCAGGAACAACAACATGCGATTGATTGATCGTTTCGTAATCAATCGGCTCACTCATTCGCTGCACACCATCTTTGGGTGGGAGTGGCTTTAAAAAATGTTGCCCTAACGTGAGGTCAACAGAAGCGGGTTCAATATGTTCTTCTACTAATGGTTCGATTTTAAGCATGTTGCGTTTTAGATATTCCTTTATATCATTATCTGACAATATCACGCTCAACACCTCTATTTCTTTATAATCAATCATTATTTTTCTGAAAATTTATAGCCTAAATAATTTACCATGTATAAAAAGTTCATACAAGCATTTTAAAGATTCAAATGGTTTGGTCTGTTTTCAATTTGGAGAATTATCACAAAAAATGAAAAATATACGATAATTTGCACAAATATCAATTCATTTGCGTCTTTTTATTTCTCTATTGTATATGTATTCCATGGATTAGGTTGTTTTGACTGCAAATTAATATCCTTTACTTAACAAAAGGATTAAAAAAATATACCCTACTCTGTTTAAATTTAAACTCATTTGTAGAGAATTAAAAGTAAAAAATGTTATACGTTTTAAATTTTTGCATATGAGGGCAAAGTTTTTATACATCATCGTTCAGATAATATCTCTACACAAAAGCACAACATTAAATATATGAACGCTAAAAAAGTAGGATGACGGTTGCCATCCTACTCTGATATAAAAATTTTTAATAAATCCATCAAAATGCATTGATGACTCTAAATCACTTTAAAATAAGAAATAACGCTGCGCTAATGGAAGTTCTATTGCCGCTTCACTTGTAATTTTATTGCCATCTACAAAGACTTCGTACGTTTGTGGATCGACATCAATTTGTGGCATCGCGTTATTATTAATCATATCTTTTTTAGAAAGATTTCGTATGTTATGTACAGGTTTGACCTGCCGTTTTAAATCGAGCTGACTGCGAATATCATCGTCATACGCTGCCTGAGAAACAAAGGTGATTGCTGTATTTTGTATATTAGTGCCATATTGCCCATACATATGACGATATTTTACCGGTTCAGCTGTTGGAATGGATCCATTCGCATCTCCATTTGCTGCGACATTGATCATGCCACCTTTAATGACTATTTCTGGTTTGACACCAAAGAAACGTGGATCCCATATCACTAAATCAGCTAGCTTTCCTTCGTCTACTGAACCCACATAATCAGAAATGCCATGTGTTATTGCGGGATTTATCGTGTATTTAGCGATATAACGTTGGATTCGACGGTTATCATTGTATGCTCCATCGCCTTCAAGTGGGCCTCTTTCCTGTTTCATTCTGTGCGCCACTTGCCATGTGCGGATGATCACCTCGCCCACACGACCCATTGCTTGTGAGTCAGAACTCACCATACTGAAAACGCCCATATCTTGTAATACATCTTCTGCAGCAATAGTTTCTTTACGAATTCGAGAGTCAGCAAAAGCCACATCTTCAGGAATTGAAGCATTGAGATGATGTGTAATCATCACCATGTCCAAGTGCTCATCAATCGTATTGTGTGTGTAAGGTAAGGTTGGGTTTGTAGAAGATGGCAAAATATTAGGATAAGATGCTGACTTTATCAAATCAGGCGCATGTCCGCCTCCCGCACCTTCAGTATGATACATATGAAGGACTTTATCACCGATAGCTTTCATCGTATCTTCCATGAATCCTGCTTCATTTAGTGTATCGGCATGTAACGCTATTTGGATATCATATTCGTCCGCGACTTCTAATGCATGTCGCAATGCAGACGGAGTTGCACCCCAGTCTTCATGAACTTTCAATCCAATGACTCCTGCACGTATTTGTTCTTCTAGTGCTTCATGATTTACCGCCTGCCCTTTCCCAGTAAAACCAATATTAAGTGGTAAATCTTCTGCAGCTTGAAGCATTCGATGGATATACCAAGCGCCTGGTGAAACAGTTGTAGCATTAGTACCTTCTGAAGTTCCTGTACCACCACCAATGTGCGTCGTAATACCACTTTCTAATGCAACCTCTGCTTGTTCAGGGTTAATGAAGTGCACATGTGTATCAATACCGCCCGTAGTTACAATTCGACCTTCTGCTGCAATGACATCTGTCGAAGCGCCAATAATAATATCAACGTCATCCATAATGTCTGGATTACCCGCTTTACCTAACTTCATAATTCGTCCATCTTTCACACCAATATCACATTTAATCACTTTGTTGTAATCAATGACAACCGCATTGGAAATGACAAGATCAGCAACTTGTGGATGCGCTCTTGTAGCGTTTGGATTTTGACCCATGCCATCACGAATGGATTTGCCACCACCAAAAGTGACTTCATCGCCATAATTGGCATAATCTTTTTCTACTTTCGCAAATAAATCTGTATCTGCCAGACGAATCGAATCTCCTACTGTAGGCCCATATAAACTGGTATATTGCGCATCTGTCATTTTAAAACTCATTTGTCTTCACTTCCCTCTTCGACATTTGGTGGCGTCACCTTTGATGTATCAATTGGACCATCTACAAGACCATGAAAACCATAAATATGTTGACGCCCCACGTAACGTACAAGGTAAATTGTCTTTTCATCTCCAGGTTCAAAACGCACAGCAGCCCCTGCAGGAATATCTAAATGTTTTCCGTAAGCATCGTCACGATCAAACGCGAGTGCAGGGTTCACTTCATAAAAGTGATAATGTGAACCGACTTGAATAGGACGATCACCAGTATTTTTAACATTGATTTTTGTTTTTTCTTTGCCCTTATTAATTGTAATTTCCGACTTTTTAACAATGATTTCACCAGGTTTCATGCTTATTCCTCCTATACAATGGGATGATGAATAGTTACCAACTTTGTGCCATCAGGAAATGTGGCTTCTATTTCAATGTCAGTCACCATGGCATCAACGCCCTCCATGACATCATCTTTTGATAAAATTTCCCTTCCATAACTCATTAATTCGGCGACGGACTTCCCATCTCTTGCCCCTTCTAATACTTCATAACTAATTAAGGCAACTGCTTCTGGATGATTTAATTTTAGCCCTCGTTCTTTTCGTCTACGCGCTAAATCTGCTGCGACGACAATCATTAACTTGTCTTGTTCTCGTTGTGTAAAATACATGTCAGTCCACTCCTTAACAATGTAAAAATAAGTGATTACTCCTCTCATTATAGTGTCTTACATAACCACTTTCAAACAATATTGTTATTTTATAAAAGCTTTTAAGTGTATTTTGTTTTATAATACATTTCTTTCATTAGTTTTAATGTTATTTTAATATAGTGGTTATATACGCTGTTAAAGTGGTAAAGTTAAAGCATATTCAGAAACAATATCACAAGAAAGAAAGGCGTGAAAAAACATGCCAACATGGATACATACTTTTTTCAAAAACATCTCCCAAGTCGTGCTATTAGAAAATACTTGGACAGGTCTCATTATTTTAATTGCTTTATGGATCGGCAATTGGAAAATCGGATTAGCTGCAATGGTCGGTAGCCTACTCAGCTTATTAACCGCCCATTTTTTTAATTATACAGAAGCGGAAATTCAAGCGGGCCTTGCTGGTTTTAATCCTGTATTAATTGCTATTGATTTAACGCTTTTTTTAGTATGGTCTTGGCAAAACGTGATGATCATTTTAATTTGTATTTTACTTGCGATGCCTATTGCTCAAGCAATTAAAAACTTCTTAAAACCTTTCCATTTGCCAGAGCTGACAACGCCATTTGTCGTTCTAACATGGATTGTTTTATTAATGTCTCGACAGTTTAAGTTTATCCAAACGAATGTAGCGGTCTTACCATTAACCTCGCACATTCACATTGATTTAAACACACCTTTCCATCCAGTGCTTGCTTTTTTTAACAATGTGAGTCAAATTTTCCTTATTGAACATGTGTTAAGTGGACTTTTGATTGTCATTGCTTGTTGGATTGCTTCTCGACGTGCAGGTCTCTATATCCTTGCAGCAAATTTATTAGGCTTACTTCTTGAATTCTTTTTGGGCGCAGATATCGGCAGCCTTAATGAGGGCCTATTTGGTTTCAACTTAATGCTAACCATCATTGCTATAGGTGTTACATTCCGTTCAGAAAACTATTTTCATCCTATTCTTGTCTTTGTATTGGCAGTTATGATGACACCGATGATGTATGCAGCTATTGCAACATTCTTCGAACCTATAGGACTCCCTGCATTAACATTCCCATTTATTTTAGTGACATGGACATTGTTACTAGCTGGTCAAACCCCACGTCCAAGTCAAATTAGATAATCCTCATAAAAAAGCGTCAATCACCGCAACTAAGTTAAAAACTCAGTATGCTCGTATTGACGCTTTTAAAATCAAATACATTTCTGTAGTTACGTTAAATTAAACTTGATATCTATTCATTTTTCACTTCTTCAAAGTAAGCTTCATCTAAATGATTGATGACTAAATGTTCAATTTGTAATGTTGTATGGGCCAAACCATATTTTTCCTTCAACAATGTTTCTAGCTCGTTTATTGTTTGATAGGCATCCTCACTGCTGCGACTATCTAAAACGACATGCGCGCTGAGTGAATAATGCTCTGTCGTAATTGACCATAAATGAAACTCATGGATATCTAACACTTGGTCAACCGATTTCATTGTTTCCATAATTTCATCTGTGTCTAAATGTTCAGGCACAGATTCCATTAAAATCAACCACGCATTGCGCATAATTTTATATCCTCCACGCAAAATCACTAGCGCAATAATCATACTCAAAATAGGGTCGATTAACTGAATACCTGTAAAGTAAATCAATACTACAGCGATAATGACACCGATTGAATTCAGCAAATCCCCCATAAAATGCCACAGCGCACTTTGGATATTAATATTATTTTCACTCTTCAATGACCGTACTAAAATGACGGTTAGTACAATATTTACAATTAAACCAATTGTAGCGATGACAAGCATTAAACCACTTTCTACTGGCTTTGGAAAAATAATACGTACGATGGCTTCATAAAAAATCCATACCGAAATTACAGCTAATGCCAAACCATTTAAAAATGCAGCAAGAATTTCGAAACGCAAATACCCAAATGTATATCGTGCAGTAGGTTTACGACTCGCAAAATAGACAGCTACCATCGATAAAGCAAGTGCAACGACATCGCTTAGCATGTGGAATGAGTCAGATAATAAGGCGAGTGAGTTAGAAATAACCCCTCCCATAAACTCAACAACGGTAAAAAAGAGCGTAATGATTAGTGACAACCAAAGTGTCATTTTAGAATGTGTCTGTTTTTTTCTGTGCTCCACATGATGGAAATAATTCCCTCTTGACATACTATCCCTCCTTGATAATTTTTCTCAATACCTACAAACGACATGAGGTGAATACGGTAATACCGCATTCACCTCATGTTTACACCTATGCTTTTAAATTATCATTCATTATTTTTTCGTCTTGCTCATACTGCTGGTATGATAAGTACGTTACTCCCGCGAGTACTGCAATTGCAATACTCCCAAAAATGTATGCAGACACTTTATAACAATGTTTCATAATATAAGCCTCCAGTTTATTCTATTCTAACATACCACTCGGTTAAATCCTATAAACATACTTTTAGTATTTATTCTTAAAAACATCTATTTTAAAAGGAATAAATTTTTCAAGGTACTTATTTTAAAAAATTTTGACAATTTTTTGAACTTAATGTACTATTTATATAACACTTTTTGGAAACCCTTACAAAAAGGGTGTACAAAATATAAGGGGGCATTAATATGTCGGTATACCTAGCACAATTATTTGAGTTGATACCTCGCATATTGATTAATATCTTTATTTAACTTTGGCTAACTTTTATAAACATTATTCAAATGAGGTGGGAAAAAATGAAACAAAAACATGTCTACAGCATTCGTAAATTTAAAATCGGGGCATCATCAGCAGTTATTGCTTCTTTCTTTTTCATCGGGCTATTACAAACGCCTGTTTCAGCTGAATCTACATACGGGGACCAAGAACCAAGTGACGCTTCTCATCAGTATCAAGAACAAATAGAAAAACAACAGCAACCTTCTGATGAAGGATTACCAAAATCTTTAAAAGATACAGAAACACATCCAAATAACGATGAATCTCAAACACAAAGCGAACAACGTACAACTCAAAATCATCAAGAGAAAATTGACGCTGAAAACAATTCATATGAACATATATCCAAACGTAATACAACACCATCTGCACCTTTGACTTATGCTACACAAACTGAAAGTCATATCAAAGCACCTACTACTTACAAAGCATCAAATGAAAATACGTCTTCAATGGCACCGTCAGATGAAAAGCAAACTCAAAACACTCAGACTGTTCAACCAAAATCATCGGCAACATACGCTGTAAAAGATGAGAAAACAGCCACACCTCAAACCCTCAAATCAAATGAATGGACGAAAACTCATGACGAACAACCCATTAAAACAGATTTAACTTCAACACAAGAACAACAGAAAGCAACAACGCAAACGCAACAACGCAAGCGAGAAGCCGAGAAATTAAATGAACAACCAAGTCAAAAAGCGAAACAAAATTATTATAAAAATCAAGATCCAATTGTTTTAGTTCATGGATTTAATGGTTTTGTTGATGATAAAAACCCTACTGTTCTCTCACACTATTGGGGAGGGGAAAAGCTCAATATTCGACAATATTTAGAAGAAAATGGCTACAACACTTATGAAGCAAGTATTAGCGCATTCGGAAGTAACTATGATCGTGCTGTAGAATTGTACTACTATATTAAAGGGGGACGTGTTGATTACGGTGCAGCTCATGCAGCGAAATATGGTCATGCACGTTATGGTAATACATATGAAGGCATTTACAAAGATTGGGAACCTGGTAAAAAGATTCACCTTGTAGGTCATAGTATGGGGGGACAGACAATTCGTGTGTTAGAAGAATTACTCCGTAACGGTAGCCAAGAAGAAATTGACTATCATAAAAAACACGGCGGTACAATCTCCCCTTTATTTGCCGGTGGTCATGACAATATGGTGGCTTCCATAACAACTTTAGGTACACCTCATAACGGAACACATGCTGCTGACCAACTTGGTAATGAGCCTATTGTCAGACAATTCGTGTTTGATTTCGCAGCTGCATTAGCTAAAAATGATGCACGTGTTGACTTCGGTCTCAATCAATGGGGACTTAAACGTAAACCAGGTGAAACAGATCAAGCCTATACTGAACGCATCAAAAACAATAATAAACTGTGGAAAACAAAAGATAATGGCTTCTATGACTTAACACGTGAAGGTGCAAGTGAAATTAATAAACATACTTCACTCAATCCAAATATCGTTTATAAAACTTATACGGGAGAAGCGACCCACGCAACGCTGTCAGGTAAACAAAAGGCCAATCTCGACTTATTCTTCACATTCGTTTTAACCGCTAATGTAATTGGAAAAGTATCTGAAAAAAATTGGCGTGTCAATGATGGTCTTGTATCTGTTGTTTCTTCTAAACATCCTTATAACCAAGCATGGACTAATGCAACAGATCAAATTCAAAAAGGAATTTGGCAAGTGACACCAGTCTTTGAAGGTTGGGATCATGTCGACTTTGTCGGTCAAGATACGAATGATACGAATCATACACAAGAACAACTTCAAAATTTCTGGCTTAATATTGCAGATGATTTAGTTAAAACAGAAAAAGTTGTATCCTAAAATAGGAGGCGATTAGTAATGAGCGGAACACCATTAGAATTAATGCTTTCTTTATTTAGAGTGTTAAGAACATTATTTAAATTTTAATTGCGAAAAGGGATTATATATTTGATACGGTTGGTGTTTCAAGACACTGACCGTTTTTTTTATGCATGCGCAAGCTTATATCCTACTTTTTTATCAAAATTCACTCTTAATATAGTCACATACTCACATCAAAAGTAAATTGAAATTATAAAAAGGACTAGAATGATGCATAAGCTTGTTACTCATTTCGCATCAACCTAATCCTCTTGTAGATGAAATTATAAAATTTACTTGATAATGTCAATCAATTCTTTTTTAGCTGCTGCTCTTGCTGGAATCCAACCGAATACTATACCAATTAACGTTGATACTCCTACCGCAAGTACGATAGAACCAAAGCTAACTGCACTTTGTATATATTCCGGTGTAACGACATCGACTAGCTGTGCAATCAATATCCCAATGATTAAACCAATGATACCGCCGATCAAACATAGAATAACACTCTCAATTAAAAATTGTAATTCTATATCACGGCCTTTTGCACCAAATGCACGTCGAATTGCAATTTCTTCTGTCCGTTCTGTGACAGAGATGTACATCACATTCATCACGCCAATACCCGCTATAAATAGTGAAATCCCTGCGACAGCAGCAACAAAATAGGTGATTGAATCAAATATCTTGCCAATCCCTTTCATTAATTCTTCGGTATCTGAGTATTCATATTGCCCTTGATCAATCGCTGCACCCTTTTTGTTCAGTTGATCAGCCACGCGTGTTGCAATTTCTTTTTTATTCGCATCTTCTCCAATTTTTAGCACAAGCTGTGGAAATGCAGATTTTAGATGAGGTAAATAAGTCTCTACTGTCTTTGTAGGGATTTGAACAGCATCTGAGAGCTGTGCTTTATCCTTTACACCTACGACTTCAAACCCCATATCATCTATATAAATCGTTTTGCCTTTCACATTACCTTTAAAAAGTGTGTCAGCCACTTCTGATGAGATGACAGCTACACGTTGTTTTAAAGCATTGTCATCTTTTGTAAAACCTTTTCCGTCAGAAACATCTGACACCGATTCGCTTTTAACGACTGCAATATCTGTTTTCTTATTAACCGTTTTTGCTTCAGATATTAAACCTGAGCTTTCATCTTCTTTAATACTTGCATCTTGAACACCTTTCACTTGGCGCGCAATATCAATTTCCGTTTCAGTAAAAGGAGAATCTTTAATAGGCTCGAAGTCATCAGGCATAAAGCTCACTAACGCTGTGTCTTTTGCGGCCCCTGCATCACTAAACTGCTCATTCGCTGTCTTTTTAAAACCATTCCCTAAAGACATAATGGTAATAACCGCAGCTATACCTATTATAATTCCAATCATGGTAAAAATATTACGACGCTTGTTTTTCATAATTGACTTCAATGCAACGTGTATAATATTACCGAAATAGGTCATCGTTTCAACACCTCTTCTTTTTGAACACGACCATCGAGGATATGAATCACACGATCCGCTTGTTCAGCTACTTTAGGGTCATGTGTCACCACAATCATTGTGGTCCCTTGTTCTTTATTGAGTTGTAAAAACAATGCCATAATGTCTTTTGAAGTTTTTGAATCAAGCGCTCCTGTTGGCTCGTCAGCAATAATAAACTTCGGTTGATTCACAATGGCTCTCGCAATCGCTACACGTTGTTGTTGTCCGCCTGAAAGCTTATTGGGCACCAAGTTTTCTTTCTCGAATAAACCAACTCGATGCAACATCTCAATCACACGGTCGTGGCGTTCAGAAGCACGTAGACCTGCATAAAGCAACGGAATGCTAACATTTTCTAATATCGTATTGTTTTGAATCAGCTTAAAATTTTGAAAGACAAATCCAACTGTTCGATTTCGAATAGCAGCCAACTCATTATCAGAGCGTTTTTGATAATTTTCGCCATCAAATAAGTAATCTCCTTCATAACCGCGATCAATAAAACCAAGTATATTAATCAAAGTACTTTTACCTGATCCAGAAGGCCCCATGATAGCGACAAACTCGCCTTCGTGAATTTTTAAATCGATATCTTTTAAAATATGATTATGCGTATTCCCATTTTTGAAGTGACGATTGATCTTTTTAAGCTCAATCATTTGGCCACCTCTACTTTCTCCCCATCTTTAATTTTTGAGTCTGGATTTTGTATTAAATGGTCACCCTTTTCAATACCTTGCGTCACAATGAGATCACCATTTTTTTCGTCATACTTAATTTTTGTACGATGGGCAATATTATTTTTATCCACTTTATAAACATGGTTATCTTTAGTTAAAACAGATTTAGGTATTTTAAGCGTATCTAAAGGAATATTTGCCTCAACGGAGAATCCTGCTTTAACTTTAAAATCAAGGTCTCCAATGATGATTTTATATTTTGAAGTTTCTTTATCATTTTGACCTGATGGCTGTGCATCTATTGGATTATTGGTCGTTAACGTTTGCGCATCTCCATGCGCATTTTCATCTAGACTTCCAGCTGTCGTTTCGCTATGTTGTCCTTTATCTTGATCATAACTTGTTGGAAGTTGTGCGATGCTTTTAATTTTACCTTTACCTTTTTGGCCAGAACTTGTGACTTCAATATTAACCGTATCGCCGACTTTAATTTTATTCAAATCAAATTCAGAAACTGTCGTTTGAATGATTGGCTCTTTCGAAATCAGTTTAAGGATAGGCTCGCTTTCACCCACTTGTTGTCGATTGATTAATGAAATTGTGCCATCAAATGTTGCATTTATACTATTATTCACTTGACCGTCATATCGATTAAGTTGCTTCCAAGCCGTATTGATTGCTTGTTGATCGCCACTTTGTTGTGCTTTTACAAGTTGATCATTCAATTTTTGACGTTGCGCCCCATCAATATCATAGTTAATCAACGGTGTGCCTTGAGATACACTTTGACCGTCTTCAACTTGTATGCTTAGAAATGTACCGAGTTGCGCATTATTTAAGTATGTTTTAATCGTTTCTGGAGAGACTTTACCAGAAATACGAATCGGTTTTTCGCTTTTTACTGTATATGTATTGTACCCTTCACCATCATTGTCTCCACCGATATGGCTAAAGTTTTTAACGAGAAAAGCAACTCCTGTCAAAATGATAATACCAATGATTGACAATGCAATTAGTGTCCTCTTCTTCAAAATTAAAAATCCTCCTTAATGTTATAATTTGTGTTTTCTGTATTATAACATTAAAAAGGACTCCATATTTTATGTATTCAAAATATTTAATAATTGTTTTATAATTCAGCAGCCAAGCTCAAAATCGTATCTTCTAAGAAAGCTGAGCCTAATGCTAGCAAGATAATGAGCACTATTGTTAAAATACCCAAAATTAAGGAAGCACGAAATGACAAGCGGCTCGTCGCATAATAGACGATAAATGTCACATATCCTTTAAATATCGTCTGTAAATCAAAAGCAGCGAGGTAGGTGTTGCCTGGAAGAAAGATATTCAAACTCGTAATAATATAAGCTGGTGCAGGTAAATGTAATGCAAGTTGAATCACTATAACAACCAATGAAACAGTTGTCACTATAAGCGAATGGCTTAGAGAAGCTGATAAAATCGTCTTAGGTGTCACATCTGAATTTAGTAATTTCGAAATCATCATAAAAACGACAAATGTAAATAGAAAGCTAATCACGCCACCCATCAGACTGCTTGATACATCGGTTAGCCAATGGATTTGATGAATTTCTTCTATATCTTGTTTAGAATAGCCAAAGCCTTCTAACAACTCGGTATTATCCGTGTCATATTTTAATATTAAAGAATAAATAACAGTAATCAAAATAAGTAAAAACGATTTGACTTTCCATGTTGGATAATCCCGTAAGTTTTCAAAATGTTGGAATAAAGGGAGCTTCGTTTTGACCAACTTTAAATCCTCCTCTAAAAAGTTAATATTATATTATCATATTGCAAGGTAAAATATACTATTAAAAGTTAAAAATTCTAAAATATGCCATAACATATGAGAAACCTACAATAT
>NZ_PPQN01000026.1 GCF_002901995.1 Staphylococcus coagulans | reverse complement strand
ATATATAACTATCCATATACAAATTTATAGTATTCTATCCTTATTAATACTATTATTTAAAACTGAAAAAAATTCTAAGATTCTATTGATTAAAAGATAAAAATATTATATTCTTTAGTTAGAAATAAAATAATTGAGAAGGAAGTTGAGTACAATGAACAAATTTCTTTTAAAGACGGCAACAGTTGTTTCTTTGTCTTTTATGGCGTTCACACAAGTTTCATATGCCTCGAGTCATGTTGATTACAAGATTATAGGTGAGGACAGTCGTGTAAAAGTAAATAATACAACGCTGAACCCTTATCAATCGATTACTTTTATTGAATCTAAATTTAATAACGTTTATGAAGACTGCAGCGGTACTGTCATTGCGCCTAATAAAGTGATTACGGCTGCACACTGTGTTTATAATCCTGAATATGGCGGATTAACAGAGCAGTCAAAAATAACGCCTGGTTTAAATGGCAAAATCACACCGTTTGGTCAATTTGAATCTAATGATATTAATGTGCCGCAACAATATAAGGATCATCAAGAAGATCAATATGACATTGCAATTATTGATGTCAAACCTAGAAATGGTGTTTCAATCGGAAATGTCGTTAAGCCAATTCAAATAGAAGCATCCGATAATAGTAAAAACAAAGAAGTAGAAATTACAGGATATCCGTCAGATAAGTTTGAGCAATTACGTGTTCAAACACAATGGTCATCTTCATCACTCGTTGATTTCCAAGATGGCAATAAAGCTTACTATACAGCAGATACCATTTCTGGAGAATCTGGGGCACCCATATTTAATAAACAAACAAATAATATCATTGGTGTACATACAGGTGCAGTAGAAACAAATGCAGGTTTATATAATAGAGGCACAACATTTACAAAAAGCATTTTAAACTGGGTGAAGCAAAACCTATAGTCAAAGCGGGAATTGATTAGACTTCAATTACTAAAACGTGGTCAACCCAGTTAGCTATATCCCTGTTCTTTAAAACCTATTTTTAGGCAAAAACGATATGTCATAAGCTTTATTAAATCATTCACCTACCTATGTTGTTGACGATGATCAACAAACAAACGAGGCGGGGCAAACACATAAAAATAATGGTTTGCCCCAAAGCATTGATCGATGCAAATTGTACTGAGTAATATCATTCAATTCAAAAGAAAGAGGAATGCCAAATGAAAAAAACGATAGCCCAAACTTTATCCGTCGCATCATTGTTATTTATCACACTTACACAAGCATCTTATGCAGCAGATACAACGACATATGATGTTATTGATAATGACACACGTGTAAGAGTAGAGAAGACAACAGCAAGACCATATCAAGCGATTACTTATTTAACAACACATTGGAATAAAACGACTGCCGCTTGTACAGGTGCCATCATTGGACCCAACAAAGTCCTTACTGCAGCACATTGTGTTTATAATCCAGACAATGGAGGATTTGTTAACCAAACGAGAATTACACCTGCTTTAAATATAAATTACAAACCTTATGGTGAATTTGTCTCAACGCATGTAAGAGTGCCACAACAGTATATTGAAAATCAAAATAGAGCATACGATATTGCAATTCTTGATGTGCAACCCACTCGAGGAGCTGCTATTGGTAAAGTCGTGAAACCACTTGAGCTAGAAAATGCGAATGATTTTACTGGAAAAAACTTTGAAGTTGCAGGTTACCCATCAGATAAGTTCCATGTCTTCAAAGCGCCGACGATGTGGACAGATTCAGGCGTCGTTGATAAGCAAGAAGGTAATATGGCATACTATACGACTGATGCATCAGGTGGACAATCTGGCGCACCACTCTTTGATCCAGAGACACAAAAAGTTTTTGGTGTACATACAAGTTATGTAAAAGGTAAAAATATTGAAACGAACAGAGGCACAACACTGACATCCGAGATCTATGACTGGGTGAAACAAAATCTGTAGATTATAAAGTGGTCATAAGTCAAAAATTGATTTGACTGGTGTGCCTTGCCTTAGTAAAGGCCACTCGGATTGAGAAAAAGAGAGACATCATCCGGGTCATCGTTACGATTTAACAATTGAGCGTATTCAGCACACAGTTGTGTTGCTGAATGCGCTTTTTTAATTTCTAAATGAAAATAACAGGTATGGGATATTATCATATTCATCCGTACTAGGATCGTCTTAAAGATTTTACCTCTGACACATTTGCCTAAGGTTCTCGTCTAGATTGACAATCATTAGATTGAGTCTATGTCGCTAGAGCGGCTGTTCGTGATTGAATGCGATCCCCCCTTTTTATCAATGATTAAAAGTCATAGGTACTGATTTTTATAACCTATTTTAAGGTTATTCCAAACAGTGTCACAATTCATTAAAGGGGGAAGGTTTCAACCTCCTGTCTCCTAATTTTAATTGGTTATAAACCCATATCCCCGCTCTATTAAAATTCAGGAACTTTTAGTTATGAGAAGTAGGGGAGGTGTTGCGTGTGGGGTCATGAGGATTTTCAAAGAATGCGGTCATCGTTTCGGCACTGTTTTCTGAGAAGAACAACTCTAAGTTTTCTTGGGACTCTTGGGCATGCACTTTTGTGACAACATTCATTTGTTGTTCATAATGTTTGAGTATGTCAGTGACATTGTCATATGTTTTAAATGCATTAGCTAATAAATACGCATCATAAAGTGCCATGTTGACACCTTCACCGGCGAATGGGCTCATCAAATGCGCGGCATCACCGATTAATGTAACGTGAGATTGCGTAACCCAAGTGAGTCCAATCGGTAATTTATAAATACGCCGGAACTTAATGTCATCATAACTATAGCGAATATAATTTTTGAGCGTTTCATCCCAATCGTCAAAATCATTGAGTAATTTTGTTTTTAAGTCTTCCAGTGAGAGGTGTCTATACTGCTCAAGTGTGTCATCATGCGTTTTAAAGCAAATATATGCCATGATACGTCCATCTCCGTTACGTTGACCTAAAATTGCACGATCCCCACCGAGTCCCATCATTTTACCGTTTTTATTAAATGCAAGTAAGTCTGGATGTGCTGCTTCATCACTGTTCATTTCAATCATGGAAATACCAGTATATTCAGGTTGAGATTCTGTTAAATAAGGACGCACTTTAGAAAATGCTCCGTCAGCCCCAATGACTAAATCCGTCACCATTGTGTCACCATTTTCGAAATAAATGATTGTTCTGCCGTCGCTTTGCTCCGCCATACTTTTGAATTGATAGCCGTATTGAATATGTGTTGGATCGATTTGCGCTAAAATAATATCGCATAGTTGACCGCGATCAATTTCAGGTCTGCCACCTTCACCTTCCGCGTCTTCATCATATAAGATTGTTCCGTCTTTGTTGACAATACGTGTATCCTCGCCATCATAACGTGCATAAGTTCGAAAAGCTTCAAAAATCTGTGCTTCTTTTAAAGGAAGTTGACCGCTCTCTTCATGTATGTCTAAAGAACCCCCTCTGTCATTATGCAAATTTTGATGACCACGTTCATAAATTGTAAAGTTGTAGTCTTGTTGTTGTAGGAGGAGTCCAAGCATTAATCCACCTGGCCCCCCACCGATAATTGCAATGTGTTGTAAATTTTGTTTTAACATTTTTAACCTCCTAATTTTCTTCATCTTTTTTTTCTTGAAATGATTCAAGTTGTTGTGCTGTATCTTGAATCAATTGTTCAAAAGCAGCCAGTTGTTTTTTATCATTCATTACATGTTGACCTGCTAATATAAATGATCTAAATAATGACTGTAATGATGTGCGAAGTGCTGTTAATTTTTCTATATCCATTTCTTTAAATTGCGCCATACGTTTAGCATATTCATCATAATGAGGCTGTTCTTTTAAAAATTCGATGCCTTCTTCTGTAATGGTATAGACTTTTTTCTTACCTTCTTTTGAGGTAGATACAAATTCTCGATCTTCTAACATTTGGAGTATCGGGTAGACACTTCCGGGACTTGGAGAGTAAAAGCCTTTAAATTGTGATTCAAGATCCTTAATAATTTGATAGCCATGTTTAGGCGAATCTATTAATAATCTCAAAATCATAAATTGTAAATTCCCTTTCTTAAAAAAACGATCTCTTCTTTGATGTGTGTTAAACATTTTGTCAAAACCCTCTGGTTGATGTGACATAAACATTTTAATTTCCACCTTTCTTTTTCGATATATCGGAATAATAAACGATATATCGTTACTAGTCAAGGATAAACATTTATAACTTTTTAATCACTATTATTTTGAGTAGAAATACTAGAAGAGGGAGCAGTTTGATAACTTTTAGCAATGAACAGTTTGATGTGAATAATGATGAATGTATACGAAAATGTATATGAAAAAGTGCGTTATGCTCAAAATTTGAGGCATCATGCGCAAAATAATAAGCATAAGGGCGTAGGTATGTTTGATAAAATAGAAAAAGGTGGTGAATACAATGCGATTAGCAGATCAAATTAAAAAACTAAGGATTGAAAATGAACTTACACAAGAAATGCTAGCAACAGAAATGCATACGACGAGACAGACGATTTCCAAATGGGAACAAGGGACAATCGAACCCAATATCCAAATGTTAAATAAGCTTGCCTCTTTTTTCAATGTCAGTCTTGATGAACTCGTTAATGGTAATGAAGTGGAAACCAATGGAGACAACGGGACGTCTAATACGGTTGAAAAACCAATCAATGGCTGGACTTTTCTTGCACAAAAATGGTGGTTTGTATTACTGATTGTCATTATTATTTGTGGAACACTAAGTCAAATTTTCGGTTGATTGTTTAACGATTGTTAAAGGGGGCAAAGTTACTTGGTGAAAAATATAATTAAAATCATAGGCATGTGTTTATTATTATTTGTGATAGTTGTTTTTTCGCAAAATTTAGCTATATTGTGGCATTTGTTAGATTTAAAAGGCGTCGAGTATTTATTACACGGTTTAACTTACGGTGTGATATTTATCTTTTTAATAAAACTATTGGTACATAAGGGTTTAAAAAAGGATTGGGCATATTTTAGAGTAAAGCGATTCAGCGGATTACGATTTTGTATAATGTTAGGTGTTTTACTGCCTTTCATTGTTATCGCCATTTATATTATATTTGTGCCGGGCGTTTTCTACTGGACACCGATTGATAAAATAACGGATTACAACGCTATGTTGATTGAAGCTGTCTTCATTGGGGGAATAGTGGCACCTATTGTTGAGGAAATGATGTTCAGGGGCGTGCTGTTAAAATATATTGAAGTTAAAACAAACCGTGTATGGGCAATAGGAATAACATCTGTTTTATTTGGCTTTATTCATTTATTCAATGGCAAGTTAGTCGGCTTGGATTTTGTGTTATTAGTGGTCGGAGGTACGATGGTGGGTGTGATGTTTGGCATTACTGTGTATACATTCAATTCAATTTGGGCAAGCGTGATATTGCACGCACTATGGAATATCACGGGAGGCCTATTACCGATGGTGACATCTAACAGTGACTACGGGATAGTTCAATATGTGATACAATCCCATAATCCATTAGTCACTGGAGGTCAATACGGTATGGATGCTTCCCTCATTTCAATACTTGGCTATGCTAGTGTCATTTTAATGATGTTATATCGACAGAGAACAGCAAAAGTGAATATGTAAATTAACTATTAACAGAGCCGGGGCGGGACAACGAAAACAAATAGATTTCTGTCTCGCAAGAAATATGAATCATTAAGTCTAAGAAAGCGCAGTAGATGTCTGAGGTGTCCATCGCTTTAAAAAGCGGGTCCACCTCTAGTCATCTTTGCCGGGGCGGGACAACGAAATCAAATAGATTTCTGTCCCGCTCCCTTTTATTCATTAAATAAACAGAAAGTTTTGGTATGTAAGATAAATAAGATGAAATGTAACCATAATATATTTTTTAGATTACAATTAAATCATCTTATATAAGATATGTAACAGTTTCTTTTTAAAGTAGTAAAAATATTTAAGACAATCTTAAGAC
>NZ_PPQN01000025.1 GCF_002901995.1 Staphylococcus coagulans | reverse complement strand
GGATATTGAGTATATTATCAATAATATCCTTCAATTTCAACCCATTCCCCATAATAATATATAAACATCAACTACTGATTATTAAAACTGTAGAATATATTGCGCATTAAGTCAATGTATTTTGACAGAAAATTTTAAATTTAATATCAATTAAACCATTTTCTAGTTTTATTATAAACTTTTCTTGCGTAAGAGAAAACGAATCGACTCTGTGATTACATTTTAGTAGAGCTGCGTTGAGGAGATTGAACGGGTTAAAAACAATGGGAAATAAGCCTAAATTAAAATAGGATTAACCGAAAACGACAAATTGAGGCCGTTACATCAGAAAACAAAGACATATCATACGAAGTTATATCATAAAAGAAAGCGCTAAAACGATTTTACTATTAAAAATCATCTTAGCGCTATTATTTTTGGGATTAATATCCCATTTTCGTTCTATTAAATTGATGTTATTTATTGTTGAAAGTGTGTTTGTCTACTTTACTATTTGTTTTTTTAGCTTCTTCAGATACTGCTTGATTATGTTCAGATGAAAGTTTAAAGTCATCTTTTTGATTGTTCTCTTTATGAGAGGTATCATGCGTAATCACACCATTTTCAAATTGTGCTTCACTATGCGGTTGAGGTTTATTTGATGATTGTGCTGTAGCATGTGCCTGACTATCTGATTTTTGACCTTTATCATCTACTTGTGCTTTACCATTGTTTTGATCAGCAACTTGACCCGCTAATCGATCTGAATCCACTTCTTTACGAATCGCACGTTGTTGTGCAGCAACGGTATCATCTTGTACAGATTGTTTGTTTTGCGTTGTTGTAACTGTTGATGATTGAGAATTTTCTTGTTGAACAGGTGTAGCAACCGCTGTTGCTACACTGTCTTTTTTATGCTCTTTTTTGTCAGGAGACTTTGTTGATTGATCATGATTGCGAGTGGGTTGTTGTAAACGATCTGAATCGACTTCGCTTCGAATCGCACGACGTTGCGCTTCTAGTTCTGAAGACGTTACTTTCTCTTTATTTTCAGTTTTTTGTGTAGCACTTGCTTTTTCATCTCTAATTTGTCTTGCTTGTGCTTTAAGTGCTTCTGCTTTACGTTGTGCTTCTTCTCTCAATTGTGTAGATTGATCGTTGACGTTCACAGTTTGATTGCGATTTTTATTCTTTCTTTGTGCTGATCCTGGTTTTAAAACAATACCTAACGCACTTCCTAAAATAGCTCCTGCTACAAAACCGAATACGAAATCTAAACCTTTGTTTCCTTCTTCATAATGAGGTACTTCATAACTTTCTAAACCTTTAGTGTATAAGTCTCGATTATATTTTTCCATCCAATTGTCCCCTCCTATTAATAAATGCACTTAAATCAAGTATTAAACTCATTTAAGTGCATTCTGTTTAAAGCCTATTCAAAATCTGAACTTATTATTTGTGTTTAGAATCAGAGTCATTTAAAGTTGTATACTTTGTATTTACTGATTCTGGGTCAGTTGAGAAATCGTTTAAGTCTTTATTTTTATATTCATTATTCACTAATTCATCGTTAGATAAAGAATGTGAATGTTGATGACCTTGGCCACGATTTGCATCATCTGCTACGTTGTTCGTTTTGTAAGCTGCACTTCCACGGCGGCTTTTTCTATTTTGCCATTTATCAGCAATTTCCATTGCAACATTAGACCATTGAACAACTTGAGAAATTTTGTCTTCGTTCTGTGAAATGTTATGTGTAATTGAGTGAGTTACACGATCCACTGAACCGTTTAATGTTTGCACTGAATCACCAATACCTTTTACTGCGTCAACCACAGAGTTTAAGCGATTTGCTTTGTCTTGGATATCTTCAGTTAAACGATTTGCTTTGTGTAGCAAGTCAGTTGATTCACGTGTAATCCCTTGAATTTGACCTTCAACACCATCAAGTGTTTTAGCCACATGGTCCAAGTTCTTTTTAACAGAAACCAATACAGCTACGATACCAATACACAAGATTAAAAATGCAATTGCTGCTATGATTCCTGCAATAGGTAAAATCCATTCCATTCGTAAACGCCTCCTAATGACATTAAATAATATGCTATTTATTTTACTTTAATACCCAACCTCTTGAAACTCAAACATTAAAACCCATGTTCAACACTAACTTTTTCCATATATGCTTTGAGAATCTTTTGAATGTCTCCTGCACCCATAAAAAGAAGTACAGCGTCGTCATGTTTCTCTAATTGGTCAACATTATCTTCTGAAATCAAGTGTGCCCCATCAATCCGCTTTAATAAGTCCTCAATTGATAATTCACCTTGATTTTCACGAATGGAGCCAAAAATATCACACAAATAAGTTTGATCTGCATCACTTAACACGTCTGCAAACTCTTGTAAAAATGCTTTTGTTCGAGAGAAAGTATGTGGTTGAAAAATCGCAACCACTTCTTTATTTGGATATTTTTTTCTAGCTGTCTCAATTGTAGCACTAATTTCTCTTGGATGGTGGGCATAATCGTCTACTAATACTTGATTTTGTACAAATGTTTCATTAAAGCGTCGTTTTACACCACCAAAAGTAATCAGCGCTTCTTTAATATTGTCTACATCTAAGTTTTCAAGATAACTTATAGTTAATACAGCCAAAGCATTTAAAATATTGTGATCACCATATTGTGGTGAGACAAAATGATCATAATATTCACCTTTAATATAAACATCGAACGCTGTTCCTTTATCTGTAACTTCGATATTTTGAGCAGAAACATCCATTGATGGATCGAAACCATAATAATAAACTGGAATATCCACATTAATCTCTTTTACGTAAGGATCATCACCCCAAGCGATAATCGCCTTTTTAACGTTGTTTGCCATACCTTGGAAAGCATTTATGACATCATCAACATCTTTGAAATAATCTGGATGATCAAAATCGATATTCGTGATAATTGCATAGTCTGGTTGATAACTTAGAAAATGACGTCGGTATTCACAAGCTTCAAAAGCGAAATACTCACTTTGAGGCAGCCCCATACCTGTACCATCACCAATTAAAAATGATGTCTTTTTATCACCATTCATTACATGAGACAACAAACCAGTCGTTGAAGTTTTGCCGTGCGCACCTGTCACTGCAACGGATATGTACTGGTTGATGACTTCGCTTAAAAAATCGTGATAACGAATCACTTTTAAACCGAGTTCATGTGCACGAGCGATTTCTTCATGTGAATCATTAAATGCATTACCTTGAATAATGGTTAACCCCTCAGTAATATTATCCGCAGTAAATGGTAAAATTTTAATCCCCTTATTTTTTAATGCAATTTCAGTAAAAACGTACTGGTCTATATCTGATCCTTGAACATCATAGCCCAAATCATAAATGATTTGCGCTAATGAGCTCATCCCAGCACCTTTAATACCAACAAAATGGTATTTCGTCATTGTTTCATCGCTCCTTTCTCTTTTTCCACACTAAAGCTCATTTAATTCAGACTCTGTAAGATATACATCACGCGGTTTTGATCCATTTGCCCCAGAGATGAAACCCAGTTGTTCTAATTGATCAATGATACGCGCTGCTCGATTATAACCGATTTGAAAATGGCGTTGTATTAAGGAAGTTGAAATATGGTTTTCTCGCACCATAAATGCGCATACGTCATCGAACAATTCATCCTTAACAGGTGCTTCCGTTTTTTGTAATAACTCTTGCTCTTGGAATAAATATTCAGGCTCTCGTTGTGATTTAATAAAATCAACCACAGCATCAATTTCATCATCTGACACAAAAGTGCCTTGAACACGTATTGGCTTATTCATACCACCACCAAGATACAACATGTCCCCATAACCAAGAAGGCGTTCGGCGCCACCACTATCTAAAATGGTTCTAGAATCCACACTCGATGATACCATAAATGCAATTCGAGTTGGAATATTTGCTTTAATCAATCCCGTAATGACATTGACTGAAGGTCTTTGTGTTGCCACTAACATATGGATACCACATGCACGCGCTTTTTGCGCCAAACGCGCAATAGATTGCTCTACATCTTGAGGCGCCATCATCATTAGATCTGCAAGCTCATCTATGACAATCACAATTTTAGGAATACGCTGGTCATAGGATACTTTTTTGTTGAATGCTGATATGTTACGGACATGTGCTTGTGCAAAAAGCTTATAGCGTCTTTCCATTTCATCCACAGCCCACTTCAAACTTTGCGTCGCAGCTTTGACATCTGTAATCACTGGTGCAACTAAATGTGGTAAGTCATTATAAGGTGCTAGTTCAACCATTTTAGGGTCAATTAAAAGTAGTTTTAATTCTTCTGGATGGTTTTTATATAACAGCGAAATTAAAATACTGTTAATAGAGACAGATTTACCCGATCCAGTCGCACCTGCTATTAAAGCATGTGGTGTTTTAGCAATATCCATGAGTAACGGTTCATTATTGATTCGATTTCCCATTGCAACTGTTAATTTTGATTCCGCATTTTTAAATGCTTGTGTATCGATAATCGATCTTAAATTAACTTTCGTTGCATATTGATTAGGGACTTCTATACCTACTAAACTTGTACCCGGTATAGGGGCTTCAATACGTATATCTTTCGCTGCAAGCGCCATTTTAATATCATCTTGCAAAGCAGTGATTCTTGAAACCTTGACCCCTTTTTCGACAGATAATTCAAAACGTGTCACACTTGGCCCTTCAATGACATTGACAACTTCTGCTGGAACATTGAAATAATAAAAGGCATCATTTAACTCCTGTTTTTTCTCAGAAATCCATGCTTCATCACGTTCTTGAATTTCAGGCTCATCCAGTAGTTCAATACTTGGCAAATTCAAATTAGGCCCACGGCGAACAACCTTTTCTTCTTGTTTTGATACTGTAGACTGTGTATCTTCAACATAATTTTGATGATGTAGCCTCGTCATATTTGACTCTGTTTCTCGTCTCTCTGACGTATTAGACATATCGTCCTTAACAGGGGTTTGTTGCGATGGATTATCAGCAATCAACGCACCATGTGTATTTTCATTTGAAGTTGCATCTTCCGCTTGTGATGGTTGTTGACGCCTATCATCTTTTACTTCGTTATGACTTGTATTGAACTGTTGGATTTTCTTTTGTCGATCCATAATTCTTTTTTTATCTGAGGGTGTCATAACGACATTAAAAGGCTTACTTCCTTTACGTATCGGAGTGATGGTCGTTTTCGGTTGCTTTTTATCAGTATTCGAGTTGACTTTATCGTCATTTGATTGGCTTTCGTCATCATTAGAATCCATCGATTTTTGGACCTCTTTACGATTGAATTCATCAGTTTTATCACGATGAAGCTCTGGTTTTAGCACAGGTTCTAACTGGACGTTATCTTTAGCTTTTATATCTTTATCATCCAAGCTCGCCACAGCGTCTTTTTCTTCAACATCCTCAACTTCAGAGGCATAACTCATATGGGTCGCATCACTATCAATTGCATTATTCTCATTTTCTTGATGCCATTCATGTGCTAAATTATTTTCATGCTCTTCTAATGCCGTATCCTCAGTCGTTATCTCAGATGCTTTCAATTTTGGCGGTTGATGTACTGACGAGTCCTTAGCTGTCTCTTCACTTGCAGAAGATGGCTCATCAAATTGTGCCAAATCAACTTCTTCATACGTATAATCATGATTATGATCTCGTGATTCAGTTTCTTCAACATTTGATTGTGGTGCATCTTCAGCCGTTGAAGGTGCGTCATCACCCGCGTCCTCATCCTCTATAGACGTACCATACTGCTTACCTAATAACTGACGTGCTTGTGCCGTATGCATGTCGTCAATCGCTTTTTGTAACTCATTTTGCGTATCATTTGCTTGATGTTCGCGTTTTTTCTTAAGTTCCTCTTGAAAACGTTTCTTTTGTAGTACTTTTTTCTCGCGTTCACGACGAATTTCTTCGACAATTTGAGAAGCATAAATATTTTCAATGTTAACGGTATTACTTCTTGGACCAGAAGGTGTGCCTTTTTGAGAACTTTTTGCTTTGCTATTTGATTGGGATTCGTTTTTATAGCTTGAACTTGTTGGTTTTACCTTTGATTCTTCATGGGTATCTTCAGCATGACGCGTGCCAGGTGGTTGCTTTAATCCACTATTTTCAATTTTCTTATGTTGTTTTGTTCCAAATATCGCTGAAGGCACCTCACTTGCTCTAAATTCCTTTTGCTGATAATTTGGTTTTTCAGGAAAATGATTTTTAGCATGGCGTGTATATTGTGATCCGACTTGATGACTTTTTTGATAACGCTGATTGTTGGAATATTGTATGTTATCTCGTTTAGATACTTGTTCAGAGGCTTGCGACGGCTGCTGTTGCATACCGCGATGACGACGCTGTTTACGATCCGTAATTAAAGTGTGTGGCGTATATTGTGACACGTTTTCTTTATGTTGTTCAGCCGTTGCAGTATAATCTTGTGTTGTCTCTTTCTGCTGCTCATACATATGAATTGGAAAGCGGAACTTACCTCTTGGTCTTTGGTAAATATCGTTACTTTGCGGTACAAGATCACTTTTAAATTGACTTTTCTGTTGCTCGTTTTTTCTTCGTTTTGAACGTTGTGATGAATAGCTTTTATCATCTTCACCAAATAATTGATCAAACCAGCTCATTGATTTCACAACCTTCCTTTATTCATCGAAAAATGGTTGACCTACTTTATAACTATCTTCTAAAACCATGATTCCCTTCTCTTGTGGCGCATTAGGTAAGTTCAGTTCTTTCATTGAACAAACCATACCACTTGAAGCGACACCTCTTAGTTCAGCGTCTTTAATAATCATTCCACTTGGCATTACAGCTCCAACTTTAGCAACAACAACTTTTTGACCTTGCTCAATGTTTGGTGCACCGCAGACGATTTGTAACGTCTCAGAACCTACATCAATTTGACAAACGCTCAATTTATCAGCATCTGGGTGCTTTTCTTTTGATTGTACATAACCTACTACACATTTCGGTGATAAATCTGCTTCAAGTTGATAATTCAAATCTGTTTCATCAATCATTTTTTGAATGTCATCAATATGTGAAGCCGTCAATTTAATATGTCCTTCTCCTGAAAGACTCAAGTGATTCGTCGCATTAAAAAGGTTGAAGCCGACAATTTCACCTTCTTTTTTTATTGCAACAACATCTCCATAATTTTCATATTCAAATGGTCCTTCCACTTGGTCAATTTGTAAAAATGCAACGTTTCCAACTCCTGTTGGATTATAAAATAAATTCATATTCATTACTCCTCATTTTGATTATCATTATCTTTAGTTGCGCGTAAGTGATGTACGACATTAGGCTGCGCTTGATTTTTAGGCTTATTATTTTTACCTAAAATGAAAATAGGTTCGAAGTGCCCCTCTTGATAAGCAAACGAAAGCGAGGTTATCGGAACTAATCCTTTAGCAAAAAAGTCCATAGTAATATGTGCCATCACGTCATAACCTGTTTTGTTCCGTATATCTGCAACAATGAGCACATCTTGATGTGGAACGGCGACTAACATTTCACCTTGGCATCGTTCTTCAAATTCACTTAATAGCTTTGCGTTCATGATGCGACTTGCATCATAGCCGTCATTTTGATTAATAAAATAAAAGATATTCCCTTTTACTTCATCCGTCGTAAACGTATTATCAAGTTTACGTACGTTAAACATCGCCATTTCTTTAATTTGTTGTTTGGACAACTTTAATGATGTCATAAGTGTTTCATCAATGAGACGATACGATTTTCCTAAATCTAGTGCAAAATAAATACGTGTTTCAGCAGTATGTGGTTCAGTAATAAACACTTTACCATCATCTGTTTTCTCATTAAAACTTGTCGAACGTATGACAGGCATCACACGTATCTCATCTAATGCTTTATAGGATTCATCTTTCATTTGATGAATGGTTTCTTCAATGTAATAAATAATTTCATCAATAATATTTTCTTGCCCTTTGTTGAATTTAGCAACAATTGGGGAAAGTTTAACTGTTAAGCCTTTATGGTTATCAGTTCGATAAATTCTCAAAGATTCTTCTTTACGATTAAATTGATATTGAACCTCTAAATCTTCTAATCGTGACTTAATCAAATCTCTCATTTTAAAGACATTCATTTTTTCACTCCTAATTTCATGCCTTTTATTAGTTTACAATAAATATACCCTTAGGACTAGAGAAAAACTATGTCCCAAGGGTTAAAATCTATTTAAAATTGACTCAAAAATTGATCGATTTGTTCTACTGTTTTTCGTTCTTTTCCAATATAAGAACCCACTTGTTTACCATTTTGATAAACTAAGAAACTCGGAATGCCCATAATACCGTGTTCAATTGCTAAATCAATAAATTGATCTCGATCCACTTTTACAAAGTCAAATTGTTGATACTTTTCTTCCAGTCCAGGTAAACCCGGCTCAATGACATGACAATCTGGACACCAATCTGCACTAAATAAGAAAACGGTATTTTTTTGAGCAAATGCATTAAATTGTTGTTCATTTTCTAATTGAATCATCACTATCACTCCTATTGATATTGTAATTGTTCTATCATCTCATCATCTAATTGACGAATAGACGCCGTTAACCACGCTTTCGCTGCTTGATAATCACGAATATCAAAAACAGCATCAACACTATGAATGTATCTTGCACACACACCTATAACAGCAGTTGGTACACCAATATTCGATTTATGAATGACGCCGCCGTCTGTACCTCCGGGTGAGATATAATGTTGATATTGGATGTGGTGTTCAGCTGCAACTTGTTGTAAATAAGATTTAAAGGCTGGTTTGAGTAGCATCGTACCATCTTTAATTCTTAACAACGCACCTTCTCCTAGTACACCCGAAAGACCTTGACGCCCTTTCATATCGTTTGCAGGTGAGCAATCAACGACAAAAGCTACATCTGGATTGATCAGCCGAGCAGCGGCTTCAGCGCCCCGTAAACCTACTTCTTCTTGTACATTCGCGCCAACATATAAATCAAAATCTAAATCAATGTCTTTAAGTTGTTCGAGTAATTCTAGACCGATGACACAGCCATAACGATTATCCCAAGCTTTCGCTGCATATCGATGTTCGGATAACTGCAATAATTCTGTATGTGGCACAATAGGGTCTCCTAATTGTACCCCTCGCTTTAAAACATCCTCTTTAGAACTTTCTCCAATATCTAAAAGTAAATCTTCAATACGTGGTGCGCCTTCTTGCCCTGTTCTAAAGTGACTTGGTATATTCGCCACAACCCCTATGATTTCTTCATTTTGTTGTGTCAAAATTTTAAGACGCTGCCCTTGCCAAATATCGTTTGCCACTCCACCTAGTGCCGTAAATTTAATCAAGCCTTGTGTTGTTACTTCTGTTATCATAAACCCAATCTCATCCATATGAGCTGCGACCATTATACGTTTCGCATTTTTATTTTTACTTTTCTTTACACCGTAAAATCCGCCCATTCGGTCATATACAAATGTATCAACGTAAGGGGTCATACTTGATTTCATATATTCACGTACGCGATGTTCAAAATTAGGAGCACCGTGTAGTTCCGTTAAAGTCTTAATTTTTTCAATCGTACTTGTTGTCATATCGCACACTCCTTATTTTTTTAATCTCTTTATTTAGTATATCATCTCTACTGTGGTAAACTAGAATTAAGTCTTCAACAAGGAGATGTGAATTATGTTATCGAAAAAAAACTGGCCTTTATTGATACCAATCACAATCGGCGTGGTTCTTGCAGGAAGTTATTTTTATGTGCTGAATATGAATAAACAGAAATATATCCCAGCCAATAAAGTGATAGATTCTGTTAAAAGCTATTTTAAGCATGTCACAGGGTCTTATATCCTTTATGAACCGACAACATATCGTAAATTTGGTATCGAATATGAGGTATACAAAGGGGGCATCAGTGCTGAGCGCAATGGTAAAATTTACCACTATGAATTTATCGCTGACGCATATGATGGCCAAATCATTGACATTATAGAAATATAGCAGAGGGGATTGGACACAATTTAATGTCCACCCTTTTTGTTATCTCAAGATTTGCGCTTGAATGTTTTTTAAGTCATCACTTAACTGTATCGCAAAATATTCAACATCATGATAAAACAAAAACCAATAATGGTTTGCCGCATAATAGCGTGTTAAGCGCTCTTTTTCTCTTATCGATTGCATCGGATAATCATCATAGGCAGTTACCCAAAGCGGATTACGATGTGCCGCTGTGCTAAAAATATCTGCCATGTGTACAGCTTTTTCATTTTCACTTTCTATTTCAATTAAAACATGCCCATAACTATGTCCACCTGTATGTTTCATCTTTATACCCGGATAGGGTTCAATCGTATCTTCAAACAAAATCATTCGATCTTCATACGTGCCTCTATTACTTGGCCAATATGTTGCTTGGCTTCTGATATTAGGTGCTATAAATTCATGCCACTCGTCTTGTTGTATATAATGGCGTGCATTTGGAAACTGTGCGTTCCCCTCAGCGTCAGTAAGCCCTGTCGCATGATCAAAGTGCATATGTGTCATTAAGACAAGATCTATATCTTCAGGCGTTAATGAAAAATGTGCTAATCCTTCCTTAATACGAGACTCATTAATCACACCATAATTACGTAATTGTTTCTCAGTTAATTTTTGATTGCCAATACCTGCATCAATTAGAATATTACAATCGCCTGTTCGAATTAGAATAGGATGCGTGACTAACGGAACTTGATTTTTATCATTCACTGCATATTGTTTTTCCCATAATGGTTTAGGTACAACACCAAAAATAGCCCCACCATCCATTTGAGTAAAGCCACCATCTAATGCATCAACTTTAAATTTACCAATTTCCATGTTACCACTCCTTAATATATTAATTGTAAGACGCTCAAACAGTTCAATGCAACGAATTGCAAGATAAATTACAACATTTATAAACAAACCAGATGATAGAATTAATCTCGATACCAACTGACAAATCTATCTCGCTCCGTTTAGATATAATATTTGTAGTTAGTATCATCATACGCAACCTCATTGGTTACCTCTTCAAAAAACCAGTAAAAAGCAAAAATCGGATTGATAAACATTGACATGCTTATCAGCCCGATCCTTCATCTATTGGTTTTTATTGTGAAACTTGGCTTCCATACGATAAATTCTAGAGCCTTTTTCAGCAAATTTATGTTCGTATTCTGTAGGTATATTGTTACCTTCATCTTCTTGATGTAGGTTTAAATTGATTTTTGTAAAATACATGCCATATTGCGACATACTTTCTAAGCTATATGCAAATAATCCACGGTTATCGGTTTTGAAATGAAGCTCACCATCATTTTTCAAGATTTGCTCGTATATTTTTAAAAATGTATGGTAAGTTAAACGTCGTTTAGTATGACGTTTTTTGGGCCATGGGTCAGAAAAGTTAAGATAGATTCTATCAACTTCATCATTTTTAAAATAATCTGTTAGCTTTATCGCATCATTGCATAATAATTTGATATTTGTCAGTTTCAACGCATTGACTTTATCTAACACGCGAATCATCACATTTTTATCTCGTTCAATTGCTACATAATTAATATTCGGATTTTGACTTGCAAGTGTCGTGATGAATTTACCCATACCCGAGCCCACTTCGATATGAATAGGCTGTGACTTCTCAAACCAGTTACTGACTTCTTGCGCATGTGAACCGTCCAAATCGACAATATCACTATGCTCAATCAGATAGGACTCAGCCCACGGTTTATTTCTCATTCTCATGATTCGTTCTCCTTATATAAAAACGTTACTTTCCATCACTTGATTTAAAAATTTAAGCCACGTGTTCATATCTTTATAACGTTTATGTTCTTCATTCCACTGTACCATACCGATAGATTGAATGACAGTATACCATTTCATTCGCTTTTTCAAATTTAAGGTCTCTTTAACCTCGTATATATCAAACCATTCAGACCAGTGGGTTTCAGGTACGTAGTTGTAGAGCAACATACCGATGTCAATCGCTGGATCAGCAATCATCGCACCTTCCCAGTCAACTAAGAAAAGTTCATCTGTATCTGATAATAACCAGTTATTGTGGTTAACATCACCATGGACCACTGTATAAAAACGCGGATCATATTCAGGCATATGCTCTTCTAAATAAGTCAAAGCTTTACGAATCACATGATGTGTCAATACTTCTCTCGATAAAGAAGCATTAATTTTATTCAGCATGATTTCAGGCGTGATGGGTGCCATTTCCATGCGTTTTAGCATTGTTAATAGTGGTTTTGATTGATGGATTTTTCTTAATAAATAGGCGACTCTATCTTGAGCCATTTCGTCAGAAGTTAATTCACGCCCATTTTTCCAATGTTGCGCAGTGACTACTTCACCTGTTTCAATCCGCTTCGTCCAAACCAATTTTGGAACAATACCTTCAGCTGATAATGCCGCAATAAATGGATTTGAATTCCGTTTCAAAAACAGTTTTTGTCCATCTTGCTCAGCCATATAAGCTTCCCCTGATGCCCCGCCAGCAGAGTCAAGCGTCCATCCTAACTGATAAAACTGCTCCACAACTCACTCACCTCACTTTCCAATTAGAAAAGGCTCATGAAAAATTATTCAAGAGCCATATTTACATCATCAATTTTCAATGATTTTATTTCTGTTCACGTTTTGCACTCAAGTTAAATTTTATAATTATTGGCCTTTTTTTTCAACCAAAAATGGAACACAAAATGTGACTTTTTACCTTTGTGCAACACAAAATTTCATAAAAATATCATAAGTTAAATTAGATTTATTTTTTAATGTGAATGAGAACGGATATAACGTTCGAAACCTTTTTGTAATTGGCGTGTGATTGGGCCGACCTTCCCATCGTTTACAGATTCACCATCTAAAGTGACAATCGGCATTACTTCTACAGAGGTACTTGAAATGATGACTTCATCTGCCTCTTTCAAAAATGCGACTGTGAAAGGTTCCTCTTTCATTGTAATGTTTTCGTCCTCACAAACCCATTTAATCACTTGTCGTGTAATACCATTCAAAATAAGATGGCTTACTGGATGTGTATAAACAACGTTATCTTTAATCGCATACACGTTACTTGATGCACCTTCTGTTACAACGCCATCACGATGTTGAATGGCTTCAGTTGCATTATATTTCGAAGCATATTCCTTAGCTAACACATTACCTAAAAGATTTAAGCTCTTAATATCACATCTTAACCAACGAATATCTTCTGTAGTGACTGCAGAGACACCTTCATCAAGTGCTTCATAGGGACGATCATAGTGTTTAGCAAAACCTGTGATAACAGGTTCAACAGGTGGCGTAGGAAACGCGTGATCACGAGCTGCAACACCACGTGTCACCTGTATATAGATTCCACCATTGACAACTTGATTCACTTCAGCTAATTCACGCACAAGCTCTGTTAAAGATTCAACAGTATGATTTAAATCAAGACCAATTTCAGCTGCACTTCTTAGCAAACGCTCGAAGTGTTCTTTTGAAGTAAATAATTTACCATCATAAACACGGATATATTCATAAATGCCGTCGCCAAAATTGTAACCTCTATCATTAAAAGGTACTTTTGCTTCACTTTCATCGACAAAACTTTGATTCAATAATATTTTTGTCATACTTATCCCTCCACACAAACCGAATAAATAGCCTCTAAATAAATGCTCGTTGCGTTAAATAACTGCTTCTTAGTAATATATTCATTTTTTTGGTGCATTAAATCTTCAGAGTCATCAAACATTGCTCCAAATGCCACACCTTTATCTAAATTACGGGCATATGTTCCGCCACCAATTGTAAATGACGGTTTCATATCGCCTGTTTGGTTACGATATGCTGTTAACAGTTTTTGAATGAATGGATCATCCGGATTAACAAAGTGTGGTGTTTGAACTTTATGCAATTCAAGTTCAAAACCTTTCGATACTAATTCTTTTTCAAATGCGGCAATCGCAGCGTCAAAATCAAAGCCTTCTGGATAACGGAGGTTAATGCCGAAAGTACCTCCATTTTCACGATCATAATGAATCACACCAGGGTTTGTAGTGACATCACCCATTTCCTCAGAATGAAATTGCATATTCATTTTCTCTCCGAAATGTGACTCGAATAAGTATTGATCACTCAATGCGGCCCATGCTTTCGCAGATTGATTTAAATTTAATGTGTTTAGGAAATGAATCAAATATAATCCTGCATTGACACCGATAGCTGGATCCATTGCATGTACAGCCTTACCATACACACTTAATTTTAAAATTCCGCTGTCAACTTCATGTTCTCCTGTCAATTGATGCGCTGCTAGAAATGCCTCAAACCGTTGAATCGTATCCGTCATATTCTCTTTAACTAAAATGTGTGCATGTGCTTTATCCGGCACCATGTTGTAACGTTCACCAGATTCAAATTGTTGCAACTCAATTTCAGGTTCATCTTCATCTTGCGCTAATGTTTGTTGTTTAATATCAAAAGTTGTAATTCCTTTTTCACCATGAATTAACGGAAACTCTGCATCTGGTGCAATACCGATTGACGGCATTTCCTCTGTTTTAAAATAGCGCTCTGTACATTTCCAATCAGATTCCTCATCACTTCCAATGATAATATGTATTCTTTTTTTCCAATCCACATTCATATCATTAAGAATTTTAACTGCGTAATATGCGGCAATAGTTGGGCCTTTGTCATCTAATGTACCACGTGCAATAATGCGGTCTTCTGTTTCAACCGGGTCAAATGGATCTGTATCCCATCCGTCTCCAGCAGGTACAACGTCGACATGACCCAAAATTCCGAACAACTCCGCGCCTTTTCCAATCTCAATACGACCTGCTAAGTGATCTGTATCAAATGTGTTAAACCCATCTCTTTCAGCGAGTTGATACATATAATCTAATGCCGCTCTTGGACCAGGTCCAACTGGTGCCTCTGCGGTAGCTGCTGCATCATCACGTACGGATTTAATAGATAAAAGTCCTTTTAAGTCTTCGATCATTTGCGCTTCATATTCTTGTACTTTTTCTCTCCACATGCTGATCATCTCTTCCTTTTTAATAATTGTACTTTCTATTCTACATGAATTATTCAATAAACAACAGTAAAATTGATGGGCTCACATTTTATTTTTCAAACATAATCAATCGTTTGCGACAGACGAAGCGCAATCTGCCCTCATCAGCACGCGTACATTCTTTTTTGGTTTTATTGAATAAAAAAAACGAACCAGCTCACTTGATATACACCAAATACTGATTCGTCGAGAATTTCAAATTGATATGTCTTCAATTTGAATGAACTAGGGTTGCAGAATTATTAATACAAAGCCCTTTGTAGTCAAATTTGTAATAATCCCCCAACCCTAGAAAGTCATTGTAAAACGATTAAATGACGCAATCACTATTGGTCGTTCAGACGTATATGTCACTCAACTTCCAGTTAAATGAATGAAAGTAGATCAAAATGATTTATCGTTTCACAAATCCTTTACTTTATGATTGATTCTTATTATTCAATTCCTCTTCAGTCACAATGCGCAAATTATTTGCTGGATTACCGCCACCTTCATCATCGAATTTGGCTGCTCTTTTATCCGTTGTGTCTGTAGTATCATTATTTAACAACTGTTCTTTTTTATTATTAATAAAACTTTTTGGGTCTTGCTTAGCTTCATTCACGTAAGCTTTTGGATCCTCTTTCACTTTATTAAATTCTTGTGTGGCAGCTTCACCAAGTTGCGAAGCTTTTTCTTGTGCGCGTTTTTTATAATCTTCTGGGTTTTCTTTATATTTGTTATATTCTTTTTTTAATTTGTCACGGTTATCTTTATTAGAAAGTACAACTGCAGCAACAGCGCTTCCAATACCGATAGCCGCTCTTAAAAATTTTCCAGATTTAGCCATAATATCACCTCAATTTGTTTAGTGTAAGGTTACCCGGCTAACAAAGATTTAAACATTAATTTTTTGAATTCAAAGTAGGATAAAGCGCAGTTAGTTCTTCTACAGTTAACGCCCGACATTCACCTGGCTTAAGCGCCTCATCCAATTGTACATCACCAATGGCTATCCGTTTCAATGCCAACACTTCATTATCAATCGCATGAAACATCCGCTTAACTTGATGATATTTCCCTTCTTGTATCGTAACAAGCGCCGTGTTTTGAGGTTCTAATATTTCTAATTGCGCAGGTTTGAGTAATCCTTCTTTTAAAGTAATCCCTTTTTCAAATGCGGTAATATTCGACATTTCAAGTTGGTTTTTAGCTTCAACCCAATAAGTTTTTGCAACATGCTTGTTCGGACTCATTAATTCATGATTAAATTTCCCATCGTTAGTAATGAATAATAAGCCTTCAGTATCTTTATCTAATCGACCTACAGGAAATAAGTCTAAATGTGAATTGTCCTTTACTAAATCAATAACCGTTTCATGGACTGGGTCTTCGGTTGCTGAGATAACGCCTTTAGGTTTATTCATCATTAAATATTGAAAAGGCTCATATTGAACTTTTCCACCATTAACTTCTATTAAATCGGTATCCGCATCGATTTGAAATTTTGGACTTTTAATACGGTCTTGATTACAAGTTACAACACCTTTTTTAATTAATACTTTGACCTCAGAACGTGTACCGAATCCCATTTGAGAGAGAAACTTATCAATTCTCATTATAAGAAACCAACTTTTTGACGAATTTTATTTGGAATATTACCTAAAAACTTATCTGCAAGTCTCGTTTTTATTGTAATGCCACCGTAGATTAATGCACCAATGACTGCACAAATCATAGTTATAATGAATGCACCTACGTGACTCGCTGGAGAAATAAAGAGTTGTAACACGTAATAGATAGCTTCTACGATAATCATCATTAAAAAGCCATAGAATAAAATTTTACATGTATCCAGTAGCGTGTCATAGAATTTAAAACGTGCATATTTTTTTAATACAACAAAATTACATAAAATCGCAAAGAGTAATGCAATTGCAGTACTTAAAATCGCTCCAGCTGTTTCAAACATAATAATAAGCGGCATGTTTAATAGGAATTTCAATACGACAGAACCTAAAATAATGAAAACAGTAAGTTTCTGCTTATCAATACCTTGAAGCATTGAAGCAGTCACGCTTAATAAAGAAATTAAAATTGCGACTGGTGCATAATAAAACAATAAACGACTACCATCCATACTATATTCATAAAAAACAGTATATAATGGCACAGCTAGAGACATAATCCCTAAACTGGCAGGTACAGTAATATACATTAAGACACCTAAAGCCGTTTGAATTTGGTGATGCATCTCTTCAAAATCACCTTTTTCATACGTTTTCGTAATAAAAGGAATCAAACTAATCGCAAAACCTGCCGCTAAAGACGTAGGAATCATGACAATCTTGTTAGTCGTCATGTTTAACATTGTAAAGAACATATCTTGTAAACGTGTTTCAACACCGGCAATCGCTAAAGCTTGATTGTGTGTTAATTGGTCAACAATCATAAATAATGGGAAATTCAAACTCACAATAACGAAAGGAATACTGTAAGATATAATTTCTTTGTACATATGTTTATACGAAACATCGATTCCTGTCGTATCGGATTCAACCATTTCATGTATTCCTTTACGACGTTTAATCCAGTACCACCATAGTGTCAAAATACCTGCAATCGCCCCAATTGCCGCACCAAAAGTTGCGATACCATTCGCCAATAAGACTGAACCATCAAAAACGTTCAATACAAGATAGCTTCCTAAAAGGATAAAAATAATACGCGCAATTTGTTCTGTCACTTCCGAAAGCGCAGTAGGCCCCATGGATTTATAACCTTGAAATACACCTCGCCAAGTTGCAAGTACAGGTATAAAAATCACCACAAAACTAATTGTTCTAATGATGGAAGTTATTTGATCAACTGTCCATCCTGCTTTTTGATCGGTATTGTTTGCAATTGTTATTGACGCAATTGTTGGAGATAACAAATACAGTGCTAAAAAGCCTAAAATACCGGTGATACTCATCACCACAAAACTCGATTTGTATAACTTTTGACTGACACGATATGCGCCTAATGCGTTATACTTTGCTACATATTTTGATGCTGCAAGCGGAACACCTGCTGTCGCAACCGCTATCGCGATATTGTATGGCCCATACGCATAGTTAAAAGGCGCTAAATTATCGGCGCCACCGATAATTCGATAAAACGGAATAATATAAATGATGCCTAAAACTTTAGTAATGAGGATACTTAATGTGAGTAAAAAAGTCCCTCTTACCAATTCCTTATTTTCACTCATAGCCAACCTACCTACTCTTCAATTTTTCAAACTCAAATTATAACACAATATGGTCATTATACACCGAATAAAGATATGTTAAAATCAAAATATCAACTTTAAGGGGTTTTTACAATATGTATCAATCAATCGTCATCGGCGGTGGACCGAGTGGGCTTATGGCTGCAATATCAGCGAGCCAACATGGTAAGTCCGTCCTATTACTAGAAAAAAAGAAAGGTTTAGGTCGCAAATTAAAAATCTCTGGTGGAGGACGTTGTAATGTAACTAACCGTCTCCCCTATGCTGAGATCATTAAAAACATACCAGGAAACGGTAAATTTTTATATAGTCCCTTTTCTATTTTCGATAATCAATCCATTATAGAATTTTTTGAAACACGGGGTGTGCCTTTAAAAGAAGAAGATCATGGACGCATGTTTCCGGTATCGAATCAATCACAAGATGTTTTAGATGCACTCATCAAAACACTTCATGATCATAATGTCACTATTAAAGAACAACATGTGGTCACATCCGTTGAAAAGCAAAACGAAGGCCATTTTATTGTCAAGTTGCAAGATGGCACAACGTATCAAGGTAAATCCATAATTATTGCAACAGGTGGCACAAGTGTCCCACAAACAGGTTCCACTGGAGATGGTTACCGTTTTGCTACAGTGTTAGGTCATCATATTACACCACTTTTCCCAACTGAAGTCCCTATTAAATCAAATGCCCCTTTTATTAAAAAACAACAATTAAAAGGGCTTAGCTTGAGTAATGTTGGACTTTCAGTTTTAAGAAAAAATGGCAAAAAAAGAATCACTCACCAAATGGATATGATCTTCACTCATTTTGGTATTAGTGGTCCTGCTGCTTTAAGATGTAGTCAATTCGTCTATTATGAACAAAAAGCACAACAACAAACACATATCAAAATGCAAATTGATGCTTTTCCTGATACTAAAGAAAGTACATTAAAACAACAAATTGAACAGAAATTAAAATCTCAACCTGATAAACATATCAAAAATGCGCTCAAAGGTCTTATAGAAGAACGTTACTTATCTTTTATAATAGATGAAGCGAACATTGCCCCTCAAACGACTTATCATCATTTAAGTCAACAAAAATTGACTGAACTCACGCATTTGTTCAAGGCCTTTACTTTCGAGGTACATGGAACCCTCCCTATTGAAAAAGCATTTGTTACAGGTGGCGGTGTGGATATTAAAGAAATTGTGCCGAGCACCATGGAATCAAAGATTACACCTGGTTTATTTTTGTGTGGTGAAGTTTTAGATATTCATGGTTACACCGGGGGTTATAATATTACAAGTGCATTAGTAACAGGCTATGTTGCAGGCTACTTCGCAGGATTTGTAGAGTAACCAATGATAAATTGTTAAATAATCAAAAATATAGACGAGGCTGGGAAAAGTATTCCAACCTCGTCTGTCTAACTTCTTTAATACTCATATTGAGTTATATGGGGTAGGAATCAGGATAACATTGGAAAATCCTTCGTTATCCCTCTCCATCATGAAGCAACCTATCTAATACATCATTAGATGCGTTTATATTCTAAGCCCCCATCGCCCCATGCGTGCATACCACCTTCGATATTGACCGCATCAATATCATGTTGATTTAAATAATCTACAACTTTTGCACTTCGAACGCCCCCAGCGCAAACGATATAATATGTTGTATTTTTATTAAAATCATCGAGCTTTTCAGGAATTTGATTCATTGGAATGTGCTCCGCTTCAGGAATCATTCCCATCGCAACCTCTTCATCTTCACGAACATCGATGACATGAACAGGTTCTGAGCTCATAATCATTTCTTTTAATTGATCGACACTGATCTCTCTCACACTTCCTCATCCTTTCAATTATTTCGCAACAATATTAACAAGTTTTTGCGGAACCGCAATCACTTTCTTAATCTCTTTACCCTCAATTGCTGTTTTTACACTGTCATTGGCCAATGCCATTTGTTCCATTTCTTCTTTTGACAGGTCTTTAGGAATTTCCACTTTCGCACGCACTTTGCCATTGACTTGTAACACAATCTCGACAACTGCTGCTTCAAGAAGGGATTCATCATAACTTGGCCATGGTTGATAAGTAATCGTTGTCTCATGTCCTAAAATTGACCACAATTCTTCCCCTAAATGTGGTGCAATCGGTGCTAACATTTTAACAAAACCTTCTACATAAGCACGAGAAATCGTCTCAGCCTTATAACAATCATTGATAAAGACCATTAATTGACTGATTGCTGTATTAAAATTAAGGGATTCAAAGTCTTCCGTTACTTTTTTAACTGTTTGATGATAAACATTTTGTAATGCCGGCGTATCATCATCAACGACTTTATCTGTTAATGTACCATCTTCATTTACAAATAAACGCCAAACGCGATCTAAAAAGCGACGTGAGCCATCTAAACCTTTTTCACTCCAAGAGATTGAAGCTTCTAAAGGCCCCATGAACATTTCATAAAGTCGTAAAGTGTCTGCACCATGAGAAACAATAATATCGTCAGGATTTACGACGTTTCCTTTCGATTTACTCATTTTCTCATGACCTTCACCTAAAATCATACCTTGGTTAAATAATTTTTGGAATGGCTCTTTAGTTGGGACCACACCTAAATCATAAAGCACTTTATGCCAAAAACGCGCGTAGAGTAGGTGTAATACCGCATGTTCAACGCCACCAATATATAAATCAACAGGCAACCAATGTTTCAATTTTTCAGGGTCTGCTAACATTTGATCATTTTTAGGATCAATATAGCGTAAATAATACCAGCAACTTCCAGCCCATTGTGGCATTGTATTGGTTTCTCGACGCCCTTTCATCCCTGTTTCAGGATCTGTGACATTCACAAATGTGTCTATATTAGCTAATGGAGATTCACCTGTACCAGAAGGTTTGATTTGATCTGTTTTAGGAAGCAATAATGGTAATTCATTTTCTGGTACAGTTGACATTGAACCATCTTCCCAATGAATAATCGGAATCGGTTCACCCCAATAACGTTGACGACTAAACAACCAATCTCGAAGTTTATAATTAACTTTCTTTTCACCGACGCCTTTTTCCTCAAGGAGTTGAATCGCTTTCGCAATTGCATCTTCATTTTCAAGACCATTTAACGATTCAGAATGAATATGCGGACCATTACCCGTGTAGTAAGGTGTATCAGCGTCATTATCAATAACTGTTTTAACTGGTAAATTAAATGTCTCAGCAAATTCATAGTCACGTTCATCGTGTCCAGGTACAGCCATTACCGCGCCGGTACCATAAGAAGCAAGCACATAGTCTGCAATCCAAATTGGAATTTGTACGCCAGTCATCGGATGAATCGCATAAGCACCTGTAAACACACCTGTTTTTTCTTTCGCTAAATCCGTTCGTTCTAAATCAGATTTTTTAGACGCTTCGTCTTGATATTGTTTGACCGCTTGCGATTGTTCAGTCGTTGTTATTTCATTGACTAATGCATGTTCAGGACTTAATACTAGGAAAGTAGCCCCGTAGATAGTATCAGGTCGCGTCGTAAACACTTCAATCGCTTTTTCTGATTTCGCTTCTTTATAAATAACTTTGGCACCCTCTGAACGACCAATCCAATTTCGTTGCATGTCTTTAAGGGACTCTGGCCAATCCAGGTCATCTAAGTCTTCCAATAAACGATCCGCATATTCTGTAATACGAAGTACCCATTGTTTCATAGGCCGACGTACAACGGGATGTCCGCCACGTTCAGATACGCCATCTACAACTTCTTCATTTGATAGAACCGTACCTAATGCTTCGCACCAGTTTACTGGGATTTCATCGATATAAGCTAAACCTTTTTTATACAATTGAATAAAAATCCATTGTGTCCATTTATAATAGTCTGGATCTGTTGTACTTAACTCACGATCCCAATCGTAACTAAAACCAAGCTCTTGGATTTGTCTTTTAAAAGTTTGGATGTTTGTACGCGTAAATTCTGCTGGATCATTACCCGTATCTAACGCATATTGCTCTGCAGGTAAACCAAACGCATCCCACCCCATTGGATGAAGTACGTTGTAACCTTGCATTCTTTTGTAACGTGACAAAATGTCAGTTGCAGTATAGCCCTCTGGATGCCCTACATGTAAGCCTGCTCCTGAAGGATATGGAAACATATCTAATGCATAAAATTTCTTTTGACCTAAATGATCTTCCGTTTTAAAAGTTTTGTTTTGTAACCAATACGTTTGCCACTTTTTTTCAATTTCTTGATGATTATAATTCACTACTAAATCCTCCTATTCATAAAAAAACATCTCGAACTATTCTTCAATGGTAAGGGACGACTCATGCCGCGGTACCACCCTTATTCACGCTAAACGTGCACTTCATAAAAATAGTTAGAGATGTTAATTATTATTTAATTACATTGGCAAGTTCACTTAATGTTTTCACTAGTTCGCACCACCACTAGCTCTCTTAAGAAATACAGTTAAGTTACTACTCCATTTTAATCACTTGAAAATAGCACAATTACACTCAACATTTCACTTATATATAAACATTGAGATGAAACCGTTAAAAACTATGCTTCCGATGACTTTAATCATTATCTATATTAAAAAAATTAACACAAATATGCAAGCCTCATTTTAGCATCGTTAATGATATAAAATCTTTGGATCCACTTTTCTATCATAGATAGATAAAAATATCATTGCGATAACTAACAATCCTATCATAGATAAAAACATCACTTGCATATTAAAGAGGTCTACTAATATCCCACCGATTAACGGTCCGAAAGCTTTGCCGACAGTAGAAGCTGAATTGACGATACCTTGATAGACACCTTGACGACCCTTTGGTGCTAACGCATTTGCTATCGTTGGTACAGCTGGCCATACAAACATTTCTGCAAACGTCATAATGACGATACCTACGACAAAAATTGAAAATGATTTGGCAAAGCTCGTCACCAAAAAGGATAATATAAAGACAAACAATCCGAAATATAATTGTTTTTTTAACTGTCCTTTGAAAAATTGAACGATTGGTGTAATTAAAGGTTGACCAATGAGTATCAAGACACCGTTAATAGTCCATAATAAACTATATTGACTCATAGAAATGCCGATACTTTGTGTAAATGAAGCAATCGTTGTTTGCCATTGAACATACGTAATCCAACAACAAGCAAACATGACACACAATAAAAGAAGTGCGTTAAAATGTTTTTTATTCTGCAGATGTGCAATTTCTTCAATCGTATCGTGTTGCTTAACCGTCGCATGATAATCCATGTTGAAATTAAATAGAGCGATGAAGAAAAATACAACATACATCGCAAGGTTTGCCATAAATATATAATTAAAGCTTAGTTCTGCTACGACACCGCCTAAAGCTGCCCCTAAAGCAACACCGATATTTTGGGCTAAATAAATGGCATTAAATGTTTGTCTCCCACCTTGTGGCCAAACAGCACCTGCCATTGCATAAATAGCCGGGATAATCATGCCGCCTCCAAATCCAAGCATAATGAGCCAAACTGCATACCATGGCCATCCGTGAAATAAATTCAATAGTAGGGTTGCACATAAGCTGATAATCGTACCCAACATAATCGTTCGATAGCCACCCAACCTATCAAATAAAGTTCCACCTAACAAATTACCCGCTATCATACCAAATGAATTCACCATTAATACAACACCGGCTGTACTTAACGATTTACCTAAAGCTTGACTCATATAAATCGTGTTGAGTGGCCATAAAAAACTCGCTCCCGTAATATTTATTGCCATACCAATTACAAGCCACCATATTTCTTTTGGCATTTTCATTGATGACACACTCCTTTTCTCTCTAAATCACACTATAACACGATTAGTCTAAAATATGTTAAAATCTTGAAATACAGTTAATAAGAATTTTAACACAGTATCAAAAAATCCGTTTTAATTATGAATTTTGAAAGGACGATAATCATGGGGGTTTATTTTCCATATGCATTTGATCAAAAACGCTATCATACATTAAACTATCTTCTAAAAAATAAATTTAATCAAAAAATATTTAAAGTAGCACTCGATGCCGGCTTCGATTGTCCCAACCGAGATGGAACTGTTGCACATGGCGGTTGTACATTTTGTTCTGCTGCGGGTAGCGGAGACTTTGCGGGCAATCGTGTCGATCCAATAGAAGTACAGTTCAAAGAAATAAAATCACGCATGCATGAAAAGTGGCGTGAAGGACAGTATATTGCCTATTTCCAAGCATTTACTAATACACACGCCCCTGTAGATGTGCTCCGTGAAAAATTTGAAAGTGCTCTAAAACAACCGGGCGTCGTTGGTTTATCAATTGGTACACGTCCAGATTGTTTACCAGATGATGTTGTTGAATATTTAGCAGAGTTAAATCAACGTACATATTTATGGGTCGAACTGGGTCTCCAAACGGTCCACCAGTCTACGTCAGACTTAATCAATCGTGCACATGATATGAATTGCTACTATGAAGGTGTCGCTAAACTTAGAAAACATGATATCAATGTCTGCTCTCACATTATTAACGGTCTACCTGGTGAAGACTATGACATGATGATGGAGACTGCTAAAACTGTAGCACAAATGGATGTTCAAGGTATTAAGATTCACCTTCTCCATCTATTAAAAGGGACACCAATGGTAAAACAGTATGAAAAAGGGTTACTAACTTTTATGTCTAAATCAGAATACATTAGTTTAGTATGTGATCAACTTGAGCAACTGCCACCTGAAATGGTCGTTCATCGAATCACAGGCGATGGCCCTATTGATTTAATGATTGGACCAATGTGGAGTGTGAATAAATGGGAAGTATTGAATGATATAGATACTGAACTTGAAAGACGTGGTACAGTGCAAGGTCAATACTATGAAGCACAGGTACAACTATGATAGTTGAACGTATCCTCCCATTCGCAAAATCACTTATCCAAAGTCATATTTCACCAGAAAGCGTTGTGATCGATGCAACTTGTGGAAATGGTTATGACACGCTTTTTTTAGCACAGGCCGTCCCTTCTGGTCATGTATATGGATGTGACATTCAATCAACGGCAATTGAAAACACCGCAAAGAAAGTTGCCGATTTTAAAAATGTGTCACTTTACCAAACGGGTCATGAAAAAATTACACAATTTATTTCAGAGAAACATCGTGATCGTATTCACGCTGCACTTTTTAATTTAGGTTATCTGCCTAAAGGAGATAAATCTATTGTCACACGGCCTTCAACGACAATTCAAGCGATAGAACATATTTTTGAACTTTTACAACCTCAAGGTATCATCGTGTTAGCAGTGTACCCTGGTCACGATGAAGGTTATGAAGAAAGTCAAGCGCTATTGCAATATTTAACAGCATTTGATCAGCAAAAAGCACATATCTTGAAATACGAATTCATCAATCAACAAAATCGTCCCCCTTTTATTATAGGTATTGAAAAAAGATAAAACAAAAACTGGATTTAAGTCATTCTTTGGACTCAAATCCAGTTTTTTTATTATATATCGCAACCGTTTATAATAGAATTCAGTAAATCTTTTAAGTTTTGTTCTCGGTTTTCAATTTCGTTACACGCAAAGTTAATCAGTTCTTGTTTATCTTGTTCTTTTTCTTCATTAAAATGAATTATGACAGTTCTCTCATCATCAGATGGTCGTTCTTTTACTAACCATTTCAACTCTACAAGATTGTTGAAAGTTCTTGTCCGTTTGTACGTTTTGACTTTGACATAGTGATCCATATCTTTTAACGTCATTGACCCTTTATCCCAAAGTGTAAGTAAAATCAAAAATTCTTCTTTTGATAAATGATACTTCTCCTCAATCGCTTCAAAAATATATTCAACCTCTTTTTGAAGATTATCTAGTAACACAATATCACTTACTTGATAGTTTTTCTTTTTAGCCATGATTAAGCCCCCATTCAATTAGACTGCCTATCATGAATCTTTACCCAAATTATTATAATTCAATCATAATGTATAAAAGTTTGATTTATTGGTAATAAATTAATTTTAAATCTTAAAATACCGACTGACATTTCTAGGTTTGTGGTTAACTTTCTATGATTTCTATCAAACCGAAAATATCATAGATGAATATAAATGTAAATTAAACATGTCATAGCCCAACATGCTTTTAGATGTGCATAAATAATTTCCCGGTGTCTATGACGTGTTGGAGATACAAAATAAGAAAGCACCTCAAAAATCGCTTAAATGATTTTTGGGGTGCTTTCTTTGGAGACTGAGAACTCATGTCCGAGTCTGTCTAATATTTAGTCTTGATTAATCAAAAAGATGTTCTATAGACTGTTGCATATTTTTTAAGATATTAACTGATTTTTCAAATTTTTCTTTTTCTTCTTCATTTAAAGGTGTTTCAACGATGCGTGTTGCACCTTCACCATTAATCACTGTTGGCACACCTGTATACACACCACTATGTCCGTACTCACCTTCTAGGTAGCTTGATACAGTTAAGACTGTATTTTGATTTCTCAATATTGCTTTTGAAATGTGCATTAATCCCATAGCTACACCATAATATGTTGCACCTTTTGCTTTGATAATATCGTATGCAGCATCACGTGTTTGTACGTAAATATCTTCAATTAGATGTGATTTTGAAGGATCATTTTTCAATTCATCATAAATTGAAACACCTGCAATTGTTGCACTTGACCATACTGGAACTTCAGAATCGCCGTGCTCACCAATAATATTCGCATGAACACTGCTTGGCGCTACGTCAAAAGCTTCACTAATTAAATGTTTAAAGCGTGCAGTATCTAAAATTGTGCCTGAACCGATGACTCTATGCTTAGGTAAACCAGAATATCTAAGCGTTACATAAGTTAAAATATCAACAGGATTAGCAGCAATAAGGAAAATACCATCGAAACCACTGTCCATAATGGAAGTGATGATATCTTTATAAATTTTAGCATTTTTCTCTACAAGGTCTAATCGTGTTTCACCGACTTTTTGTGGAGCACCTGCACAAATCACAATAAGATCAGCGTCACCACAATCGCTATATTCACCTGCTTTAACTTTTACAGGTGATTCAGCATAAGGCGCGCCGTGATTTAAATCAAGTACATCACCAAGTACTTTGTCTTTATTAATGTCGATAATGACTAATTCATCAGCGACGCCTTGACTTACCATTGTAAATGCATAACTCGCGCCAACTGCGCCATTACCAACTAATACGACTTTGTTACTGTTTTTTCCCATTGAAAAACACGCTCCTATTTTGCAAATTTATATTCATCACAATATTTGTGATTCTTTTCACATATAATCTACCATGTTTATCACAATATTTCAATAAAAATTTTTAGTAATGCAAAGAGAAATTATTTTCCATTGTATGTAAAATGTTTAAAATAATTACTTAATACTATTTTCGTCATCGATTAAATATCCTGCTGTAAAAACTTTATTATTTAAAAAGCTA